>NZ_JBWKFZ010000008.1:0-391267 GCF_056433985.1 Streptomyces sp. NPDC044106
CCACCCGCTACGACAAGACCCGTGAGTCCTACCAGGCCACCGTCACCATCGCCTCACTCCTGCTCTGGATCTGACCCTTTGAAGACGATCTCTAGCAGGGACGCCCGCGTGCGTCCACCGCACGGAGCTGCTCCACGCGGGCGTGCTGCGCGGGTACTCGGTGGCCCTGGCCGCACAGCTGGACGTCACCCGTTCGTGAGGCGTCGCCGCCGGGTGACTCCGGGTAGAGCTGTGGCCGGAGGCGAGCCATGGATCAGACCACGTTGCGTCCCAAGCCGATGCCGGGCAGGCAGCCCGGCCAGCACCCCGGCCAGAACCCGGTCCCGGACCACGGCCAGAACCCGGTCCCGGACCCCGGAAGGCGTTCTGTGAAATGGCGGCCCGATACGGGAAAGCGGCCCGAGAAGAGCCGTCGACCGCATGCCGCCCGGCGCCGCGGGCGACGTCTGACGACCCTGCTGTTCGGGCTGCTGTGCGCGGTGGTCCTGGTGCTCTGCGGCGTCGGACTCGGCACGGTGAGCGCCACGGTCATCGGCATGAGCAAGCTCGCCGAGACGCAGAAGGCGGCGCGGGGCGCGGGTGCCTCCGCGCAAGACTCGGGTGCCGCCGTCCGAGACCTGGCTGCCCCCGCTCCGCGGCCCGGCGCTCCCGTCCCGCAGCCCGGCGCCTCACCCCAGAAGCCCGGCGCTCCCGCCCCGACCGCGAAGCCACCCACATCCGCCGAACCGGGCCCGCACCCACCCGCGCCGCGCAGCAGGACGGCCACGACCGCCACCACCGCTACCACCGCCACGCTCGGCATCGAGGCCGTCGACGCCCCCGGAGGAGCGGGGGCGCTCCTGGTCGGCGTGCACGTTCCCGGGCCCGGCCACACCGCGGGGCTGGTGCGCGGCGACACCCTGCTCGCCTTCGGTGGGACGCGCATCGGGTCGGCGGCCCGGCTCGCCTCCGTGATCGGCGCGGCGCGACCCGGCAGGGCGGTGGCCCTGACGGTGCGCCATGAGGGCGGCGGACGCCAGCTCCTGCCGGTCAGGCCGGGAGTCGTGACCTGAACGACCACCCACCCCTGACTCTCAGCCCTCCCACGCCCGTCCACCAGCACCCCGGCAACACGCTCGCGAACGTCCATGGCGGGAGGCAAGATGCAGGCGTACCCAACAGGAGGTCTTCATGAGCACCGCGCCCGCGCCCGCGCCCGCCCCCTTCACCGCCGACGACTACAAGGCCCGTATGGAGCGTGCCGCCGCCACGGCCGCCGAGGCGGGCCTCGCCGGCCTCCTCGTGGCTCCGGGCCCCGACCTCGTGTGGCTCACCGGCTACCAGCCGACCGCGACGACCGAGCGCCTGACCGTCCTGGTGCTCGCGGCGGGACAGGACCCCGTACTCGTCGTGCCCACCCTGGAGGCGCCGGACGCCGCGCGCGCCGCCGGTGCGCCCGCGCTGACCCTGCGGGACTGGACCGACGGCAAGGACCCGTACGCCGTCACCGCCCCGCTCCTGGACGTGTCCGGCCGCTTCGGAGTGAGCGACAACGGCTGGGCGATGCATCTGCTCGGCTTCCAGAACGCGTTGCCCGACACCTCGTACGTGTCCCTCACCGAGGGGCTTCCGATGCTCCGTGCCGTCAAGGACGCGGCCGAGCTGGAGCGCCTCGCGGCGGCGGGCGCGGCGGCCGACGCGACGTACGAGGAGATCAAGAAGGTCCGGTTCGCGGGCCGCAGGGAAACGGACGTCGCCGCCGATCTCGCGGATCTGCTGCGGCAGTTCGGGCACTCCCAGGTCGACTTCACCGTCGTCGGTTCGGGCCCCAACGGCGCCAACCCGCACCATGAGGCGGGCGACCGCGTCATCGGCCACGGCGACATGGTCGTCCTCGACTTCGGCGGCCTGCTGCACGGCTACGGCTCGGACACCTCCCGCACCGTCCACGTCGGCGAGCCGACCGCCGAGGAGCAGCGTGTCCACGACGTGGTGCGCGAGGCGCAGGCGGCGGGCTGCGCGGCGGTACGGCCCGGCGCCGCCTGCCAGGACATCGACCGTGCGGCCCGCGCCGTGATCACCGAGTTCGGCTACGGCGAGCGCTTCATCCACCGCACCGGGCACGGCATCGGCGTCACCACCCATGAACCGCCCTACATGATCGAGGGCGAGGAGCAGCCGCTCGTGCCGGGCATGTGCTTCTCCGTGGAGCCGGGCATCTATCTGCCCGGCCGCTTCGGAGTGCGCATCGAGGACATCGTCACGGTCACCGAGGAGGGCGGCCGACGGCTGAACACCACCGCCCGCGAGATGGCGATCGTCGACTAGGCGGCGACGGGGCGGGGGCCAGGTGACGATGTCCAGGACGGGCGCCCGACACTGCTGACCCCGGAAACCATCCGGGACCGCCTTGAGCGCTCGTCCTTACCTCTGCGGTTTTCGACGGTGGCCGCTCTGGCCCGGGCAGAAGCACTTCGCGCCGGGGCCACGCCAAGGCAAATCGCCTCCGAGATGTCCATGGCGGACTGAGGGTTGAGCCGTGTACGCCGACAGCTCGCCGACCGAGAACACGTACCGAACGTCGACTGCGCAGCGAGGCAGTCGCCGCGGCGATCACCGCCGATGCCTCAACCGGCATGACGTCGGTCCCACCAGGTCTACCTACTGAGCGGGAGTCGTTTCGCGGCAGAACGGTGTACGGCGCGAAGCTCCACGGCGCAGAGCTCCACGGCGCGCTTGGATACCCTCCGCCCTCGGTATTGCCCCAGTAACGGGTGTGGGACGTGCGTGCCCTATGCGGTGGCCAGGATCACGCACGATTCGGCGGGCAGCCGTACCACGCCGTCCACGCCGGGTGCGGCAATCGGCTCCCAGGCGGCGAGCACGCGCGCGTGGCGCCCGTCCAGCGGTACGACGGCGGGCTCCTTGCCGAGGTTCACCGCGATCCGCAGGTCTCCGCGCCGGTACGCGAACCAGCGGGCCTCCTCGTCGTAGGCGACCCGCACCGCCGCCAGGTCGGGGTCGGTCAGGTCGCCGCGGGTGCGCCGCAGGGTGATCAGCTCGCGGTACCAGGCGAGCACGCGCGCGTGGTGGCCCTCCGCGGGTTCGGACCAGTCGAGGCAGGAACGCTCCCGCGTGCCGTGGTCCTGCGGGTCGGGGATGTCCTCCTCGGCCCAGCCGTGTGCCGCGAACTCCCGCCGCCTGCCCCGGCGCACGGCATCCGCGAGTTCGGGGTCGGTGTGGTCGGTGAAGAACTGCCAGGGCGTCGAGGCGGCCCACTCCTCACCCATGAACAGCATCGGCGTGAAGGGGCCGGTGAGCATGAGAGTGGCCGCGCAGGCGAGCCGTCCCGGGGAGAGCGAGGCGGAGAGCCGGTCGCCCTGCGCGCGGTTGCCGACCTGGTCGTGGGTCTGCGTGTAGCCGAGGAAGCGGTACGCGGGCGTCCGTGCCCGGTCCACGGGGCGGCCGTGGGCGCGGCCGCGGAACGTCGAGTACGTCCCGTCGTGGAGGAACCCGCGGGTCATCGTCTTGGCGAGGGCGGCGAGCGGGGCCCTCGCGAAGTCCTCGTAGTACCCCTGCGCCTCACCGGTGAGCGCGGTGTGCAGCGCGTGGTGGAAGTCGTCGTTCCACTGCGCGTGCAGGCCGAGGCCACCGCTCGCGCGCGGGGTGACGGTCCGCGGGTCGTTGAGGTCGGACTCGGCGATCAGCGCCAGCGGCCTGCCGAGCTCGCCGGCCAGGGAGTCGACGGCAGTGGAGAGTTCCTCCAGGAAGTGCAGCGCGCGCGTGTCCCGCAGCGCGTGCACCGCGTCAAGCCGCAGACCGTCGATGCGGTAGTCGTCGAGCCAGGCGAGGGCGCTGCCGACGAGGTAGGCGCGCACCTCGTCGGAGCCGGGCGCGTCCAGGTTGACCGCAGCGCCCCAGGGCGTCTGGTGCGTCTCGGTGAAGTAGGGGCCGAAGGCGGGCAGGTGGTTGCCGGACGGGCCGAGGTGGTTGTGGACGACGTCGAGGACGACGCCGAGCCCGTGCGCGTGCGCCGCGTCGACGAATCGTTTCAGCGCCTCGGGTCCGCCGTACGGCTCGTGCACCGCCCAGAGCGAGACCCCCTCGTACCCCCAGCCGTACTTCCCCGGGAAAGGGCACAGCGGCATCAGCTCCACATGCGTGACACCGAGCTCCGCGAGGTGCCCGAGCCGGTCCGCCGCCGCGTCAAGGGTGCCCTCGCGCGTGTACGTACCCACGTGCAGCTCGTACAGGACGGCGTCCCGCACGTCGCGTCCCGCCCACGGCGTGCGCCACCCGTACCGGCCGTGGTCGACGACCGCACTGAGCCCGTCGGGCCCGTCCGGCTGGCGCCGTGAGCGCGGGTCGGGCAGGACCGGGCCCCCGTCCACCGCGAAGCCGTAACGCGTGCCGTCCTCGGCCGGCGCCTCGCCCGACCACCACCCCGCGCGGTCCGCGTCCCGCTCCAGCGCGCGCGAGGCCCCCGCACACTCCAGTACGACCCGCTCGGCCTCCGGCGCCCACACTTCGAACTTCACCGACGGTTCCCCTTCGTCCGCTGTCCGTCACACCGTGCGTCCCATGGTGCGTCAGAAACCGGCCGTGCGGAGGGAGAAGTGATCGATCGTGCCGCGTTCCTGCCCTTCTGGACACCCGGGGCGCAATTGGCCGACAATCTCCGGGTGACCTCCTCCTTTGAGTTCTCCACGTACCCCGCGCGGGTGACGGACGCCGAGCGCGACCGGGCGCTGGACGCACTCAAGGAGGGCGCGGCCGTCGGCAGGCTCTCGCACGACACGTTCCTGCGCCGCATGGAGCTCGTACTGGCCGCCCGCAGGCCCGACGAGCTGGCCGCGCTCACCGCCGACCTGCGGACCGAGGGGCGCTGGACGCGCCTGGTGCTCGGCGGCGTCGGCGCGGTCTCCGGGTTCACGATGAAGCTGCGCAGGGCCTGGCAGGCCGAGCGGCTGCCGAAGCTGCTGCTGCCGTCGCCCGACAGCCCCTACCCGCTGCGCATCGGCCGCGACCCCGCCAACGGCCTGCGGCTCAGCCACGACACGGTCTCCCGGGTCCACGCCGAACTGCGCCGCCAGGGCGGCAAGTGGGTGCTGCGCGACCTCGGCTCGACCAACGGCACGTCCGTCAACGGCCGCAGGGTGACCGGCGCCGCCCTCGTCCAGGACGGCGACCTGGTCAGCTTCGGCCGGATGGCCTTCCGCCTCGCCACGGGCTGACCGCGCCGCCACGGTCACCCGCGGTCGTGGTCGGCCTCCACGCGCGCGTACCGGGCGGCGGCGACCGTCGTACGTGACTGGTGCTTCACCTGGTGCTCCAGAGGCACCCACCGGGCCCTGAACCGCTCGGCGAACGCCTCGCTCCACTGCGTCACCAGGCGTTCCAGGCGCGGCGCCGCCCGGTCGCCCGCCTCGTCGAGGACCCGCAGCAGCATCGCGGCCGCCCGCAGCGGCAGGCGCCTGCCGAAGGCGTCGACGCTCCCGATGTACGCCATGGACGTGCCCGCGGGCGGCAGCCGCCACCAGTCGTCGGCGAGGCCCGGCACCAGGGCGAGCGCCCAGCGCGCCGCCCGCAGCAGCGGCCCGTCGGCGCCCGGCAGCCGCGGCAGGGCCTCGCCGAGGACCTCCTCGACGAGCCGCGCGTCCCGCCGCAGCCGCCGCGCGAGCGCCCGCATCGCCCGCACCGGCGCCGGGTGCGCCGCCGGGTCGTCCACCAGATCGCTCGCCCACATCGGCACCTCGACGATCGCGGTACGCCCGCCGTACCGGTGGGTGCGGTGCCAGGTGGTGAGGCGGGCGTCCTCGGGCAGGCTCGGGTACGCGGCCGCCGCGCCGATGTCGGGCAGTACGTGGACGCCCGGCCCGGAGACGTGCCAGCCCGCCGCGTCGGACGCCCCGGTCTCCACCGGTATGCGCAGTTCCGCCGCCGACTTGGCGAACGGCTCGGCGAGGCCGGGGATGTCCTTCGTCAGCTGCACCCAGCTGCCGCCCAGATCGGTGCCGTGCAACGAGACCTGCAAGTAGGGCCGCAGTTCGTCGATGACGGCGGTCAGCGCGCGGGTCTCGGGCGGCAGCCGGTCGGGCGGCAGCACGGAGGGCGACCACTCGGGCTGCTCGGGGCCCGCGGGGCGGAAGAAGTGCCGGTGATAGTCCAGGAGCGAGCGCGGGGCGGGCGTGCGGTGCAGGCTCGCGCCGTCCGGGTCCGCGCAGAGCAGGAAGTGCCAGGACGTGTCGGCGCGCAGCCGCGGATCGCGCAGGGTCAGCTCGGCGAGGTGCAGGAGCGTCGAGCCGCCCGCCGGTTCGTTGGCGTGCGCCCCCGCGACGACGAGGACCGCTCGGGCGCAGCGCCCCACCGACAGCAGGTGCAACGGCCGCCCCGCGCGCGAGGCACCCACTTCGCGCAGGGCGCTCAGTTCGGGACGATGGGCTGTCAACCGGCGTGCGGCCAGGATGATTTCAGGAACGCTGGGATAGTGCTGCACCGCCAGTTGGCCCCCCGTCCGGTCCACCACTGAGGCAATCGCAGTACGCCACGCCCCTTGGGACGTGTCAAGAACACGCACGGGGGGCGGCGCCCCGCGCGGCCCCACCCGTACCGCCTGTGAGGCTCGCGCCGGGCACCGTCCGGCAGCGGTCCCGGACCGCCCCGCGCGACCATTCGCCGCGCCGACGCCCAGGTCGGAGCCCGCGGGGCGCCGCACCAGCGCCTCGCCCGCCCCCGGAACCACCCCGGAAGTCGGCCGCCGAGCCGCCGTCCGTGCCCCTTCCGGAGCCCACCGCGGCGCCTGCGCCCGCCCTGGGCGCACGGCCCGCACAGGCGGCGGACCCGGCCCGGCCACGGCTCCCGGGGCGCCGCACACGCCCCGCCCTGCTCGGCCCCGCCTCACCCGGCCTCACCCCGCCTCGCCCGCCCCGGCGTCACCCCGCCCCGTCCTCACCCCGCCCCGTCCTCAAATCCCGCCCCGGCCCCGGCCGGTCTCGCCTCGCCCGGCCCCGGCCTCGCCCGGCGTCACCCCGCCCCGGCCCCGACCCCGCCTCACCCGGCCTCACCCCGCCTCGCCCGCCCCGGCGTCGCCCCGCCCCGTCCTCAAATCCCGCCCCGGCCTCGCCCGGTCTCGCCTCGCCCGGCCCCGGCCTCGCCCGGCCCCGACCTCGCCCGGCGTCACCCCGCCCCGGCCCCGCCTCACCCCGCCTCGCCCGGCCCGGCGTCGCCCCGCCCCGTCCTCACCCCGCCCCGGCCCCGGCCGGTCTCGCCTCGTCCCGCTTCGCCCCGCCCCGGCCCCGCCCCGCCCCGCCCGGCCTCGCCCCGTCTGGCCCTGCCTCGCCCCGCCCCGCCGAGAACGGTCCGCGCGCCCTGCGCTGAATCCCGGGCCGGTCAGGCGGTCAGGCCGATTCCCCACGCCTCCCGGACTCGACCCGTCCGCCCTCGGCGACCCGCTCAAGGAGCGCCACCGGCGACGCCGCGAAAAGCTCCGCCACGCGCGCGTGTCCCTCGAACTCCCGCCCCGGGGCGAGCAGATCCGTCCACCGGCCCGCCGGGAGTGCCAGACGCGTATCCCGCCAGCCGCCCGCGTCGGCCAGGCGCAGGGAGAGGCGCGTCACCGCCGCCACGACCTCGCCGGAACGGGCGAACGACACGCAGTGCGCCGCGCCCGGCCCCTCGGCGGCCAGCGGCTCGTACGTCGCCGCGCCCCCGAACAGCTCCGGCCGCCCGCGCCGCAGCCGCAGCGCGGCCGCGGTGAGCGCGAGCTTCTCCTCCGCGAGGTCCACGCGCTCCGGCTCGGCGTCGAGCCGCTCAAGGACGTGCGGCTGGAAGTGCGCGGGCCGCCGGTTGTCCGGGTCGACCAGGGCGCGGTACTCGCTCTCCGTGCCCTGGTAGACGTCGGGCACTCCGGGCATCGTCAGGTGCAGGAGCGCTGCCCCGAGGACGGTCGCCCGTACATGGTCGGCCAGCTCCTGCGCGAAGGACGCCACCGTGTGCAGCGGCGGCCCGCAGGGGCCCGCCTCCACGAACGCCGCCACCGCCTTCTCGTACGCCGCGTCGGGCTCGGTCCAGCTGGTGTGCAGGCCCGCCTCGCGCACGTGCTTCAGGAGCGCGTCCCGCAACCGCGTGTCGTAGGGGATGCCGAAGCCGACCGCCGTCTGCCAGGCGGCCCAGGCCAGCTGCGGATCGGGCGCGCAGGCGCCGCCCACGCGCGCGGTCTGCTCGGTCAGCTCGGCGACGAGGTCCGCCCACCGCTCGGGGCACTGGGACAGGACGGAGATGCCCGCCCGCACATCGGCGCTGCGCTTGGTGTCATGGGTCGTCAGGACCGTGCCCGAGTAGGGCCAGTCGCGCTGCACGCGCGCGCAGTACGCGTGGAACTCCTCCATGGGCACCGCGGGACGCTCGGGCGCGCCGCCCACCTCCGCCGAGGAAAGGAGCGGCGCGTGCCGGTAGAACGCGGTGTCCTCGACGGCCTTGGCGCGCAGCGCGGACGACGTCTGCGCGAACCGCGCGCGGAACTCCGCCACCGCCGCCCGCACCTTCGGGTCCCGCTCCGTGCGCGCCCGCCCCAGCGCCAGGTCCCGTACGACGTCGACCGCGGCGGCCTCCTCGGGCACGCCGAAGGCGGCCCTGGCCTCGTCGGCCGCGCCCTCGGTGAGGACCGTCTCCGGGGCGTCGCCCCCGCGGACGTAGGGCCGGTAGACGGGGAGCCGCACGAGCAGCTCCCTGAGCGCGGTGCGCAGCGCCCACGGCGCGTGATCGCGCAAGGAGGGCTCCGCCGCGCAGATCCCGGCCGCCACCCGGGTGAGGCGGTCGACCTCGGCGGCCAGTTCGTGCGTGACGACCTTGTACGCGGCGCGGCGTACCGTGGCGTCCCAGTCGCCGCCCCGGTCCACGGGCGGCGCCGCGAAGCGCCGGTACTGGCCGAGCAGCTCACCGGCGCCCGCCGGGTCGGTGAAGACGCCGTCGATGTGGCGCAGCGCGTCGTAGCCGGTGGTGCCGGCCACGGGCCAGGCGGCGGGGAGGTGTTCGCCGTCGGCGAGGATCTTCTCCACCACCGTCCAGCGGCCGCCGGTCGCCTCGTGCAGCTTCTGGAGGTACGCGCCCGGGTCCGCGAGGCCGTCGGGGTGGTCGATCCGCAGGCCCTCGACGACGCCCTCGCGGAGCAGCTGCAGAATCTTCCGGTGGGTCGCGTCGAAGACGTCCGGGTCCTCGACGCGCACGCCGATGAGATCGGAGATGGTGAAGAAGCGCCGGTAGTTGAGCTCCGTGCGGGCAAGGCGCCACCAGGCCAGGCGGTACCACTGCGCGTCCAGGAGCTCGGGAAGCGGCAGCCGCGCGGTGCCCTCCCGGAGGGGGAACGCGTGTTCGTGGTAGCGAAGGACATCGCCGTCGACCCGGAGCTGCCCGAGCTCGTCGCCGAGCCTGCCCCCGAGGAAGGGCAGCAGGACACGCCCGCCGCCCGCCTCCCAGTCGATGTCGAACCAGCCCGTGTACGGCGACCCGGGGCCCTCGCGCAGCACCTCCCACAGCGCGTGGTTGTGGCGCGGCGCCGCCGCCATGTGGTTCGGCACGATGTCCACGACCAGACCGAGCCCGGCCGCGCGGGCGGCGCGCGACAAGGCCCGCAGCCCCTCCTCGCCGCCCAGTTCATCGCGCACGCGCGCGTGGTCCACGACGTCGTAGCCGTGGGTCGACCCGGGGACGGCCTCGAGCACCGGCGACAGATGCAGGTGAGAGACGCCCAGTGAGGCCAGATGGGGGACGGCCTCCTCGGCGGCGGCGAAGGGGAAGTCCGGCTGCAGCTGCAGCCGGTAGGTGGCGGTGGGCGGCGGGACCGCGGGTCCGGGGCGCTCCGGCGTCATGCGCGTCATGTGAACGTACGTACCCCCCTCGGCGGCTTTCGTGTCATTGACTCATGCGTGCCCACGCCACCGCGTCGTTAGCTTCGGACGATGGCTCAGAACACGCGGGACGCGTACCGCACCGTGCTCCGGACGACCGGGGTCCTGCTCCCCGTCGTCTCGTTCCTCGGCAGGCTGCCCGTGGCCATGATCCAGTTCGGCAGCGTGCTCCTGGTGGCCGAGACCAGCGGGTCGCTGGCCACCGGCGGAATCGTCGCCTGCGCGCTCGCGCTGGGCCAGGTGGCCCTGGGGCCGTACGTCGGACGCCTCGCGGACCGGCGCGGCCAGCGCCCCGTGGTGCTCGCCTTCTCGCTCCTCAACGCCGTCGCGATCACGGCCTACACCCTGGGCGCCGTCGCGGGGCTGCCGACGCCCGCCCTCGTCGCCCTGGGCGTCCTTACGGGCGCCACGATCCCGGGCATCGGCCCGCTGGCCCGCGCGAGGGTGGTCCCGCTGATCCGGGCGGCGGGCGGCGACGACCGGCTCGTGGGCACCGTGCTGTCCCTGGAGAGCACCATGGACGAGCTGTCCTTCGTGCTCGGCCCCGCTTTGGTGGGGCTCGCCTCCGTGGCGGGCCATCCGGAGTACGCGTTCGGGGCGGCCGCGCTCCTTGTCGCCGGATGCGGCACGGCCTTCGCGCTGCACCCTACGGGCCGGACCACCGGGGCGGACACCACGGGCACAGCGGACACCGCGGACACCGGGGGACACACGCGCACACGCGCGCGTGGCGCGCGTCCGCGACTGCCACGCCCGGTGTACGTGGTGCGGGTCGGGCTGCTCTTCCTGGGAGTGCTGCTCGGCGCCTGCGGGGCGGGCATCACCGAGCTCACGAAGGAGTTGGGGCAGCCGGGGCAGGCCGGGCTCGTGTACGCGGCGATGGGGGTCATGAGCGCCGTGGTGGGGGTCTCCATGGCCGCGGTGCCCGAGCGGTTCGGGCTGCCGGCGCGCTGGCGCGTGGCAACGGCCGCCGCGACGCTCCTTTCGCTGCCCCTGGTGTGGACCGACAGCCTGTTGGGCCTCTACGCAGTGGTCACCCTCTTCGGCGCGGTCTACGCCCCGAACCTCATCACGGGCTTCGCGCTGACCGAGCGCGCCGTGCCGCCGCAGCGGCTCGCCGAGGGCATGACCTTCGCGGCGAGCGCCTTCGTCGGCGGGCAGGCGGTGACGCTTGCGGTGGCGGGGCGCCTCGCGGAGTCGCACGGCGCGGGGGCGGCGTTCGCCCTCGGCAGCGCGGCCGCGGCGGCGGCGTTCGCGGTGGCCCTGATCGCCCGCCACGAACCGCCCCACCACGGACAGCCCCCCGCCGACACCGCCCGCCACGAACCGCCCCACCACCGACGGCCCCCCGCCGACGCCTCCGCTCAGCCGCCCCGCGCCGCCGTCACGCCGGACGCTGCAGCACCATGAGGCTCCGGTCCGCAAGCGTGAGCCGGTCGCCTGCCCGCACCTTCGGTCCGCCGTCCGACGGCACCCCGTCCTCCAGGGCCGTGTCGATCACCATCTGCCACTGCCTGCCGTGGTTGACCGGCACCACGAACTCCGTCGGTTCCGGCGCCGCGTTGAACATCAGCAGGAACGAGTCGTCCGCGATCCGCTCACCGCGCGGCCCCGGCTCGGAAATGGCGTTGCCGTTCATGAACACGCTCAGCGCCCGCGTCTGCGAGGCGTCCCAGTCGCTCTGCTCCATCTCCGCGCCCTCGGGCGTGAACCAGGCGATGTCGGACAGCTCGTCGCGCGTGCCCTGGACCGGGCGGCCGTGGAAGAACCGGCGCCTGCGGAAGACCGGGTGGTCGCGCCGCAGCATCGCCATCGTCCGGGTGAAGGCGAGCAGGGAGTTCTCGCCGTCCGGCCAGCGCACCCACGCCAGTTCGTTGTCCTGGCAGTACGCGTTGTTGTTGCCGCCCTGGGTGCGCGCGAACTCGTCGCCGTGGCTGAGCATCGGCACGCCCTGGGACAGCATCAGGGTGGCGATGAAGTTCCGCATCTGGCGCGCGCGCAGGGCGAGGACGCCCTCGTCCTCCGTCTCGCCCTCCGCGCCGCAGTTCCAGGAGCGGTTGTGGCTCTCGCCGTCCTGGTTGTTCTCGCCGTTGGCCTCGTTGTGCTTGTCGTTGTACGCGACGAGGTCGTGCAGCGTGAACCCGTCGTGGCAGGTGGTGAAGTTGATCGACGCGAGCGGGCGCCGGCCGTCGTCCTGGTAGAGGTCGGACGAGCCGGTGAGCCGGGACGCGAACTCCGCGAGGGTGCGCGGCTCGCCCCGCCACAGATCGCGCACCGTGTCGCGGTACATGCCGTTCCACTCGGTCCACAGCGGCGGGAAGTTGCCCACCTGGTAGCCGCCCTCGCCGACGTCCCAGGGCTCGGCGATCAGCTTCACCTGGCTGACCACCGGGTCCTGCTGCACGAGGTCGAAGAACGACGAGAGCCGGTCCACCTCGTGGAACTGGCGCGCGAGCGTCGCCGCGAGATCGAAGCGGAACCCGTCCACATGCATGTCCGTGACCCAGTGCCGCAGCGAATCCATGATCATCTGAAGGACGTGCGGCGAGCGCATCAGCAGGGAGTTGCCGGTCCCCGTGGTGTCCATGTAGTAGCGGGGATCGTCCATGAGGCGGTAGTACGAGGAGTTGTCGAGGCCCTTGAAGGAGAGCGTGGGGCCCAGGTGGTTGCCCTCGGCCGTGTGGTTGTAGACGACGTCGAGGATCACCTCGATGTCCGCCTCGTGCAGCGCCTTCACGGCCTGCTTGAACTCCAGGACCTGCTCGCCACGGTCGCCCCACGAGGCGTACGCGTTGTGCGGGGCGAAGAAGCCGATGGTGTTGTAGCCCCAGTAGTTGTTCAGGCCCATGTCCACCAGGCGGTGGTCGTTCACGAACTGGTGGACCGGCATCAGCTCCAGCGCCGTCACGCCGAGTCCGGTGAGGTGCTCGATGATCGCCGGGTGCCCGAGCGCCGCGTAAGAGCCGCGCAGTTCGTCCGGAAGGTCCGGGTGCAGCATCGTCAGGCCCTTCACATGGGCCTCGTAGATCACCGTCTCGTGGTACGGCGTGCGCGGCGGGCGGTCGTCGCCCCAGTCGAAGTACGGATTGACCACCACCGAGGTCATCATCTGCGGCGCCGAGTCCAGGTCGTTGCGCGCGTCGGGCCGGTCGAAGTGGTAGCCGTACACCTCCTCGCCCCAGTCGATGCGCCCGCTGACCGCGCGCGCGTACGGATCGAGCAGCAGCTTCGCGGAGTTGCAGCGGTGCCCCTGCTCCGGTGCGTAGGGGCCGTGCACCCGGAAGCCGTACCGCTGTCCCGGCATGATGCCGGGCAGATACGCGTGCCGCACAAACGCGTCGGACTCGCGCAGCTCGATGGCTGTCTCCGCGCCGTCGTCGTGCAGCAGACACAGCTCCACACGCTCTGCGGTCTCGGAGAAGACCGCGAAATTCGTACCGGCTCCGTCATACGTGGCACCTAAGGGATACGCCTGCCCAGGCCAGACCTGCATGTATACGACTCTTCCACTCACGCCCCCTCGAGTCGGGGCCACTTTGGCCAGAGTCTGCCCGAAAGTGGGGCAACCACCCCGCAGTTGAGCCCGTCTAACCGACCGACCACATACTCGGCATGCCCACCAGAGGGGTGCCAGGGGAGTAGGGGGAGTAAGTGCGAGAAACAGTCAGACGCCATCTCGGGAAGGTGGTGGCGGGCGCGGCGGTAGCGGCGGCCGCCACCGCTGTGCTGGTGGGCGTCGCTCTGCCGGGATCGGGGGCGGGCGGCTCGGGGGACCGCCAGGCCAACGCGGCAGCGGCGGACCAGGACGCCATCGCGAAGGACGGCGTCGTGGAGGCCGCGCCCGAGGAGGGCTCGGCGGGCATAGGCAGCGACCCGCTGACCGACGACGAGATGGCACGCGTCGAGAAGGCCTCGGAATCGGGCCAACTGCGCACCAGCGCCCGCGACGTCGAGGGGGACCGTGGCCCGCAGCTGCTGTCCACGAACCTCAGCGAGCCGGAGCCCGGCGACAGCGGGGCCGCACCACCGCGCCGCGCCGAAGTCGTCTACTACGACTACAAGAAGGACGCCGTCATCACCAAGACGGTCGATGTGAAGACCGGCAAGGTGACGGGGACGACCACCACTCAGAACGTACAGCCGCCGCCCAGCCGGGAAGAGCTCACCGAGGGCGCGAAGCTGCTGATCGCCGACCAGCTCGGCAACGGCCTGAAGAAGGACTTCCAGCACGCCACGGGCAAGGCGCTGACCGGCCCCGGGCAGCTGGAGCTGAGCGGCATGGTCTTCCGCAAGGAGACCGTGAAGCATGTGCCGTCCGACCTCGCCGAGTGCGGCAAGCACCGGTGTCTGCAGGTCATCACCAAGGTCAAGAGCGGCCCGTGGATCGACACCCGGTCCCTCGTCGTCGACCTGAGCACCCGCACCGTGGACCGGCTCGGCTGAGACGCGCCGCCCACGCACGACACCACACGCCACCTTCTCCTCGCACGAGGGAGTCCACTCCGCAATGCACGTCAACAGAGCTTCGCGCGCCCGCAAACGGGTCACCATGGCCCTCGCGGTCCCCGCGCTCCTCGGCGGCGCCATGACCGTCGCCTCATCACCCGCATCGGCCGCGCCCCAGGCGCCGTCCGCCGCGCCCGCCGCGGCGGCCGACTGCAGTGACGCCTACAAGATCGAGCAGACCGTCGACGGCGGCACGACCTGGCGCATGTGCTGGCACTACAACACGCTCTCCGGCCTGATACTCGACAAGATCAGCTACCAGCCGAAGGGCGAGCCGAAGCCCATACCCGTCCTGACCAGTGCCCGGCTCGCCCAGGTGCACGTCCCCTACGACGACGGCAAGGCCGAGTACAACGACGTCACGGGGACCGACTTCGGCCAGGCCCTGCAGAACCTCAAGGCCGGCGAGTGTCCCGGCGGCACCATCAAGACCGTCAAGGTGCCGCACCGGGGCGACGTGAAGGGCCTGTGCACCACCACGCGCGCGCGTGGGCACGCCTACCGCCTCAACGACGACCAGTCCACCGGCGGCACCGGCAAGGTCTACACCGCCCAGGCCAAGGACCTGCTCGTCTACACGGTGAACAAGGCCTCCTGGTACGAGTACATCACCGAGTGGCGGTTCTCCTCGGACGGCACCATCACGTCCAACGTCGGCGCGACCGGCAGCCTCTCGCCGTACGACTACGACGGCGGCGACGACCGCGGCTGGCCGATAGGCAAGGGCGACCAGGCCAAGGCCGAGAGCCACGCCCACAACGTCTTCTGGCGGCTCAACTTCGGCCTGGACGGCTCTCCGAAGTCCAGGGTCGAGCAGTACGACTCCACGGTCACCCCGCCCACCGGCGACGGCAGCCCCACCACGAAGACCACCCGCACCAAGGTCACCAAGGAGCTCGCCGGTGACCGCAAGGACATGCGCTGGTGGCGCGTGGTCAGCAACACCGGCAAGAACAAGGACGGCCACCCGCGCTCGTACGAGATCGTGCCGGGACCCAGCAACAAGCACGCAGGGCGGCCCTTCACCAAGCACGACGTGTACTTCACCCAGTACAAGGCGTGCGAGCAGTACGCGAGCGACAATCCGAGCTGTGGCAACGGCGTGCCGACCAGCGTCGACAAGTGGGTGAACGGCCAGACCCTGGACCACCCCGTCACCTGGGTGCACATCGGCTTCCACCACATCGCGCGCGACGAGGACCAGCAGCCGATGCCGGTCCACTGGCAGGGCTTCTCGCTGGCCGCGCGCGACGTCACCGCTATGAGCCCGCTCACTCCGCAGGATCTCGCGAACCAGAACGGCCAGCCGCCGATGGGCGGTTGAGAATCCACCCCGCCCATCGGGCTGCACCGCCCGCCGCTCCCGGAGTACCCTTCCTTGATCGTTGACCGGGGGAGTGTTCGGGGGCGGAAGGCGGTGCGCGGGTGAGCTCGGGTGGTCGGGAGCTGACCCCTGGTGACGAGGGTCACGAGGGGGGCTCCGCGGACGTACCTCCCGGAGCGGTGTCTCTGGCACGGCCGATGGAGATGGGATCTCAGATCGGACCCGAACTGGACTGGGATGCCGACGCCTGGCGCGAGGTCCGTACGCGCGCACAGCGTGCCGGGCGGGCCTACATCTGGCTGAATCTGGTGGAGCAGCGGCTGCGCGCGGTCGTGGCCGCTGTTCTGCGTCCGGTCTACGAGCCGGTCCACGCCGACGACTGGGTGGTGGCCGCCGCGGGGCCCGCAGGTCAGGAGTGGGTCCAGCGGGCCGTCGCCGTACGCGAGGTGAGCCGCCGCAAGGGCTATCTGCTCGACCCGGCCGACGACAACGTCCTCAGCTTCCTCACGCTCCCGCAGCTGCGGGAGCTGATGGTGCAGCACTGGCCGTGCTTCGAGCCCTACCTGGACGACCGGCGCGACGTCGAGCTGGCCCTGGACGAGCTGGAGGTCACCCGGAACGTCGTCTCCCGCAACCGCGCCCTCTCCGAGGCGGTCCTCGCCCAGGCCGAACGGGCCTCGGCCAGACTCCTCGACATACTCGGCGCGGGCACCGACACGCCTTCCGCGCGGCGCCTTCCCGTCGACGCCGTCGAGGACCTGGTCGGCGACCGGTACGCGGACGTGGTCGGCGTGCACCCGGACCGGGTGCGGCTCCTGCGGCAGTTCCCCGCCGAGGACATCTTCGGCGGCGCCCGCCGCCTCGACGCGATCGGCATAGGCCTCAACCTCCTGGTGCAGAACTTCTCGGGGCGGCGCCTGGTGCGGCTCGCGGAGTCCGGCTGCCGGGCGCGCCTGCTCTTCATCAACCCGGCGAGCAGCGCGGTCAAGCGCCGGGAGCGGGAACTGGGCCTGAGGAAGGGCGAGTTGAGCCGCGCCGTCGAGACGAACATCCTGCACATGCGCCGGGTCAGGGCGCGCCTTCGTGACCCGGGCGCCTTCGAGATCCAGGTCTTCGACGAGACCCCGCGCTTCACCGCGTACCTGGTCGACGGGGACGGCGCGGACGGTATCGCCGTCATCCAGTCCTATCTGCGCGGGACCCGGGGCATGGAGGCGCCGGTGCTCG
Organism: Streptomyces sp. NPDC044106; assembly: GCF_056433985.1. Classification (NCBI taxonomy): domain Bacteria; kingdom Bacillati; phylum Actinomycetota; class Actinomycetes; order Kitasatosporales; family Streptomycetaceae; genus Streptomyces; species Streptomyces sp. NPDC044106. The sequence continues at coordinate 16,942 of NZ_JBWKFZ010000008.1, forward strand.
TGCTGCGCGGCGGCAGCCGGGTGGTGAAGTCGGGCGATCCGGGCGAGGGCGGTCTTTTCGTGACGTATCGCGAGGAGTTCGAGCTGGCCTGGGCGGACTCGCGGCCGGTGTCGTGACCTCCCCGCCGGGGCGAAGCGGAACGCGGCCCTCGGATTGTCAGTGGCGCATGCGATCGTGGTGGCCACTGGGGGAAAGCACCACGAAGAAGAGGGGGCGGCCATGGGCTGGCACCGGGAGCTGCTGATCGGTTTCGACCTGGAGACCACGGGGACGGACCCGAGCGAGGCACGCATCGTCACCGCCGCGGTGATAGAGGTCAAGGACGGCGAGACGCTGGGCCACCGCACCTGGCTGGCGGACCCGGGCGTGCCGATCCCGGCCGACGCGGTCGCCGTGCACGGCATCACGGAAGAACGGGCGGCGGCCGAGGGCAGGCCCGCCGCCGAGGTGGCGAACGCGCTCGCGGACGTCCTCACCTCGTACTGGCAGGCGGGCGTCCCGGTCGTCGCGTACAACGCGGTCTTCGACCTGAGCCTGCTCTCCGCGGAACTGCGCAGGCACGGCCTGCCGTCCCTGCGCGACCGCCTCGGCGGCAGCGACCCGGCCCCCGTCATCGATCCCTACACGATCGACCGCTCAGTGGACCGCTACCGCAGGGGCAAGCGGAACCTGGAGGCGGTCTGCACGGAGTACGGCGTGGTCCTGGAGTCCGCCCATGACGCCGCGGCCGACGCCCAGGCGGCGGCCCGCCTCGCCGGCGCGATAGCCGACCGCCACCCGAAGGTCGCCTCGCTCGGCCCGGCGGAACTGCACCGCCGCCAGATCGAGTGGTACGCGGCCTGGGCGGCGGACTTCCAGAACTTCCTGCGGAAGAAGGGGAACGAGGACGCGGTGGTGGACGGCCTCTGGCCGCTGCGCGACTAGGCTGCGCGACCGGACCGCGGGCGCCTAAAGGGGTTCGAGGGAGCCGCTCAGAACGGGTACCAGCGGACCGTCGTGTCGCCGTCCCGCAGGGACGCCACCCGGCGCCGGAACTCGGCCAGCGCCTTCGGGTTGGCCGGCGCGTGCTGCGCGACCCACGCGCAGCTGGCCGTCTCCCGGGCGCCCCGCAGCACCGCACACCCCTCCCACTCCCGCACGTCCCACCCGTAGACCGACACGAACCCGTCGTATGCCTGTGCGGAGAGCCCGTAGCGGTCGTGGGAGAGCGCCATGACGACCAGGTCGTGCTCCCGCAGATCGGCCGAGAAGGTCTCCAGGTCCGCGAGGACCGGGCCGTCCGGACCGATCAGGACGTTGCGGGGCAGCGCGTCACCATGGATGGGGCCCGGCGCCAGGCGCGGGGTCAGCGCGGCGGCGGCTGCCGCGAAGCCGTCCCTGCGCGCCCGCAGATAGTCCGCGTCCGCCGGATCGACCGCGTCACCCGCGAGCCGCAGCCACCGCTCGACGCCGCCGAGCAGTTCCCGGCGCGGGAGCTCGAAGGAGGGCGAGTCCAGTTCGTGCACGAGACGGAGCAGCGCCGCGAGGTCACGCGGCTCGGCGGGGCGCACGGCCTCGGGGAGCCGGTGCCAGAGCGTCACCGGATGCCCGTCCACCAGCCGGGCCTCGGCCTCGGCGGGCCGCACGGCGGGGACGCCCGCCTGCTCCAGCCATCCGGCGACCGCCAGCTCGCGCCGCGCCCGCGCGAGGAGTTCGGGGTCGGCGCGGCCGACCTTGACGACCAGGGCGCCGAGGGCGAACACCGCGTTCTCGCCGAGGGCGAGCAGCCGGGCCCCGCCCACCGGAACCGCCAGACCCGTCGCCTCCAGTACGTCCCGCGCCCGCGCCTCGTCCATCCGTGCCTCCCGCACCCGTTGCCCCGTTCGCCGGACAGTCTCGCATTCGCACAGGCCAACCGATGTGCGCGGGCGCCCGGCTGCTTGACGTATCAAGATCACATCAGCACGATGACGGAGGCCGCGCGGGCGGTCGAACGCCGGCCGAGCCGCCCGAAGGAGCCGATTTCCGTGACATTGGCGACCGCGACCGCGACGAAGCGGTCAGCGAGAGGCACACCGGGCAGCGGGTCCGCGGACCACGGCGCGTGGTTCCTGGTGCTGCCCGCGCTGATCCCGATCCTCGTCCTCAGCGTAGGGCCGCTCCTCTACGGCATCGCGCTCGCCTTCACCGACTCCCAGTCGGGCCGCACCGAGCCCACGCAGTGGATCGGCGCCCTCAACTTCCAGGACCTACTGCACGACACGCTCTTCTGGGACTCGTTCCGGATCGGCCTGCTGTGGGCGTTCGGCGTCACCGTGCCGCAGTTCTTCCTCGCCCTCGGCCTCGCCCTCCTGCTCAACCAGCCGCTGCGTCTGCGCTGGCTCGCGCGGGCGCTGGCGATCATCCCGTGGGCGATGCCCGAGGTGGTCGTCGGCATCATGTGGCGGCTCGTCTACCACCCGGACGCGGGCGTCCTCAACGAGACGCTCACCGACCTCGGCCTCGGGGACGGCAAGGACTGGCTGACCGGCACGGGCACCGCGCTCCTCGCCGTGGTCGTCGTCGGGATCTGGGCCGGCATGCCGCAGACCACCGTCGCCCTCCTCGCCGGGCTCCAGAACACCCCGCGCGAACTGCACGAGGCCGCCGCGATGGACGGCGCGGGCGCCTGGCGCCGCTTCCGCACCGTCACCTGGCCGGCCATCAAGCCGGTCGCGCTCGCCATCACGGCGCTCAACTTCATCTGGAACTTCAACTCGTTCGCCCTGGTCTACGTCCTCACCCAGGGCGGCCCCGGCGGCCGCACCCGGCTGCCCATGCTCTTCGCCTACGAAGAGGCCTTCCGCTACGGCCAGTTCGGGTACGCGGCGGCCATGGGCTGCGTCATGGTCGCGGTGATCTCGGTGATCCTCGCCGTCTACCTCGTGGGCCGCCTGAAGGGGGACGACGAGTCATGATGCGCACGAAGAGGACCACGCGCGCCGCGCAGTACACGGCGCTCGCCGCCTATCTCGTCTTCCTCGCCTTCCCGTTCCTCTGGCTGATCTCCACGGCCTTCAAGCCCACCCGGGAACTGGGCAGCCTGCACCCCACCTGGATCCCGAAGGACCCGACGCTGGACAACTTCCGGCAGGCCTTCGACGAGCAGCCCCTCCTGCGGGCCGCGGGCAACTCGCTGATCGCGGCGCTCAGCGCGGCCCTGATCGCGGTCGTCATCGCGACCCCCATGGCGTACGTCATGGCCAGGCACCGCAACCGCCTGGCGAAGGCGGCGACGGGCTGGGTGGTGATCAGCCAGGCGTTCCCGTTCGTCCTCATCATCATCCCGCTCTTCCTGGTCCTGAAGAACCTCCACCTGATCAACTCTCTGCTCGGCCTGATCCTGGTGTACGTGGTGTGGTCGCTGCCGTTCGCGCTGTGGATGCTCGTCGGGTACGTCCGCGCGGTCCCCGCCGAGCTGGAGGAGGCCGCGGCAGTGGACGGCGCGAGCAGGGTGCGGACGTTCGTGTCGGTCGTCGCGCCGCTGCTCGCGCCCGGCATCGTGGCCACGTCGATGTTCGCCTTCATCACCGCGTGGAACGAGTTCTTCTTCGCGCTCGTCCTGCTCAAGACCCCGGAGAAGCAGACCTTGCCGGTCATCCTCAACCGCTTCATCGGCACGGAGGGCGTCGCCGACCTCGGGCCGCTAGCCGCCGCCGCGTTCCTCGCGACCATCCCCTCGCTGGTCATCTTCGCGATCATCCAGAAGCGGATCACCGGCGGCATGCTGGCCGGGGCGGTGAAGGCCTGATGCGCCGCCCGCGCCCGCGCCTCCGCCCGCGTCTGCTGACCGCGGCCGCCGCCACGGCCGCGCTCGCCCTGCTGCTGGGCGGTTGCAGCGGCGACTCCGGCGACGACGACGGGAAGATCACCCTCCAGTTCCAGTCCCTCGCCTGGCAGAAGGAATCCGTCGACGCCAACAAGGCGCTGGTCGAGGAGTGGAATGCCACCCACCCGGACGTCAAGGTCGAGTTCGTCCAGGGCAGCTGGGACAGCGTCCACGACCAGCTGCTCACCTCCTTCGAGGGCGGCGAGGCGCCGGACATCATCCACGACGCGTCGGACGACCTCGCCGACTTCGCGTACGGCGGGTATCTCGCGGACATCGGCGAACTGCTCCCCGAGCGGCTGAAGTCCGACATTCCGCGGCGCAGCTGGGAGACGGCGACGTTCGACCACGGGATCTACGGCGTGCCGTTCCTCCAGGAGCCGCGCGTCCTGATCGCCAACTCCACCTGGCTGAAGAAGTCGGGCGTACGCGTTCCGACCCCCGCCAAGCCGTGGAGCTGGCCGGAGTTCCGCAGGATCGCCAAGGAGCTGGGCGACGGCGAGGACGGCAGGTACGGCGTCGCCTGGCCGCTCAAGGAGCCGGTCTCCGCGACGCTCAACCTCTCCCTGTCGACCGGCGGCCGGATGTTCCACCGCGGAGCCGACGGCAAGGTCGACGTCCGCTTCGACGCGGCCGACGCGGTCATGCCGCGTACCGTCCACGACCAGGTCAACACCGACAGAAGCGCCTCGGACAGCACCCTCGGCATGGGCGGCTCCGACACCCTGCCCGGCTTCTTCGGCGGCAAGTACGCGATGGTCCCGCTCGGCTTCTCCTACCGCCAGCAGATCGTCCAGCAGGCGCCCGAGGGCTTCGACTGGCAGGTGCTCCCGGCACCGGCGGGCAAGGAGGGGACCGCGCAGGGCGTCAGCCCGCAGACGCTCTCCATCGCCGAGGACAGCCCGCACAAGAAGGAGGCCGTCGAGTTCATCGACTTCCTCCTGCGGCCGGCGAACATGGTGAAGCTGGCGCGCGGCGACTGGATGCTGCCGACCGGCAAGCAGGCGCTGAAGGACCCCGCCCTGCGCACGCAGAAGGACGGCTGGGCCACGGGCACCGCCCTCGCCAAGGGCCTGCGCCCGGCTCCCGCGCAGACGGTGCGCGGCTACCCGGAGTGGAAGGACAAGGTGGCGACCCCGGCGCTCCAGGAGTACTACAGCGGGGCGATCGACATCGACGAGCTGCGGAAACGGCTGGTGAAGGACGGAAACCTGGTCCTCGCGCGGTACCAGCGGCAGTAGACCGGCCCGAGAGCCCGTCGCTCAGCCCCGCGGTCCGTTGCCCTGCCCGGCCCGCACGAGGCCCGACTCGTACGCGACGATCACCGCCTGCGCGCGGTCCCGCACCCCGAGCTTGGCGAAGATGCCGGTGGCGTGGTTCTTGACGGTCTGCACGCCGATCCGCATGCGCTGCGCGATCTCGGAGTTGTCGAGCCCCGCGGCGATCAGCCGGAGGACCTCGACCTCGCGCGGAGTGAGGCTCGAGAGGTCCTCGCCGGGCGGATGTGCGGCGGGGGCCGGTGTCACGAAGGTGGCGAGCAGGCGGGTGAGCAGGCGCGGGGCGACGACGGCCTCGCCGCGGTGCACCGTGCGCAGCGCCGCCACCAGTTCCTCGGGCGAGACGTCCTTGGGCAGGAAACCGGCCGCGCCCGCCCGCAGCGCGCCGACCACGTGCTCGTCCATGTCGAAGGTGCTCAGCGCGAGGACTCGGCACCCGGGCAGCTCGGCGGCCAGGCGCCCGGTGGCCCCGACGCCGTCGAGTACCGGCATGCGGATGTCCATCAGGACCACGTCGGGGCGCAGTTCGTGGGCGGCAGCGATGGCCTGCTCGCCGTCGCCCACCTCGCCGACGACCTCGACGGCGGGGTCCGAGAGCAGGATCAGGGACAGTCCCCGGCGCACCAGCGGCTGGTCGTCGGCGATGAGCACGGTGATCCGGCCGGACTCCGCGCCGGTCCCGGACGCGCTGTCGGCTCCCGTGCCGGGGCCGGTGGGTGAGGTCATCGGACGGTGCCTTCCTTGTCGTACGCGTCGACGGGCAGCGGCACGCTCGCGGCCACCTCGAAGCCGCCTTCCGTACGGTTGCCGGCACGCAGCGAACCGTCGTGCAGCGCTATCCGTTCCCGCATGCCCACCAGACCGTACCCGCCGCCCCGCACGCCCCCGCCGGGCGGCCCGCCGTCACCGGCGCCGTCGTCGGCCACCTCGACGGTGACCCGGTCCGGGAGATAGCCGAGCCGCACCGTGGCGCGGGCCGGACCCGCGTGCTTGCGGGCGTTCGTCAACGCCTCCTGGACGATTCGGTAGAGGGTGAGGCCGACCGACTCCGGCAGCGGGCGGGGCCGGCCGCTCACGTGGAGTTCGGCAGGCAGACCCGCGGCGGTCGTGTCGGCGACGAGCCGCTCGATGCCGTCCACCCCGGGCTGCGGCTCCGACGACGTCTCCTCGGGGGAGTCGGTGCTGCGCAGCACCCCGAGGAGCTGCCGCATCTCGCGCAGCGCCGTACGGCCGGACTCCTCCAGGGTCACCAGCGCCTCGCGGGCGGTCTCGGGGTCGCGGTCCAGGGTCGCTCTGGCCCCGCCGGACATCAGGTACATGGTGGTGATGTGGTGGGCCACGATGTCGTGGAGCTCGCGCGCGATGCGGCGCCGCTCCTCGCCCACCGCGCGGTCGGCGAGGAGTCCGCGGTTGATGTCGAGCTGCCGTTTCCACTGCCGCACCCCGAGGCCCGCGCCGACGACGAGGGCCGGGGTGACCAGTACGTCGATGGCGATGTTCGCGACCGGCAGGTCGCCGAGCACGCCCCGTACGAGCTGGACGGGCAGGGCGGCCAGGACGGCGAGCGCCACGGCGCGCGGCCCGCTGTACCTGGCCACCGTGTACAGCGCCACCGTGACGGCGCCGCCGTAGCTGTTCACCATGGGAGTGCCCGGGTCGACGGCGAGCCCGAGGTTGACGGCCGTCTGCACGGCGAGGACCGCGCCGAGCACCGGCAGGGGGTGGTGGCGCCGGAAGAGCAGCGGGGGCGCGGCGGCGACGACGAGCAGCACACCGAGCACGGTGAAGCGCGTCCCCGGCAGGCCCTCATCGCCGGGGGCGAGGTAGGCGAGGATGTCGAGCCCCGTCACGACGACGGTGAGCAGTGCGTCGCCCCACGTCGGCCGCGGCCCGCCGGTGGGCGGCGCGGGCGGGAAGAAGTCGCGGCGCATCCGCGCGCCTCCAAGTCGAGCCGGTCGGCCGGGCCCTGGCGTCCCGATCTCTGCGCACCATTACATCCCGGCCGCCGGGCGCCCGGATCGGCGCGGGGGCGGTTCTCCCGCCCAGTACCGGAGTACTGGCCGGGGCGCCGTACCGGACCCGGGTCCCGGCCGCGTCCCCTTCCGGCGGCCGACGTCCGCGAGGGGCCCGGCGTGATGGCCTGTGGAGAGCCCCGGGAATCCCTCGCGGGCCGCTCCACCGCCCGGGAAAACAGGGAAAAGACCTCATGATCCGCAAGCTGACCTCGTTCTCCACCCGGCATCGATGGCTGACGGTCGTCGTCTGGACCGTCCTCGGGGCGGCGCTGTCCTTCGTGGGCCAGGCGCTGATGTACGACGTCACCGACTCCCAGTCCGGGAACTTCCTGCCCAAGCAGTACGACTCGGCCGTGGCGCTGCGTACCGCCGAGGAGAAGTTCGGCACCAAGCCCGACGGCAACGCCCTGACGGTCCTGGTCGCCAGAGCGGACGGTGGCAGGCTCACCGAGGCCGACCAGCGGCGGATCACCGGTACCGCGGCCGACCTGGGCCACCGGCGCATCGTCGCGCCCCGGCCCGAGCCGCTGAGGAAGGACCACTCCCAGACCCCGCGGGTCGCCCCCGCAGCCGTGGCCCCGGACAGGAGCTTCCGGCTCCTGACGGTGACGCTCGACGGAAACGCGCAGGACCCGGGCCTCCAGGACGTCTACAAGAAGTTCCGGCACTTCGCGCGGGAGGAGTTCGCGGACGACGGCCTGCGCGCCGGGTTCACCGGCGGCATCGCCTCGACGGTGGACGACGCGGACGCCGAGGAGTCCACGGGGAAGGTCGTCGGCACCCTGACGATGGGCCTCGTCGTCCTGCTGAACGTGCTGGTCTTCCGCAGCCTCGCCGCCGCCCTCGTGCCGTTGATCGCCGTGGCGCTGATCGGCGGTGTCGCCTCGGGCGCGGTGGTCGGCGCGGCGAAGCTCTCCGGCATCGACCTCGACCCGTCCACTCCCTCGCTGATCGGCGTCGTACTCCTCGGCATAGGCATCGACTACTTCCTCTTCCTGATGTTCCGGTTCCGGGAGCAGCTGCGGAACCATCCCGGACAGGACGCCCGGACGGCGGCGGCCGAGACGACCGGGCGGGTGGGCGGCGCCATCACGTCCGCCGCGCTCACCATCGTGGCGGCCTTCGCGACGCTGGGCCTGGCGAGCTTCGGACAGTTCCGGGTCCTGGGTCCCGCCATCGCGATCGCGGTGCTAGTGATGCTCCTGGCGAGCCTCACGCTGATGCCCGCCCTGCTCGCCGTGTTCGGCCGCGGCATGTTCTGGCCCGCACGGGCGTGGAAGAAGGAGCGCACCGGCGGGTTCGCCGCGCGCCTGGGCCACGCGGTGAGCAGCCGGCCGCTGCGCTACGCCCTCGGCAGCCTGGTGCTGCTCGGCGCGCTCGGCGCGGGCGCGCTCGGCATGAGGATGAGCTACGACCAGCAGGGTCTGCACGAGACCGCGGCGGTCACGACGGCCGAGCGGATCTCCCGCAGCCTGCCCGCGGGCGTCTCGGATCCGCACACCGTGTACGTCCGCAGCACCGACGGCGGTGAGATCAAGGCGAGTTCGCTCACCGGGATGACCCGGTCCCTCGGCAGGACGGAAGGCGTCGGGCAGGTGGGCAGGCCGGTGCTCAGCAAGGACCGCACCGCCGCACGGGTCGACCTGTTCCTGAGCGTGGAGTCCGCCACGCAGAAGGCGCGCGACCTGGTCTCGGGCCCCGTCAGAGAGACGGTGGCGCGGACCGCGCCCGAGGGCACCGAGGCCCATGTCACGGGAACGGCGGCCGTCTTCGCCGACATCTCGGCGGCCGTGGAGAAGGACCTGCGCCTGGTGTTCCCGGTCGCGGCCCTGCTGATCGCGGTGATCCTCTTCCTGCTGCTGCGCTCCCTGCTCGCCCCGGTGGTGCTGATGATCGCCGTGGGGCTCGGGTTCCTCGGCACCCTCGGCGCGAGCACCCTTCTCTTCCAGCACGGCCTCGACCGCCCCGGCGTCTCGTTCACGCTGCCGCTGGTGCTGTTCCTCTTCGTCGTCGCCCTCGGTACCGACTACAACATCCTGATCACCGACCGGATCAGGGAGGAGATGGCGAAGCCGGTGACCGCGCGGCACGCGGTGGCCGAGGCGGTGCGGCACACCGCGCCCGCCATCGCCACGGCAGGCATCGTGCTGGCCGGATCCTTCGCCAGTCTGGCCGCGAGCCCCGCCACTCAGGAGATCGGCTTCGCCACCGGCCTCGGCATCCTGCTCTCCTCGATGGTGCTCTCCCTCGTGCTGGTGCCCGCGCTCGCCGCGCTCCTCGGCCGCGGGCTGTGGTGGCCGCGTAGGCCCAAGCGGGCACCGGGCCGCGGCCACGCGCGGCGGGAGCCGTTCGGCGCCCCCGTCCCAGGCCCCGGAGAGGCCCAGTGGGACCGCGAGCTGGACACCGCCCTGCTCAGGTCGGATCAGCGGGGTCGTGGGTGATCAGGTCCCCCGGCTGGCAACGCAGGACATCGCAGATCCTCGACAGGGTCGAGAAGCGGATGGCCTTGGCCCGCCCGTTCTTGAGCACGGAGAGGTTGACGACGGTGATGCCCACCTGCGCGGAGAGTTCGGTGAGCGTCATGCCGCGCTCGGCGAGCACCCGGTCCAGGTGGATCCTGATGGAGTGGGATTCCTCTTTGGGCATCAGATGGTCCCTTCGAGGTCCTCTCGCATACGAACACCCTCGCGCATGACCTTACCCATGATCACCGCGGCGAGGCCGGCGAGAACGGGCATCAGCGATCCGGCGAACTCCGGCCCGGAACCCGCGTTCGGCGCCATGCTGCCGATGAGCCAGGAGTGGGACCAGCCGACGACGAGACTGGCCACCGGCAGGCCGACGGTGACGAACCAGCCGAGCCTGGTCAGCTGTTGAGCCACGGCGTCCGTGAAGGGCCCCTGCCGCACGACCGCCCCGAGGAGCCGGGAGAAGAGCAGCAGCGCGAGGGCGAGGAACAGCAGCCAGGGCAGCGCGCCGCCGAGTTCGGCGGCGCGCTGCGCCGCGGAGGGGCCGTCCTGGCAGAGGCGCGCGGCACTGCTTGCGGCCTGCACGCCCGGGGCGGTCCCCAGGTCGTCCTTGAGCGAGGCGTTCTGCCAGAAGCCGGTCTCGGCGCAGACCGCACCGTCGTCGAGCAGGTGCGTGACCGCCGTGCCGGCGAAGGCCAGTCCGGTGAGGATCGCCAGCGCGGAGGTCACCGAGGCCAGGGCCCTCGTGAGTCGTGAGTTCATTGCGTCGCTCCCTATCGAATATCGATATGCCCACGGTAGGGGAGCATATCGATATTCGACAAGTCCGTGACGCCTGCGCCCGCGGCCGGGGCGTCACACCGCGACCGACTCCTCCATCTCCTCCTCCCGCGCCTCCCGTTCCGCGACGGCCGTGCGCGATCCGGCGGCGGCGGTCGCCGCGGTCCGTCCGCGCCGCTCCCGGAGGGCCGCGGCGCCGACGACGAGCAGGCCGAGGACCAGCCAGCCGGCCAGCGTCCAGACGTGCCCGGCCAGTTCGTGGCCGCCGAAGTACAGGTGGCTGCGGATGCCCTCGACGAATCCCGCGCCGTTCCAGAACGCGTGCAGGGAGCCGAAGAAGCCGTTCTGCAGCTCGGGCCGGAAGAGCCCGCCGGACGTCGTGAAGTTGAGCATCACGAAGAGCACCATCATGGCCAGCGTCGTCCAGCGCTTCAGGAACGTGTGCAGCCCGACGCCGATGAAGAGGATCCCTGCCGAGTACAGCCAGGCCATGGCCCACACGCCCCACAGTCCCTGGTGGACCAGGTGGAAGACCGGCCCCGCGAGCGCCGCGCCGATCAGGCTGACGGCGAACGAGACGCCCACGACGAGCCCGGCGCGGGCCCGCATCCGCAGGCCCGCGCCCGCCGCGCCGAGTACCGCCACCGACGCGTACGAGCCGATGCTCACGGCGACGAGCAGGAAGAAGATCCCCTGGCCCGTCGGGTCGTCGCCGACCGGCGGGGCCACGTCGGTCACCTTCAGCGGCAGGCCCTGCTTGGCGGCGACGGGCGTGAAGATCTTCTGCGTCGCCGTCGCGCTCATGTCGGACCCCGCGCTGGCCACGATCAGCTCGGGCGACTTCGCGTCCGGCAGGTAGGCGCCCGCTATGTCCTGGGACTCGAGCGCGTCGACCGCCTGCTCACGGGAGGCGAGGGTGCGTACGTCCAGGGCGTCGCCCGCCTTGTCCTGGACGGCCCGCGCGAGGGTCTGGGCCTGCTGGCCGGAACCCACGACGGCGACGGGCAGGTCGTTCGGCTCGGGCGTGACGAACGCGCCCATGTAGGCGAGGCCCATGCCGAGGCACATCAGTAGGGGTGTGACCAGGTGGAGCAGGACGTGGCGCAGCGCGTCGCGCAGTCGGGTGGTGGGTTCCGCGGTGGCGGACATGGGGCTTCTCCGGATGTTGGGCGGGTGGGCGGCCGGGGGACGGCCGGATGGCTGGGCGGACGGTTGGCATATACAACTCTACTTTCTGTTGTACTCTACAACCATTCGCGGAGAGGGAGAAATCGTGACCGGTCGAGAAGGGTCCCCGCCCCAGGCGTGGGACGAGTCCATCGAGATCATCCAGCGGGAGATGACCGCGTTCGCCCGGCGGGCGCGGGCCACCGCCGCGCGGATGCACCCCGAGCTCTCGCTCGTGTCCTTCACGCTGCTCAGCCACCTGGAAGACCAGGGCGGCTGCCGGGCCACCGACCTCGCGGCGCACTACACGCTCGACAAGTCGACGATCAGCCGGCAGGTGGGGGTGCTCGAACAGGCCGGGCTCGTCGAGCGGCGACTGGATCCGGCCGACCGCCGGGTGCACGTCCTGCATCTCACCGACCGGGGCGAGGAAGTGCTCGAGCAGGTCGGGGCGGCGCGGCGCGTCGCCTTCCGGGAGCGGCTCGGGGGATGGAGCGAGGCGGATCTGGCGCGGTTCGCGGGGTACTTGCTGCGCTACAACGAGGCGACGGCCGAGACGGCGGCCGACGAGGCGGCCGAGAGGGTGGTCGAGGGGGCGGACGGCGGGGCGCCCGGTCCGACGTAACGCTCCGTGACGTGTTTCGGTAACGGTCCGGTCATTCGGTAACGCTCAGGTAACGCGGCACCGCCGTGGGAGAGGCATTGACTCACCCCGAAGGGTTGACCGTTACCTCCGGCCAAAGGTTGCACGGGTGAGATCTTGTCCCTCGGGTGAACTCCTCCCTAGCTTGAGGTGAACTTACGCCGAACGCCAGGAAGTTGACCCCCATGCGTCGTGACATACCGCCCCTCGCCGAGGTGCGCCGCATCACCGAGAAGAAGCGCGACGCGTGGTGGACCGTGTTGCTGGTCGACCCGGTCGCCACGCCGCTCGTGCGGTTCACCGCGATGCGGACGAGAGTCACGCCCAACCAGATCACGTGGGGCGCGTTCATCCTCGGCCTCGGCTCGGCGGCGTGCTTCGCGCTCGGCGACTGGAAGTGGCTCGCCCTCGGCGCGGTCGTCTACCACTTCAGCTTCATCTTCGACTGCATGGACGGCAAGCTCGCCAGGCTCACCGGCCAGGGCTCGGTCTTCGGCGCCTGGCTGGACTTCGTCTTCGACCGCATCCGCGTCATGGTGTGCGGCGTCGCGCTGATGTGGGGCCAGTACGACCGCACCGACGACACCCTCTACATCTGGCTGGCGCTCGCCGTCGTCGCGCTCGACACCCTGCGCTACATCAACTCGCTGGAGATCTTCAAGATCCGGCACACCATGCGCAAGCAGATCAAGGCGCGCATGCGGGCCGCGCGCCGGGCGCAGAACGAGGCGGAGCTCGCCTTCATGGAGGACCTGCTGCGGGACAACCCGTCGGCGGACATCGAGCAGGACCTGCAACGGGCCGCGGGTGAGGCGCCCTACGCGCAGCCGGCCGAGGAGGGCGCGGCCGACGGGGAGGCGGCCCCGGCGCCCGCCCCCAAGCCCCAAGTGATCGACCTGCACCAGGAGTTCCGCCGGAAGTTCCCCGCCTACCTGCGGGTCCGCTCCTTCCTGCTGCGCCACCGCATCCGCGCGCACCTGGTGAGCGGCATCGAATTCCAGATGGGCGTTTTCATGATCGGCCCGCTCTTCGACGTGGTGATGCCCGCGACGATCGTCTCCGGCGCGCTCCTTCTGGTCTTCGAACTCGCCATCATCTACAAACTGTTGCTCTCGACCCGGGATTTCACCCGGACCATCGACTCCTTCGAGGCGGAGAAGGTTCTGACCACGGTCTGAACCGTGCTCTTCGCCGCGTTCCTTCCGCGCACCGGGCGGGCTGGAATCTCCAGCCCGCCCGGTGGTGCGTGTGAGGCTCAAAGTTGCTGGTGTTACCGGGAGTTGGGGACACTGTGGCCCGGGATGTCCGTTCAGGTGCAACAGATCCGGTTTGTTATTACAGAACCTTGTTGAACAAGTCACAGCTGTATGTAGGTATTGATCTGCGCCCGTCAATCAGACAGGGTTTCGTCCCAACACCCGGAGATCTTCCGGCCCCCAAGGGACGTGGCGACGAAGTTGTTGCTGCGGCGAACCTTTGGCAACACAGCTGAATACCCCCCCACATCCCCCCACATTCACCACGAGGAGACCCCTCTTCATGGCAACTCACAAGCGTGCCCGCACGATGAAGCTCACCGCGGCGATAGCCACCGCTGCCACCGCGGTCGGTGTGACGGTCTTCGCCACCTCCTTCGCCGGCGCGTCCACCCCCGCCGAGGGCAAGGTCTACGGCCTCGACGCCAAGGGCGCCGTCGCCGGCAGCTACATCGTGATGCTCGACGAGAAGGCCGGTAACGACGCCAAGTCCGACCTCGCCGAGGAGTACGGCGGCGAACTCAAGCGGAACTACTCCTCCGCGATCAACGGCTTCTCCGCCAAGGGGCTGAGCGAGACCGAGGCCAAGCGCCTCGCCGCCGACCCGGCCGTCGGCAAGGTCGTCCAGTCCAAGAAGTTCACCATCGACGCCACCCAGGACAACCCGCCGTCGTGGGGCCTGGACCGCATCGACCAGGCGGACACCGCTGGGGACAAGAAGTACACGTACCCCGACGCCGCGGGTGAGGGCGCCACCGCCTACGTCATCGACACCGGCGTCCGCGTCAGCCACAAGGACTTCGGCGGGCGCGCCACCTCCGGCTTCGACGCCGTCGACAACGACGACAACGCCGACGACGGCAACGGCCACGGCACGCACGTCGCCGGCACCATCGCCGGTGACGCGCACGGCGTCGCCAAGAAGGCGAAGATCGTCGCGGTCCGCGTCCTCGACGACCAGGGCTCCGGCACGACCGAGCAGGTCGTCGCGGGTATCGACTGGGTCACCAAGAACCACAAGGGCCCCTCCGTCGCCAACATGAGCCTCGGCGGCGGTGTGGATGAAGCGCTCGACGCGGCCGTCCAGAAGGCGATCGACTCGGGCGTCACCTTCGCGGTGGCCGCGGGCAACGAGTCGACCGACGCCTCCCAGGGCTCCCCGGCCCGCGTGAAGGACGCGATCACGGTCGCCTCCTCCACCAAGGACGACAAGCAGTCCGACTTCTCCAACTACGGCTCCGTCGTGGACATCTACGCCCCGGGCTCGGACATCACGTCCGACTGGAACACCGGTGACGACGCCACGAACACCATCTCCGGTACGTCGATGGCGACCCCGCACGTCGTCGGCGCCGCCGCCGTCTACGTCGCGGCCCACCCGGACGCCAAGCCCGCGGACGTCGCCAAGGCGCTGACCGACGGCGCGACCGCCGACAAGATCTCCAACCCGAGCGAGGGCACGCCCAACAAGCTCCTGAAGGTCGTCGAGTAGTCCTCGCGACCCGCTGAACCGCGGCCGCCGTGCCCACCCCCACGGGGCACGGCGGCCGCTCTATCGTGTCCGTATGGCGATCAGGAGATACGCGGCGCTGCTGCGCGGAATCAACGTCGGCGGCCACAAGAAGGTGCCGATGGCCCAGCTTCGCACCCTCCTCGAAGGGCTCGGGCACGGCGGCGTAGGGACCTATCTGCAGAGCGGCAACGCGGTCTTCACCGCGGACCACGGCGACGAGGATTCGCTCGCTGCCGAGGTGCGGGCGGCGATCGAGGAGCACTTCGGCTTCGCCGTCGACGTCCTGGTGCGCGACGGCGCGTATCTGAAGGCGGTCGCGGACGCGTGCCCGTTCCCGGCGGCCGACCTGGCGCCGAAGCAGCTGCACGTCACTTACTTCTCCGCGCCCGTCACCCCGCCCCGCTTCGCCCCCATCGACCAACCCTCCTTCCTGCCCGAGGAGTTCAAGCTCGGCGACCGCGCCCTGTACCTGTACGCCCCCGAGGGCCTCGGCCGCTCCAAGCTCGCCGAGCAACTGTCCAGGCCCGGCCTGACCAAGGGGGTCATCGCCACCAGCCGCAACTGGAACACGGTGACCCGGCTCGTGGAGATGACCCGTGACTGAGCACGCCGCGGCCGGCCGCACCCCCGCCGTCGAAGCCGCCGTCGAGGCCGCCGTTGAGGCCGAACTGCGCCTCCTCGACCCCGAGGTGCGCTCATCGCCCGAGCTGTTCGGGCCGCTGCTGCACCGGGATTTCACCGAGTTCGGTGCGTCCGGCACCCGGTGGGACCGCGCGTCGATCGTCAAGGTCCTCACGGCGCGCCCGGACCCCGGCAGCCGACCCACCACGGTCTCCCGCATGCGTGGCGCCCAGCTCGCCGACGACGTGGTGCACCTGACCTACGACGCGGACAACAACGGCCGCACGGCGCACCGCAGTTCACTGTGGCGGCGCACGGGGGACGGCTGGCGGCTCTGGTTCCACCAGGGGACGCTGTTCAGCGACGACTGAGACCGGAGCCGGGAAGGCCCGGACGGCCCATACATGCGAAAGTGGCCCGCGCAAAGGGGCTGTGAATGGCCCACAAACGCGTGCCATTCACTGGCTACTGTCGAGGCATGACAGAGACGGCCGCAGCAGTCGGCACCACCGCTCACGCCCCGGCCCGGGTCGACTTCTACTTCGACCCGGCCTGCCCGTTCGCCTGGATCACCTCGCGCTGGATCCTGGAGGTCGAGCGCCACCGCGCCCTCGACGTCCGGTTCCACGTGATGAGCCTCTACTTCCACAACGAGGGCAACGAACTGCCCGACTGGTACCGCGACCTGGTCGACCGCTCGCTCACCCTCACCCGGGTCGCCGCGGCCGTCGCGGACCGGCACGGCGAGGAGGTCCTGCGCGACCTCTACACCGCCTTCGGCGCCCGGGTCCACCAGGAGAAGAACGAGGACTTCGACGAGGTCGCCGCGCAGGCCCTGGCCGAACTCGGACTGCCGGGCGACCTCGCGACCGCGGCACACGACGCCTCGTACGACGAGGCGCTGCGCCGCAGCCACGACGCTGGCAAGGACCCCGAGGCCGACGGCTATGTCGGCACGCCGACGATCCACGTCGACGGCACCGTCTGGTTCGGTCCCGTGCTGCGCGCCATCCCGCGCGGCGAGGAGGCCGCCCGCCTCTTCGACAGCTTCCGCGTCCTCGCGGGCCACCCGGACCTCTTCGAACTGAAGCGCACCCGCACCGGCGGCCTGGACTTCTCCTGACGCCGGAACCCAGGTCATGCCCGACCGCGGCCGGCTGACAGAGCGCGCATGCCCCACGCCTCCGAATTTGCGTGAGAGCGCACTCCAACTCCTAGGTTCGGCGCATGCGATACATCAAACTCGGAACGACCGGCCTGGAAGTCTCCGCCATCGCCCTCGGCTGCATGAGCTTCGGAGAGCCGGACCGGGGCGGCGAGCCCTGGTCGCTGGGCGAGGACGCCAGCCGGGACATCATCAAGCAGGCCCTTGAGAGCGGTGTCAACTTCCTCGACACGGCCAATGGGTACAGCGCCGGAAGCAGCGAGGAGATCGTCGGCCGGGCGGTCAAGGACTTCACCCGGCGCGAGGAGGTCGTTCTCTCCACCAAGGTCTGGATGCGGATGCGGCCCGGCCCCAACGGCGCCGGGCTGTCCCGCAAGGCGATCTTCGCCGAGCTCGACGCCTCCCTGAAGCGGCTGGGAACCGACTACATCGACCTGTACCAGATCCACCGCTGGGACTACGACACCCCGATCGAGGAAACCCTCGAGGCGCTGCACGACGCGGTCAAGTCGGGGAAGGTCCGCTACATCGGCGCTTCTTCCATGTACGCCTGGCAGTTCGCCAAGGCCCTGTACCTGGCTGACCTGAACGGCTGGACCCGGTTCGTGTCGATGCAGGACCACTACAACCTCATCCACCGAGAAGCAGAGCGGGAGATGCTCCCGCTCTGCGCCGACCAGGGCATCGGCGTGATCCCATGGAGCCCGCTTGCGCGGGGCAGGCTGACGCGGCTCCGGGACACCACCACGGCGCGTGCCGCGACAGACCCGGGCGGCAAGATCCTCTACCGCGATGGAGATGAGGCTGTGGCCGAGCGCGTCCACGAGATCGCGGGCAAGCGGGGTCTGTCCCCGGCTCAGGTCGCCCTGGCCTGGGTCATGCGCAACCCGGCGGTGACCTCGCCCATCGTCGGAGTCACCAAGCCGGCCCAGCTGGCCGACGCGGTCGCCGCGGTGGACGTCGAACTCGACGAGGACGAGGCCGCCTGCCTGGAGGAGCCCTACCAGCCGCACGAGGCCGCCTACCTGGAGGAGTCCTTCTACAAGTCGCGCCCTGTGGCGGGCTCCCGGTAGGCCGGGCTACCGCCGGGCCTTCGACGAGGTGAGGGGGCGGACGCTCGCACGGCAAGCGGTTTCCCCCGCCGGTCGCCGAGACCCCGGCGCCTCACCCCACCGCCCGCGGCAGCCCGATCGGGTTCGGGAACGGCAGGACGTCGGAGTCCAGGATGTGGCGGGCCGCGGGCTCCAGCGCGGTGAGGAGGTCGTCCGTCTCGGCCCTCGCCAGGGGGCGAAGCAGCCGGGCCGCGAGGCGGTCCGTGTCGTCCTCGATCAACTCGCGCTCGGTCAAACCGCGTTCGGTGACGCGACCCGTCGCGTCGAGCAGTGCCCGGCCGCGCAGCCGGTCCACGGCCACCGCCCACTCCTCCTCGCTCCAGCCCCGGTCCTGTCGGATGCCGGCCGGGTCCACCCGGTTGGTCGCGGCGGCCAGGACGAGGCTCTCGCGGGCGTCCAGGCCGTGGTCGGCGAGGACCGCCACGTGCGCGTCGCCCCTGAACTCGCGAACGCAGGTGGCCTGTTGCCACAGGCGCTCGACGGGGTCGGCGCGGTGGGCCAGGTCGCGGTTGGCGGCGAACAGTGGGCGGGCCAGCGACGGGGCGTCGTCGATCATCGCCGTCAGCGGGGCGTCGACCGCGGCGGCCAGCGCGTCGACGGACGGGACGAGGCGGCGCAGGGCGGCAGCGGTGAGGCGGGCACGTTCCTCGACGACCCGGTCCGGCGACGCGTACTCCCAGGCGGACGGCAGGGAGCGGGCCACCATGCCCGGCGCGAAGACACCGAGTGCCGCGGCCGCCACTCCTGGGCCGACCCGGCCCATCGGTGCGGTGCGGGCGGCGAAGTACCCCATCCAGAAGCCCTTGAGGCCCACGGATCTGCCGAGACCGCGGCAGCGCTCCTCGAAATAGACCACCGCGTGCAGGGGTTCGGTCCGCAGCCACAGTGTGCGCGATCGGCTCGGGGTCATGAACCCACAAGCTAGGCCAGTGCGGGAATCCGCGCCAGGGGACCAACGGGGCAGGTGCCGGGGGCATAGGCCTCGTCGTAGCGCCGCAGGAGCAGTCGGGCCACCGCGGGAGCGGGACCGAGCACGTCGGCGAGTACGTCGGCGTCGGCCGCGCCCCGCGCGATGCGGTCCGGCAGGAAGCCGGGAGCCAGGACGTAGGGCGCGACGGCCACCCGCCGCACCCCCTCCACGGCCCGCAGTGCCCGCACGGCGTCCTCCGTGCGGGGCAGCGGTGCGGAGGCGAACGCAGGCCGCACGGCGCACCAACCGGTGTGCCGCCACTCCCGCGCGATGTCAGCGATCACTGCGATCGCCTCCGGGTCCGATGACCCCGCCGAGGCCAGCACGACCCCGGTCGAGGGCTTGTCGGCAGGGTCGAGCCCCGCCTCGTACAGCCGCTGCTCCAGGGCGCTCAGGAGCAGCGGGGAGGGGCCGAGGACCGCGGCCTGGCGGACGCGCAGGCGGGACGGCGCCTCGCGCAGCACCGAGGGGATGTCCGACTTGGCGTGGAACGCCCGGGTCAGCAGCAGCGGTTGGGCCACCACGTCGCGCACGCCCTCGGCGGCGAGCCTCTCCAGCACATCGGGAACGGTCGGTGCGTTGAAGTCCAGGAAGGCCGTCTCCACCCGCAGTCCCGGGCGCAGTGAGCGCACCCGGCGCACCAGAGCGCGCACGGTCGCGGCATGCCGCGGATCGCGGCTGCCGTGGGCGATGAGGAGGAGTACGGGGCGGTTCACGGCGGTTCAGCTCCTCACGAGGAGGCCGCGGCTGCGCAGGACGCGCCGCTCCAGCGGGCTGAAGATGAGCAGGTCGATGGCGATGCCGACGATGAGGATGAGGAAGATGGCCAGGAAGATCATGGGCATGGAGCTGGCGTTGCGGCCGTTCTCCAGGAGCTGGCCGAGGCCCACGCCAAGTTCGGGCGAGGAGGCGATGATCTCGGCGGCCATAAGCGAGCGCCAGGAGAACGCCCAGCCCTGCTTGAGCCCCGCGAGATAGCCGGGCAGCGCCGCCGGGAGCACGATGTGCCAGGTGTGCCGCAGGCCCGTCGCGCCGAGTGTGCGGCCCGCGCGCAGATACAGCGGCGGCACCTGGTCGACGCCGGAGACCAGGCCGTTGGCGATGGAGGGCACCGCGCCGAGCAGGATGACCGCGTACATCATCCTGTTCTCGAGACCGAGCCAGAGCACCGCCGGCGGGACCCACGCCACGGAGGGCAGGGACTGAAGGCCGGAGAGGATCGGCCCGATCGCGGCCCTGACGAACCGGACCCGGGCCACGAGGAGGCCGAGCGGCGTGCCGATCGCGAGGGCGAGCAGGAAGCCGAGCAGCCCGCGCGAGACGGAGGTCCAGATGTAGTCGAGGAGCGTGCCCTGCACCCAGGCCGCGTGCACCTCGTCCCAGACGGCGGACGGCGAGGGCAGCTTGCTCGGGTCGTCGACGATGTCGAAGGTGACCAGCCCCTGCCACACGAGGAGCACCAGCAGCACGGCGGTGAGCGGCGGCAGGACCTTCTGCACCAGGACCTCGCGCACCGGCGTACGGGTGGGCCCGGCGTTCGACTCCAGCGCGTCCAGACCCGCCTCGAGACCGGCGAGGTCCTGGCCGTCCCCGGCCGACTTGACCGGGCCGGTCGTCTCAGTCCTTGCCATGGCGGCGGATCTCCCCACGCAGTTGTTCGGTGATCTCGACGGACAGTTCCGCCACGGCGGTGTCCTCGATGCGGCGCGGGTGCTCGATGTCGACCCGCCACTCGTGCGCCACCCGGCCGGGACGCGAGGAGAGGAGCACGACGCGCTGCGCGAGGCGCACGGCCTCGCGGACGTTGTGCGTGACGAAGAGGACGGAGACGTTCGTCTCGCGCCAGATGCGGGTCAGTTCGTCGTGCAGCACGTCGCGGGTGATCGCGTCGAGCGCCGCGAACGGCTCGTCCATCAGGAGCAGCCTGCTGTCCTGGGCGAGCGCGCGGGCCAGCGCGACGCGCTGGCGCATGCCGCCGGACAGCTCGTGCACCCGCTTGCCGTACGCGCCCCGCAGCCGGACGAGTTCGAGCAGCTCCTCGGCCTTCGGGCGGCGCTCGGCCTTCGCCACGCCGCGCAGTTGCAGGGCGAGTTCGATGTTCTTGCCCGCGGTCAGCCACGGGAAGAGCGCGTGCTCCTGGAACATCAGCGCCGGGCGGCCATCCGTCGTGATGGCGCCGGCGGACGGCTTGTCGAGCCCGGCGACCAGATTGAGCAGCGTCGACTTCCCGCAGCCCGAGGCGCCCAGGAGGGTGACGAACTCGCCCGGCGCGACGTCGAGCGTGATGTCGTCCAGGACGAGCTGGGGCCCGGCGGGGCCGCCGAAGGACTTCGAGACGTGCTCGATCCTTGCGGCGTGCGCGGCCGTGGTGCGGACGTCCTCCGCGGCCTTGGCGAGAGTGGTAGCCATGGTCGTCACCTCCTGGGAACGGTCGTCTTGCGGGGCTACTTGACGCCGAGGCCGGCGTCGTCGACCGGGGGCTTGCCCGCGGCCTTCAGGACCTTGTTCAGCGGGCCGAGGTCGTAGATGCCCTTGAGATCGGGCTTCTCCAGGAGACCGGCCTTGACCGCGTGGTCCGCCTCCGCGTCGAGCGTCGCGGCCAGCGGGTCGTCGGTCGTGCTGATCGACTTCCACGCCGGGTCGAGCACGCCCGCGGGCAGCGGCTTGCCGACGTCGGCCTTCAGGCGGGCGTTCGCGGCGGCCTTCGCCTTCTCGGGGTTCTTCGCGATCCACGCGTTGGTCTTCACGGCGCCGCGCAGCACGGCCTCCACGACCTTCGGGTGCTCTTTGAGGAACTCCTGCCGCACGATGATGTTGGTGATCACGAACTTCTTGTCCGGCCACAGGTCGGCCTCGTCGAGCAGCACCTTGCCGCCCTCGGCGACCAGCTTGGACGCGGTCGGCTCCGGGACCCAGGCGCCGTCGACCGAGCCGGACTTGTAGGCGTCCGGGGTGATCTTGTTGTCGGTGCGGACCACCGACACGTCGCCCTTGCCGCTCTGCGCGTCGGTCTTCCAGCCCTGCTCGGAGATCCAGTTGAGGAAGGCAACGTCCTGGGTGTTGCCGAGCTGCGGCGTCGCGATCTTCTTGCCCTTGACGTCCTTCAGCGACTTGATCTTCTCGGGGTTCACCACGAGCTTCACGCCGCCGGACGCCGAGCCGCCGATGATCCGCAGGTTCTTGCCCTGCGACTTGGTGTAGCCGTTGATGGCGGGCGACGGGCCGATCCAGCCGATGTCGATGGAGCCCGCATTGAGCGCCTCGATCTCCGAGGGCCCGGCGTTGAACTGGGAGTACTTCGCCTCCGTACCGCCGAGTTCCTTCTGGAAGAGCCCCTCCTGGTTGCCGACGAGGGCGGTGGCGTGGGTGAGGTTCGGGAAGTACCCGATCTTCACGCTGTCCAGGCCGTCGATCTTCTTGGCGCCGGCGGCGACCTTGGCCTTGCCCTCGTCGGCCGAGTCGGTGTCGGAGCCGTATCCGCAGGCGCCGAGCGCCAGGGCAAGGAGGGGGAGCGCCGTCAGGGCGGCGATTCGGGTACGTGGGGCAGGCACGGGAGGGGGTCCTCTCGTCGGCCCGGAACGCACGCCGTCAGGGCGTGGCCGGGAGGTCGGCAGGTCTTCGTCGTCGTACGGAGCGGCCCCCGGAGCGGGGGCGGGCGAGGGCGCGCATGCGGTGCGCGTACGTCAGCGCGCACATCGGGAGACCCCGCCCTGCCCGCTGCCGAGGGCGCCGCTGCCGATGCGGCCGCCCTCCTTGGCGAACGTCGCGAACACGTCGGCGTACCTCATCTCAGAAGTCCCAGCCCTCGTCGTCCGCGGGCGCGGCGGTCTCCACCGCGGCGTCGGCGGCCGCGGCGAACGCGTCGCCCGCCATGCCCGCCGCGAGCGTCGTGCCGTCCGCCGGGTCGATCAGCAGGAAGGAACCGGTGCGGCGCGAGTCGGCGTACGCGTCGACCGCGAGCGGCTCGGCGGTGCGGACCCGCACGCGGCCGATGTCGTTGGCGACGAGCCGGCCGGGCTCCGGGTGCTGGGAGAGGTCGTCGAGGGTGAGCCGCGACGGGATCTCCTTGACGATCGCCTTGACCGTACGGGTGGTGTGCTTGAGCAGGACCCGCTGGCCGACGGTGAGCGCGGTGTCCGCCACGTGGCAGACCGTCGCCTCGATGTCCTGCGTGGTCGGCGGGGCGTCGCCGCTCGGCACGATCAGGTCGCCGCGCGAGATGTCGATGTCGTCGGCCAGGAGCAGGGTGACGGACTGCGGCGTCCAGGCCACGTCCACCGCCTTGCCGAGCAGGTCGATGCCGGTGATCGTCGAGCCGCGGCCGGACGGCAGCACCGTCACGGACTCGCCGACGCGGAAGGTGCCGGCCGCGATCTGGCCCGCGTAGCCGCGGTAGTCGGGGTGTTCGGCGGTCTGCGGGCGGATCACGTACTGCACGGGCAGGCGCGCGTGGCAGGAGGCCAGGTCGTGGCTGACCGGGACCGTCTCCAGGTGCTCCAGGACGGTCGGGCCGCCGTACCAGTCCATGTTGGAGGACGGTTCCACGACGTTGTCGCCGGCCAGCGCCGAGATCGGGATGGCGGTGATCTCCGGGACGCCCAGCTCGCTCGCGTACGCGGTGAACTCCTCGGCGATCCTCGCGAACACCTTCTCCTCGTACGCGACGAGGTCCATCTTGTTCACGGCGAGGACGACGTGCGGGACGCGCAGGAGGGCGGCGACGGCGGCGTGCCTGCGGGTCTGCTCGATGACGCCGTTGCGGGCGTCCACGAGGACCACGGCGAGGTCGGCCGTGGACGCGCCGGTCACCATGTTCCTGGTGTACTGCACGTGGCCCGGGGTGTCGGCGAGGATGAACCGGCGCCGCGCCGTGGCGAAGTAGCGGTACGCGACGTCGATGGTGATGCCCTGCTCCCGCTCGGCGCGCAGGCCGTCGGTGAGCAGCGCGAGGTCGGGGGCGGCCTGGCCGCGGTCCTGCGAGACCCGCTCCACGGCCTCCAGCTGGTCGGTGAGGACCGACTTGGAGTCGTGGAGCAGGCGGCCCACCAGGGTGGACTTGCCGTCGTCGACGGAGCCCGCGGTGGCGAACCGCAGCAGGGTGGTGGCCGACAACTGCTCGGTGGAGAGCGGCTGTACGGGCTCGGTGGTGCTGTTGCTCATGGTTAGAAGTACCCCTCGCGCTTGCGGTCTTCCATCGCGGCCTCGGAGAGCTTGTCGTCGGCCCGGGTGGCTCCGCGCTCGGTGAGGCGGGACGCGGCGATCTCGGTGATGACGGCTTCCAGCGTCGTCGCGTCGGAGTCGACGGCGCCGGTGCAGGACATGTCGCCCACCGTGCGGTAGCGGACCAGCCGCCGCTCGACCGTCTCGCCCTCCTTCGGGCCGCCCCAGTCCCCGGCGGTCAGCCACATCCCGGAGCGCTTGAAGACGTCCCGCTCGTGCGCGAAGTAGATGCCCGGGAGCTCGATCTTCTCGCGGGCGATGTACTGCCAGACGTCCAGCTCGGTCCAGTTGGAGAGCGGGAAGACGCGGACGTGCTCGCCGGGCGCGTGCCGGCCGTTGTAGAGCTGCCAGAGCTCGGGGCGCTGGCGGCGCGGGTTCCACTGCGAGAACTCGTCGCGCAGCGAGAACACCCGCTCCTTGGCGCGCGCCTTCTCCTCGTCGCGCCGCCCGCCGCCGAACACGGCGTCGAACCGCTCGCTCTGGATCTTCTCCGTCAACGGCACGGTCTGCAGCGGGTTGCGGGTGCCGTCCGGGCGCTCGCGCAGCTTGCCCGCGTCGATGTACTCCTGCACGGAGGCGACGTGCAGCCGCAGCCCGTGCTCGGCGACGACGCGGTCGCGGTACTCGATGACCTCGGGGAAGTTGTGCCCGGTGTCGACGTGGAGGAGCGAGAAGGGGACCGCCGCCGGGGCGAACGCCTTCAGCGCCAGGTGCAGCATGAGGATGGAGTCCTTGCCGCCGGAGAAGAGGATCACCGGCCGCTCGAACTCGCCCGCCACCTCGCGGAAGATGTGCACCGCCTCGGACTCCAGGGCGTCCAGGTGGCTGAGCGCGTACGGGCTGTCCGTCTCCTCGGAGACGCCTGCGACGGTCGTCATGCGAGACCCCTCTCGGTGAGCAGCGCGTGCACGGCCGCCGCTGACTCCTGCACGGTCTGGTCCTGCGACTCGATGCGCAGATCGGGCGAGTCGGGCTCCTCGTACGGGTCGTCGACACCGGTGAGCCCGGATATCTCGCCCGTCGCCTGCTTGGCGTACAGGCCCTTCACATCGCGTACGGAGCACACCTCGACCGGCGTCGCGACATGCACCTCGACATATGCGGTGCCGGTCTCCTGGTGGCGCTTCCTGACCGCCTCGCGGCTGTCCGCGAACGGCGCGATGACCGGTACGAGCGCCAGCACGCCGTTGCGGGCGAGGAGTTCGGCGACGAAGCCGATGCGCTGCACGTTGGTGTGCCGGTCCGCGCGGCTGAAGCCGAGGCCCGCCGAGAGGAACTCGCGGATCTCGTCGCCGTCGAGCACCTCGACGCGGCGGCCCTCCGCGCGCAGCCGGCCCGCCAGTTCGTACGCGATGGTGGTCTTGCCGGCGCTGGGCAGGCCGGTGAGCCAGACGGTGGCTCCGGTCGTCACGTGTTTCTCCTGAACTTCTCGCTGTGCCGCGGTCATCCGTGGATCCCGCACTCGGTCTTGGCGTTCCCGGCCCAGCGGCCGGCCCGGGACTCCTCGCCCGCGAGGAGTCGGCGGGTGCAGGGGGCGCAGCCGACCGAGCCGTAGCCGTCCATCAGGAGCGGGTTGGTGAGGACGCCGTGCTCGGCGGCGTACGCGTCCACGTCGTCCTGGCTCCAGCGGGCGATCGGCGAGATCTTGACCTTGCGGCGCTTCTCGTCCCAGCCGACGACCGGGGTGTTCGCGCGGGTCGGCGACTCGTCGCGGCGCAGCCCGGTCGCCCATGCCGCGTACCCCTCGAGGCCCTCCGTCAGGGGCTGCACCTTGCGCAGCCTGCAGCAGAGGTCGGGGTCGCGGTCGTGCAGCTTCGGGCCGTACTCGGCGTCCTGCTCGGCGACGGTCTGACGCGGTGTCAGGGTGATGACGTTGACGTCCATCACGGCCTCGACGGCGTCGCGGGTACCGATGGTCTCCGGGAAGTGGTAGCCGGTGTCCAGGAAGACGACGTCGACGCCGGGCCTGGCCCGCGCGGCGAGGTGGGCGACGACGGCGTCCTCCATGGACGAGGTCACGCAGAACCGCGCGCCGAAGGTGTCGGCGGCCCACTGGAGGATCTCCAGGGCCGACGCGTCCTCCAGGTCGCGCCCTGCCTGCTCGGTGAGTGCCTTCAACTCGTCCTCGGTGTACCGCAGTTGGTCCTGAGCGGTCGTCATGTCCGGTCCTCTCCACCGCTGGTGTGCTGAACGCCCCGGGCGAGCAGCCCGAGGAACTTCAGCTGAAAGGCGCGATTGCAGGCCGCGCATTCCCAGGCGCCGTGACCGGTCTCGTTCGGACGCAGGTCCTCGTCGCCGCAGTACGGGCAGTGGAAGGGGGTGGCACGCTCGCTCACTTGAGGGCCTCCTCGGACGCGCGGGCCGTCCAGGCGGCGAACCGCTCGCCGTCCTCGCGCTCGGCCTGGAAGCGCCCCAGGACCCGCTCGATGTAGTCGGGCAGCTCGGTGGCGGTGACCTTCAGGCCGCGGACCTTGCGGCCGAAGCCGGCCTCCAGGCCGAGCGCGCCGCCCAGGTGCACCTGGTAGCCCTCGACCTGGTTGCCCTCGTCGTCCAGGACCAGCTGGCCCTTGAGGCCGATGTCGGCGACCTGGATGCGGGCGCAGGCGTTGGGGCAGCCGTTGATGTTGATGGTGATCGGCTGGTCGAACTCCGGGATGCGGCGCTCCAGTTCGTCGATGAGCGAGGCGCCGCGCGCCTTGGTCTCGACGATGGCGAGCTTGCAGAACTCGATGCCGGTGCAGGCCATGGTGCCGCGCCTGAAGGGCGAGGCGTTGACCCGCAGGTCCAGCGCCTCAAGGGCGGAGACGAGCGGGTCGACCTGCTCCTGCGCGACGTCGAGCACGATCATCTTCTGCTCGGCGGTGGTGCGGAGCCGGCCCGAGCCGTGCGCCTCGGCGACCTCGGCGATCTTCGTGAGGGTGGCGCCGTCCACGCGGCCGACGCGGGGCGCGAAGCCGACGTAGAAGCGTCCGTCCCGCTGGCGGTGGACGCCGAGGTGGTCGCGCCAGACGTCGGCGGGCTGCTCCGGCGCCGGCCCGTCGACGAGCTTGCGCAGCAGGTACTCGTCCTCAAGGATTTGCCGGAACTTCTCCGGGCCCCAGTCGGCGACGAGGAACTTCAGGCGGGCGCGGTTGCGCAGGCGGCGGTAGCCGTAGTCGCGGAAGATGCCGATGACGCCGCCGAACACGTCGGGCACCTCGTCGAGCGGCACCCAGGCGCCGAGGCGCACACCGAGCTTGGGGTTGGTGGACAGGCCGCCGCCCACCCACAGGTCGAAGCCGGGTCCGTGCTCGGGGTGGTCGACGCCGACGAAGGCGACGTCGTTGATCTCGTGCGCGACGTCGAGCTGCGGGGAACCGGAGATCGCCGTCTTGAACTTGCGCGGCAGGTTCGAGAACTCGGGGTTGCCGATGAAGCGGCGCTGTATCTCGTCGATGGCGGGGGAGCCGTCGATGATCTCGTTCTCGGCGACACCGGCGACGGGCGAGCCGAGGATCACGCGGGGTGTGTCACCGCAGGCCTCGGTCGTCGAGAGCCCCACCGCTTCGAGGCGGCGCCAGATCTCGGGGACGTCCTCGATGCGGATCCAGTGGTACTGGATGTTCTGCCGGTCGGTGAGGTCGGCGGTGCCGCGCGCGAACTCCTGGGACACCTCGCCGATGACGCGCAGCTGCTCGGTGGTCAGCCGGCCGCCGTCGACGCGCACCCGGAGCATGAAGTACTCGTCGTCCAGCTCCTCCGGCTCCAGGATCGCGGTCTTGCCGCCGTCGATCCCGGGCTTGCGCTGGGTGTAGAGGCCCCACCAGCGCATGCGTCCGCGCAGGTCGTTGGGGTCGATGGAGTCGAATCCACGCTTCGAATAGATCGTCTCAATACGTGTCCGCACATTGAGACCGTCGTCGTCCTTCTTGAACTGCTCGTTCCCGTTGAGCGGCGTGAAGTGACCGACGGCCCACTGGCCCTCACCGCGGTGACGGCTCGCCTTGCGACGGGGCGTGGCTGGGGCAGGCTTTTCTGGCGTGGCGGCCATGGTGGTAAGTCCTTCGGGGCAGCGGGTTAGCAGCTCTGACCTGCGGGTATGGCACATGACCGCAAAGCTCTGACACATGCGGAAATGCGCGCGCGACGCTGCGCGGAGAGCGGAATCAGGAAGCGGGGAGCGGCGGTGCTGAGTCGATCAGCAAGCCGGACACATGGCGCTGGACATGCGGCCGAGGTCGACGTGACGTCGACTCACCAAGGCGTTTCCAGTGCGGTCCATGCCGGAAGCGTGTCACGGGACTTTCGGCCCAGTCCAGCATTATCCAAGATGTGGACACCCCTGTCCCGAAGTGTGGGCAGGGGTGTCGTCGGTCACAGCGGACCGGGGCATTCCATGGAGCGGGTCAGCCGCGGTGGGCACCCGGCCACGGGCCCGGCGCGGGCGCGTCGGCCTCCTGCTCGACCTTGGTGTCGAAGAGCGTGAAGCCGCGCCGCCGGTAGTTGTCCATCGCGTGCTCCCCGTCCTTGGAGCAGGTGTGCAGCCAGACCCGCTCCGTCGGCGCGAGGCCCGGCCACCGCTCGGCCAGGTCCCAGGCGCGCGCGGTCGCGTACGAGAGGAGGTGGCCGCCGATGCGCCGCCCCCGGAAGGCGGGCAGCAGCCCGAAGTAGACGATCTCGACGACGCCCTCCGCCGCGTCCCCCTGCTCACCCCGCGCGGCCAGCTCCACGTACCCCGCGGGCGTCCCCCTGTCGTACGCGACCCACGTCTCCACGCCCGGCCGGTCCAGCAGCTTCTGCCACTCGGCGTAGGTGAGCGGGAGCCGATCGGTCCAGTGGATGTCCCCGCCGACGGACGCGTACAGGAACCTGCTGAATTCGGGCGAGGGCACTTCGGCGCGCACGATCCGGATGTCGCCGTCGGGTGCGGCGGCCGGGAGCAGGTCGGCGGGCGACGTCTGCTCCAGGGACCAAGTGGTGACAGTGAGACTCATGGGGCACAGAGAATCACGGGCCCGCGGGCGTCACGGGGTTGGGGGCTCGCGCGGGGGGCCGGGGGCTTTCACGGGGCGCGGGAGCCGTGCGGGCGTCGCTCAGGGTTCCGCCCCGTGCCGCGCCGCGCGGACCGCAGGCGCCATCGAGTGGGGCAGCAGGTCCACCGGACGCTCCGGCATGATCACCTCGACGTCGACGTCCTCGGGGAAGCGGTAGGGCCGGTGGGCGAGCAGACCGCCGAGGTAGCGCCGCACCCGGGAGAGCTCGGCGCGGACCGTCACCGTGCGCGCCGGGTCGCCGAACATGTCCTCGGCCAGGCCCGAAGCGGTGCGGCCCGTGCGGCAGGTGGCGAGCAGATAGAGCAGTTCCGCGTGGCGCGGGCTCAGGTCGTGGGTCCAGTCGCGGGCGCCGCCGAGCACCGCGAGCGTCCACCGGCGCGGGCTGCTGACGTCCAGGACGAGCCGGGTCGCGGCGACCGGGCGCGGCGTGTCGCCGGGGTCGTCGAGCCGCAGCAGCCAGCCCCCTGGCAGGGGTTCCGCCACGCAGGAGCCGAGCGAGGGGAGCCAGGTGCGGCCCGCGCCGAAGGCCTTGGGCAGAGCCAGGCGGTCCGCCGGAGGCATGCCCGTCACCGCGGCGGTCCAGCCGTGCACGTCCACCGCGAGCGCCCGCCCCTCGATCCTGGCGAGCACCGGGGCCGCCACCGCGCGCAGCCGGCCGAGCGCCGTCACGTGCCGGTCCCGCAGCCGGGCCTCGGCGAGCTTGGCCACCGAGTCGACCAGGGCGAGCGTGGCGGGGTGGACGGTCCGCAGCGGCCCGCTGACGTCGACGACGCCGAGCAGCCGGCCGTCGCGCGGATCGGTCACCGGGGCGCCCGCGCACGTCCAGGCATGGTGGGTGCGCACGAAGTGCTCGGCGGAGAACACCTGCACCGGTCTGCGCACCACCAGCGGAGTGCCTATCCCGTTCGTGCCGACGACGCTCTCCCCCCAGTCCGCCCCCAGTTCAAAGCCGAGCGAGTCCGCCTTGCGCAGCACCGCGGCGCTGCCCTCGCGCCACAGCACCCGGGCGTCCGCGTCGCAGACGACCATGATGTGCTGCGCGGCGTCCGCCACGGAGACCAGGGCGTCGCGCAGGACGGGCAGGACCTCCGCGAGGGGCGAGGCGCGGCGGCGCTTCTCCAGCTCCTCCTCACTGAGCAGCCGGGACCGGACGTCGCGGTCCGGGTCGACCCCGCCGAGCATCATCCGCCCCCACGAGTCGCCGATCACCGGGCGCGGCAGGACCCGCGGCCGCCGGCCGGAGAGCGTGGCGTCGCGCACCCCCGTCAGGAGCCGTGCGGCGTGCGCGAGGTCCATCCCGGCTATCCGCGCGAGGTCGATCGTCGGCGGGGCGTTCATGACCACTGGGTCCTTTCCGGCCAGACCAGTGTGTAGGGGGGCGTTCCATCGTGCCTCTTGGGCACGTCCCTGGGGGATGCATCGGCGAGGAAGCGGGCGGACGTCACAGCGAGTTGCAACCTCCTGCAACTCTGGCCAACGGCTGAGCGGTCCTCAAGTGTGGACGACAACACCGCCCGTGCGGTGTTCACGCTCCTCAAGGGGCCTGAGAGACGGGGGTGGTGCCGTGTCGGCGCGGCACCACCCCCGTATCGGCCCGGAGCGGCTCTAGAGCGCCGGAGCGGACCGCTCCACCACCGCGGCCAGATCCAGCGTGTGCGGCAGCGTGCCGAAGGCCGTGCCCCAGTCCCCGCCGAGCCGTGAGGCACAGAACGCGTCGGCGACCTCCGAAGGCGCGTACCGCACGAGCAGCGACCCCTGAAGCACCAGCGCCATGCGCTCGACCAGGCGGCGCGCACGCCCCTCGATGCCGTCGAGGTCGGCCAGTTCGGTCAGCAGGTCCTTGATCGCGCCGTCCAGGCGGTGGTCGGCGCCGCGCGCCGCCCCGACCTCCTGAAGGAACGCGTTGAGCGCCTGTGGCTCGCGCTGCAGCGCGCGCAGCACGTCCAGCGCCTGGACGTTGCCCGACCCCTCCCAGATGGAGTTGAGCGGCGCCTCGCGCAGCAGCCGCGGCATGCCCGACTCCTCCACATAGCCGTTGCCGCCGAGGCACTCCAGGGCCTCGCCGACCATGGGCGTGCACCGCTTGGTCACCCAGTACTTCGCGGCGGGCACCGCGAGCCGCAGGAACGCCCGCTCCTGCTCGCTCCCGTCGTCGTACGCCGCCGCGAGCCGCAGCGCCAGCGTCGTGGCCGCCTCGGACTCGAGGGCCAGATCGGCCAGTACGTTGCGCATCAGCGGCTTGTCGACGAGCTTGCCGCCGAACGCCTCCCGGTGCGTCGTGTGGTGCACCGCCTGCACCACGGCCTGCCGCATCAGCGCGGCCGAACCGATCACGCAGTCGAGCCGGGTCGCCGCCACCATCCCGATGATGGTGCGCACCCCGCGCCCCTCCTCGCCGACCCGGCGCGCCCACGTCCCGTCGAACTCGACCTCGCTGGACGCGTTGGACCTGTTGCCCAGCTTGTCCTTGAGCCGCTGGATGGCGAAGGCGTTCCGCGAGCCGTCCTCAAGGACCCGCGGCACCAGGAAGCAGGTCAGCCCCCGTTCGGCCTGCGCGAGCACCAGGAACCCGTCGGACATGGGCGCGGAACAGAACCACTTGTGTCCGGTGAGCGCGTACGTCCCGTCCTCGGCGAGCGCCTGCGCGCGTGTCGTGTTGGCCCGTACGTCGCTGCCGCCCTGCTTCTCCGTCATCCCCATCCCGAAGACGACACCGGCCTTCTGCGACGCGGGACGCAGCCCTTCGTCGTACACCGTCGAGGTGAGCCGCGGCTCCCACTCGGCGGCGAGCGCGGGGTCGGCGCGCAGCGCGGGCACCGCGGCGTGCGTCATCGAGACCGGGCAGCCGTGACCCCCCTCGGCCTGCGTCCACACCAGGAAGCCGGCGGCCCGCCGCAGATGTCCGCCGGGCCGCGACCAGGCGGCGGTGAGACCCGCGGAGACGGCCTTGCCGAGCAGCCGGTGCCACGCGGGATGGAAGTCGACCTCGTCGATCCGGTGGCCGTAGCGGTCATGTGTGTGCAGAACGGGAGGATTCTCATTGGCCTGATTTCCCCACCTCTGTGCCTGGGCGGAACCCGCGGAGCGGCCGAGGAGGGCGAGTTCGTCGCGGGCGGAATCCAGGAGCGCCGGGTCCAGATGCCGCTCGACGCCCTCCACGAGGGCCCGGTCGGACGTGAATACGTCATATCCCACCAGGGGCGGAGCCTGGTTGGTCACTGTGTGGGTGCTGGCTGCCATGCCGCTACGGTAAGGAGGTGCACCAGGCAAAAGAAACACCCGGGCGGCCCTCTGGCCGTTGGAAACGGGCCCGCGCTCTCTACCGGAACGTCTCCAAGCGCAGGACCGCCTGGCTGCTGCTCAAGGACACCGTCAACTCGTGCGTCGAGTACCGCATCCTGGGGCTCGCGGCCGAGGCGGCGTTCTTCACGCTGCTCTCCGTGCCGCCGCTGCTCCTCAGCCTGATCGGGTTGCTCGCCTACGTGGACCGGTGGACGGGCGCCGACACCATCGCCAGCGTCCAGAACAACATCCTGGAGGCGTCCCGCACGGTCCTGTCCGACAAAGGTGTCAGTCAGATCGCCGAGCCGATACTGGACGACGTGTTGCGGGTCAGCCGGCCCGACATCATCTCCATCGGCTTCCTCTTCGCGCTGTGGTCCGGCTCCCGCGCCGTGGCGGTCTTCATCGACACCATCACCGTGATGTACGGTCTCGACGGCGTGCGCGGCATCGTCAAGACCCGGATGCTGTCCTTCGGCCTGTTCATCGTGGCGCTGCTCATCGGCTCGGTCGCGCTGCCGCTGATGGTGGCGGGCCCCGACGCGGTGGTGAACCTGCTGCCGGGCTCCACGACGGTCGTCCAGATCCTCTACTGGCCGGTCGTCGTCATCCTCTCCGTCGTCTTCCTGACGACGCTTTACCACGTGTCCGTGCCGGTGCGTTCGCCGTGGGTGGAGGACATGCCCGGCGCGCTGATCGCGCTCGCCATGTGGGTGCTCGGCAGCTTCCTCCTGCGCATCTACCTCACCAGCACGGTCGAGGGCCCCACCATCTACGGCTCGCTCGCGGCCCCGGTCGCCGTGCTGCTGTGGATCGGCGTCTCGGCGTTCGCGGTCCTGGTCGGCGCCGCCGTCAACGCGGCCATCGACCGCGTCTGGCCGTCCGTCGCGACGAAGGCCGCGCGCGCCGCCAACGACCGCATAAGGGAGGCGCAGGCCGTGGAGGTGGTGGCCCGCGCGGCCGCCGCGCGCGAGGCGATGGCGGAACTCGACGACGACCCCGAGGACCCCGAGATGCCGTCCGAGTACCCCGAACGGTGGTCGCGCTTCCTGCCGCCGGACGACGTGTCGTCCCGGCTGCGTACGCCCCCGAAGCCCACGAAGCAGCCGAAACACGCGAAACGCAACGGTACGGGGAGCGGCGGAGACGGCTCCTGCGGCGGTTGAGGAGCGGGGCCTCGAAGCCCCGCGACCTCGCTCCGTCGGGCCCGGCCTCACCTCTTCCAGGTGCCCGCCGCGGCCTGTTCCCCGGCGAAGTCCGCGAAGTCCCTGGGCTCCCGGCCCAGCACCTCGCGTACCCCTTCCGAGAGCCTCGCGTTGCGGCCGTCGAGGTTCGTCTCGAACAGCTCCACCAGGAACTCCGCCTCCGCGGCCGGAATCCCGAACTCCGTGAGCGCCGCCCCGTAGTCGCGCGCCGGCACAGGGACGTACGCGATCTCCCGCCCCACCGCCGCCGCGACCTCCGCCACCGCCTGCCGGAACGAAAGCAGCCGGGGCCCGGTGAGATCGAGGATCCGGCCCGCGAACCGGTCGCCGCCCGTCAGCGCGGCGACCACCACATCCGCTATGTCCCGCGCGTCGATGAAGGGCTCAAGGACCTCACCGGCGGGAAAGACCAGCTCCCCGCCCCGCATCCCGTCCAGGAGCGGCCCCTCGCTGAGGTTCTGCGCGAACCAGCTGGCCCGCACGACCGTCCACCGCGCGCCCGCCTCCCGCACCGCCCGCTCCGTCGCGTGCGCCTGGGGCTCGCCCCGCGCCGAGAGCAGCGTGAGGTGCCGTACGCCGAGTTCGGCCGCCTGCCGCGCGAAGGCGCCGACCGTCTCGGCCGCGTGCCCGCTCACGCCGCTGGTCGCCGAGGAGATCGGCAAGGACGAGCCGGGCCAGTCCGTCTTCCTCGGCCGGCTCCTCGACCTGCCCCTGATCGCCGCGCTGCGCGCCTGGTTCTCCCGCCCCGAGGCGGCGGCGCCCGCCTGGTACCGCGCGATGGGCGACCCGGTCGTCGGCCACGCCCTGCGCCTGCTCCAGGACGACCCCGCGTACCCGTGGACCATCGCGGACCTCGCGGCGAAGGCGGGCGTCTCGCGGGCCGCGCTGGCCCGGCGGTTCGCGGAGCTGGTGGGGGAGCCCCCGATGACGTATCTGACCAACTGGCGGCTCGCGCTCGCCGCCGACCTGCTGCGCGACAGCGAGCTGACCATCGCCTCCATAGCCCGCCGCGTCGGGTACGGCAGCGCGTTCGCGCTCTCCGGTGCCTTCAAGCGGGTCTACGGGGTCAGCCCGCAGGAGCACCGAGGGCGCGGCGGCGTAGCCTTTCGCACATGATCCAGCAGACCGGCGCCGGCGCCCCGGCCCCGGGGGCCTACCGGGAGCGGCCGTCCCGGCTGACCGGCGCGGTCGTGTGGACCCGCGCCTCCTCGGACGCTCCCGGCGAAGGGCGCCGGCCGTCGCCCGTGCTGCCGGACGGCTGCATGGACCTGCTGTGGACCGAGGGCAGGCTGTTCGTCGCGGGCCCGGACACGCGTGCGCACGATCCCGGCGGCGGGCCCGGCCGGTATGTCGGCGTCCGCTTCTTCCCCGGCGCGGCCCCGGCCCTCCTGGGCGTGCCCGCGCACGAACTGCGCGACGTGCGCGTGGACCTCGCCGACCTGTGGGGCGCGGGCCGGGCGCGACGCCTCGCCGAGCGGGTGGACGCCGCGCGCGACCCGATGGCCGCCCTGGAGTCGGTCGCCGTCGAGCGTGCCGCCGACGCCGGGCCGCCCGACCCGCTCATCGCCCACGTCGTCGCCTCCCTCGCCGCGGGCGGCTCGGTCGACGGGGCCGCGGCGGCGGCCGGTGTCAACGTCCGCCTGCTGCACCGCCGTTCACTGCCCGCCTTCGGCTACGGCCCCAAGACGCTCGGCCGCATCCTGCGTCTGCAGCGGGCGCTCGCCCTGGCCCGCGGCGGGCTGCCCTACGCGGACACGGCGGCTGCCGCGGGCTTCGCCGACCAGGCCCACCTCGCCCGCGACGTCAAGGAGCTGACGGGCCTGGCGCTGACGCGGCTACTGGGCTGAGGCGGACGCCGACGGCGCGAAGAGGTCGACGCCGTTGCCGTCGGGGTCGAGCACGACGGCGTACCGCTGCCCCCAGAACGCGTCGAACGGCTTGAGTTCGCTCGGGTACCCGGCGTCCGTCAGGTCCGCGTGCACCGCGTCGACCCCGGCGGCCGTGGCGCAGTGGAAGGCGAGCCCGATCCGGCCCGCGGTCGCGGGCGGCCGCCAGCCCGGGTGGAAGGAGCGGACGGTGTCCTCCGTGTCGAAGGCGATGCGCACACCACCGGGAAGCGCGACCTCGACGTGCGGCGCGCTCTCCGATCCGGCGGGGAACTCCAGGCCGAGCCTGCGGTAGAAGGCGAGCGAGGCGGACATGTCCGAGACGACCAGACCGATCAGGCCGAAGCGGGGGGTGGGGGTGGCAGTGGGTGAGGTCGGTGTGCTGTTCATGCCGGCAGCGTAGGCAGGGGGCCGAAGGCCGGTCTTGAAGGAATCGGACACCTCGCCACCGGTACGCGGGCTCGTGCGGGCACCGGCACGACACCGGCACGGCACCGGCTCCGTCGACGCGTGTGGGTGAAGGACTACGGCACCCTGTTGACGGACGTCTACGTTCCGCTCCGGCGCGACCAGGGAGAACGCGAAACGGTGGCCGAGTGCCGCTGTCCCGACTGTCACGGCCTCCCGATCCCCGCTACGTTGGAGGACATGGACTATCCCGGTGACAACCGGCTCGCGGCGGCCGTCGTGGAGTTCCGCGGCCGCGTGCTGCTCGTGCGACGCAGCGAGACCGAGCGGTTCCTGCCCGGCGTCTGGGGCGTTCCGTGCGGAAAGCTGGAGCCGGACGAGAGCCCAAGGGACGGTGTCCTCAGAGAGCTCAAGGAGGAGACGGGGCTGCTCGGCCAGGTGCTCCGCAAGGTCGGCGAATCCTCCTTCCTCAGCACCTACCGCGGGCACGAGGTGAAGAACTGGCAGGACAACTTCCTGGTCCGCCCCCTCACCTTCGACGTGTCGCTGCCCCTGCCCGACCAGGAGCACCGCTGGCTCGCCCCCACCGACCTCGCGAAGGTCGAGATCGACGACTACAACCGCGAGATCGTCCGCCAGGCCTGCGGCTGAACGCCGACCCGGCACCGCTCCGGCCGTCAGCCCTTCAGCCCAGCAGATCGGCCAGCGCCGAAAGCTCCGCCAGGTAGTCGTTCACTTCGAGCGGCTTCTTCGCCACCGCGCGCCCGGCCGCCTGCGTGCCCGGGACCTCCACGTCGCCGTCCGCCTCCGTGCCGGGACCGGTGAACACGTCCGTGTACCGCCGCCGCCCCGCCCCCGTCTCCACGAACAGCGTGACCGTCGGCCCCGACGAGGCGCACCAGGCGCGGTGCAGGACGTGCGGCGGCAGCGCGTAGCCGCTCCCCGCCGCGTACCGCGCGCTCTGCGTCAGGCGCAGCCGCGCCCCGCCCGCGGGCTCAAGGAGCCAGTCGGCCTCCCCGCCCGAGAGGGACTCCCGGTACCAGGCCGTGGCGACCCCCTCGGCCGCGCCGGGGTCCACCGGCTCGTACAGCTCCATGCCGAGCGCGCCCCGCACCACGCAGGAGGCCAGCGGGGAGCGGTGGTTGTGGATGTCCTCCCGCGTGCCCCGGCCGGGATGCCACACGTGGGCGCGCAGCATGTGCCGCGGCCCGCCGTCGATGAGCAGCAGCTTGTCGAAGCCGAGCACGTGGCGGTACGAGAGCGACGCGCACCCCGCGGGGTCGCCGACGCCGGACGCCAGCTCCCGGACCAGCGGCAACAGCAGCCCCGGGGCGGCCAGTTCGGTCACGGCCGCGCGGGCGGCCCGCACCAGCTCGTCACCGGCCGGACCGTCGAGGAACTTCGTCAGGAGACGCCTGGCGTCGTGGACGTGCCGACCACCCAATGCACTCTCCCCTCGTCCGCGCGCACGCGCCGCGCCGGGGGCTCAGATCCCCGGCTGATACATCCATACGGCATGTGCCCGCAGTGCGGAAAGGCCTTGATAGGTCATCCACAGCGGGTGGGCGAGATCGCCACCGTCCCACGTCCAGATCCCGTTCTCCTGCTGCCGCCACACACAGGCGGCGGCGCCGGACAGCATTTCCTGCCAGACGGCCGCCCGGTCCTCGTCGGCGGCGACCGCTGGGGCGCCCGGCGTGAGCAGCGCCCGTACCACCCAGGCCGCCGCGAAGTGCCGTACGGAGAGCACCTCGTGGCGCGAGGCGTCGACGGGGTGCTGGCGGCGCACCGTCTCGTGGCCGCTCTCCAGGTCGTCGCAGCCGTCGTGCGCGGCGCCGGGGCAGGAGAGCAGCCAGCGGATGCCCTCCTCGCGCGTGGCCCGCGCGTTCGTGTCCTCGCCGAGCACCCGCGCCGCCCGGTCCAGGGCGACGACGGCCTGCGCGGTGTGCACGGCGGACGGCGCGACCGCCCTGCCGTGCGGCGGCGTGAGCCGGGAGCCCCAGCAGCGCCGGTGCCCGCGCGCCGGATCGGTGACGGCCCCGTCGACCAGCGCGTCCCGAAGCAGCGGCAGGGCGGGCGAGTCGGGCGCGGCGCGCAGCAGTCCGCGCAGGACCGTGGTGACGACATGGGTCAGCTCGGTGCCCGCGGGCTCGAGGTCGCGGCTGAACCGTTCGGTGCACCGCTCCGCCTCCGCGGCAAGCAGCCGGGGGTCCGCGCCCGCCCGCGCGAGCGCGCCGAGCACGAGGCCGGTCACCTCGGGCCTGCCGACCGCGCCCTGCGAGCGGGCCGCCCAGCCGCCCTCGGGCAGCCGCAGCCGCCAGAGCGTCTCCACCAGCTCCGCCGCGCGCAGCCGCCCGTCCGGCATGCCGAGTTCGAGGACGATGTGCAGGCCGTACGCGGTGCCCGTCGGCGTGGGCCGCACCGGGCCCGGCTGCTCGTCGAGGGCGTGGGGCCAGCCCTTGAGGCGGCCGCGCAGCGGATCGTCGAGAACGGTCAGACGGTCGGCGAGCGTCGCGTACGCGGCGGCGGAGAGCCCCGGCAGCGGGCCGGGCGCCGGGTCCCCCGCGCCCGGCGCCGCGGCGCCCGTCGAGGGCCGGCGGGGCGACGGCACGCCGTCCAGGGCGCCGCCAGGTCCGTCGGCCGCCGCCGCCCTGGCCCGCAACAGCGCGCCGGCCAGCCAGGCGGCGATGCCCGTCCCGGCGCCGCTGACCACGGCGAGCGCGTAGCGCGCCGTGTCCCCGAAGAGCCCGCCGGGCAGCAGACCCACCAGGGCCTGGAACACGGCGTAACCCAGGGCGAGCGGGCCGAACCGGCCCAGCCACGCCACCAGCCGCCCGGACGGCGGCTCGGGCGGCGGCGGGGCCGGTGGCCCGGGTGGCACGGGACGCCCGGCGGGGTCTGTGCTTCCACGCATGGGTGCTGTAGGCATGAACTTCACCTACCCATAAGACACTTGTGACGAAAGGGAGTGGGCACTGTGCCCGGTTCGGAACCGACAGCGGACCTCACCGGCTGGAGCAGGGCCCCGTTCACCGGGGCGGGCATCACGCATGACGTCCATGAGAAGGGGACAGGCCCCGGTGTCGTGCTGGTTCCCGAAATCCCCGGTGTCCACCCGGGAGTGCTGGGCCTCGGCGAGCACCTGGTGAAGGAGGGCTTCACCGTCGCGATCCCGTCGCCCTTCGGCGAACCGGGCCGCCCTGTCTCCGTGCCGTACGCGCTGAACGTCTTCCCCCGCGCCTGCATCTCCGCCGAGTTCCGCGCGTTCGCGACCAACGCCCGGCGCCCCTTCGCGGACTATCTGCGTGCTCTGGCCCGCGACCTGGCCTCCCGTACCCCGGCGCCTGGCGTCGGCGTCATCGGCATGTGCTTCACCGGCGGCTTCGCGCTGGCCGCCGCCACGGACGACTCCGTCATCGCCCCCGTACTCAGCCAGCCCTCGCTGCCGCTGCCCGTCAGCGGCGCCCGCAAGGTCGACCCGGGCATGTCCCGCGCCGAGTTCGACACGGTCGTGGCCCGCACCAGGAACGAGGGCCTGTGCGCGCTCGGCCTGCGCTTCACCGAGGACAAGCTGGTGCCGGGCGACCGCTTCGCCACGCTCCGCCGTCACCTGGGCGACGCGTTCGAGGTCATCGAGCTCGACTCGTCGCCCGGGAACGCGGCGGGCTTCGCCAGGACGGCGCACTCCGTCCTCACGGAGGAGGTCCGCGAGGAGCCGGGCCACCCCGCGTACGCCGCGCGCGAGCGGGTCGTCGCATTCCTGCGGGAGCGGCTGACCCCCGTCGGCTGAACGCCCGCTCCCGGTGCCCCTCTTCACCCGTCCGTGCGCGAGAAGACGCAGGTGAGCCCGAACGGCCCACGCTCCGCGCGGAGTTCGTGGTGCGGCAGTACGCCGGGGCCGCACGACTGGGTGCCGATGCCGTGCCGGGCGATGTCGAGGTTGACCCAGACGGTGTCGCCGGGGGTGAGGTCGGTGCGGTGCCGGGCCGCGTCGAGCTGCTCGGTCGTCCAGCGGCGCGCGGTGAACGCGGGCGAGTCGTCGGTCTCGACGCGGAGCCCGCCGACCTCGGCCCAGCGGATGTCCGCGCGGGCGCCGTTCTCCTGCGGCCGCACGTACGGGGTCTGCAGCGCGGCGACGTCCGCCTCCCAGACGCCGGTCCGGGAGGCGGCCGCCGTGTCCGGGTAGGCCTCGCCGGGGCCGCCGCCGAACCACCGCACCCGGTCGCCCGCGCCGGGCAGCCCGAAGCGGATGCCGACGCGGGGCAGCGGCACGTCCCAGTCGCCCTCGGGTGTCACGGTCATCCGCAGCAGCAGCACGACGCCGTTCGACGCCCAGTGGTACTCCGTGCGCAGCGCCAGGTCGCAGGCCGCGGGCGCCACCCGGGTGCGTACGGTCAGCCCGTCGTCGGTCAACTCGACGGCCTCCACGCGGTGCCGCATCCGGTCGAGGCCCCGCGCGCGCCAGCGGGCGGCCACGGACGGCTCGGGACGCCAGGGCATGCCGTTGTCGTTGTCGGTCGGGGCCCGCCACACGTCCAGGCGCAGCTCGCTGATCTCGCGGTCACGGAAGGCGAGGAGCCTGCCGGTGCGGGCGTCGAAGGTCGCGGCGCCGAGCGAGATCCGGCGCCCCGCCGCGCCCCGCTCCGGTGCCGCGCCGCCCGGCAGGGGCAGGTCCATGCCCCATTCGACGGGCAGTTGGGCCCACGCCACCTCGTGCCCTGCGGCCGCCCACGCGGTGTCCTCGGCGAGCACCGCCCGCACCGTCCACTGGGTCTCGGCGTCCGGGTCCCGGCGCGGCGCGGGCGGCAGCTTCACCTGCGTACGCCCGCCGGGCCCGACCGGCGGCACCGGGAGCACGCCGTCCGCGACCGTTCGGCCGTCCTTCTCGAACGACCAGGTGAAGACGAGGCCCGAGAGGTCGGCGAAGTCGTGGAGGTTGGTGATCGTGACCGTTCCGGCCCGGCCGTCGCCCTCGATCCTGACCGGCTCGATCACCTTCTTGTACTCGATCAGGCCGGGGGACGGCGTCCGGTCGGGGAAGAGCAGGCCGTCGCAGACGAAGTTCCCGTCGTGCAGCTCCTCGCCGAAGTCGCCGCCGTACGCGTAGCCGTACGCGGGGTGCGCGATGCCGTGGTCGATCCACTCCCAGACGAAGCCGCCCTGGAGCCGCTCGTAGGTCTCGAAGAGCCGCTGGTACTCGCTGAGCCCGCCGGGGCCGTTGCCCATGGCGTGCGCGTACTCACAGAGGATGAACGGGAGTCGGCGGCGGTGTTCGGGGCCCTCGTCCTCGCCCCGCCCGATGCGTTCGACCTCGGCGTGGTCGGCGTACATCCGCGAGTACACGTCGGTGTCCGCGCAGGACCTGTCGCCCTCGTAGTGCAGCAGCCGGCTGCCGTCCCGCGCCCGGATCCAGTCGGCCACGGCGGTCAGGCCGCGCCCCGTCCCGCACTCGTTGCCGAGCGACCAGAGGACGACCGACGGGTGGTTCTTGTCGCGCTCGACCATGCGGGCCGCGCGGTCCAGGAGGGCGGGCGTCCAGCGGTCGTCGTCGACGGGGTTGCCGCGCCATCCCACCGCGTGGAAGCCGTGGGTCTCCAGGTCGCACTCGTCGATCACCCACAGGCCGAGCTCGTCGCAGAGGTCGAGGAAGGCGGGGTGGGGCGGATAGTGGCTGGTGCGGACGGCGTTGATGTTGTGACGTTTCATCAGGAGGACGTCCGCGCGCATGGTGT
Organism: Streptomyces sp. NPDC044106; assembly: GCF_056433985.1. Lineage (NCBI taxonomy): Bacteria > Bacillati > Actinomycetota > Actinomycetes > Kitasatosporales > Streptomycetaceae > Streptomyces > Streptomyces sp. NPDC044106. The sequence continues at coordinate 58,542 of NZ_JBWKFZ010000008.1, forward strand.
CGAGGCCGAGGGTGCGGCCCGTCCCGGGATGGAACTCGTGGCGGTTCACGCCCCGGAAGAGCACCGGGCGGCCGTTGACCGTGATGACGCCGTCCTCGACGGCCACCGTGCGGAAACCGACACGCAGCGCGATGCGCTCGCCGGGCGTCGCCAGCGTCGCGTCGTACAGCCGCGGCGTCTCGGCCGTCCACGGCTCCACGGCCACGGTGACCTGCTCCCCGGTCGGTACGTCGATGCCCAACTCGACGACGGTGAGCCGCCCTTGGACCTCGGAGTCGACGCGCAGCGTGCCCGTCCCCGCGCGATGGTCGTACGCGGCGTGCACGAAGAAGTCGCGGGCGCAGCCCTCGGGGCGGTGCAGCAGCGTCACGTCCCGGAAGATGCCCGGCAGCCACCACTGGTCCTGGTCCTCCAGGTACGATCCGGCGGACCACTGGTGGACGCGGACCGCGAGGACGTTGCCCGCGGGGCGCAGCAGCTCGCCGACGGCGAACTCGTGGGGGAGCCGGGAGCCCTTGAAGTCGCCCAGCTCCGTGCCGTTGAGCCAGACGCGGGCGCAGGACTCGACGCCGTCGAAGCGCAGCACGGCCGCGCCGTCGCGCGGCCAGTCGGCGGGCAGGTCGAAGGTGCGCAGATGGTCGCCGGTCGGGTTCTCGGTGGGTACGCGCGGCGGGTCCACCGGGAACGGATAGAGCTGGTTGGTGTACTGGGGCGCGCCGTGGCCCTGCAGCACCCAGTGGCCGGGGACCGCGATCTCGTCCCAGGTGTCCTCGGCGCCCGGGGCGTCGCAGTCGTACCCCTCGGCGGCGAAGGTCTCGTCCTCGGCGTCGGCGGTGGGGGAGAGGCGGAAGCGCCAGCGGCCGTTGAGGGAGAGGGTGGCGGCGTCGGAGGCCGCGTACCGGGCGCGGGGCGGCAGGCTGCCGGTGCCGGGGGACACGTCCTCGTGGTGGGGAAGCTCCATGCGTTCCATCAGACCGCGCGGGGGCCGGGGGCCGCCATCGTTCGGGGCGGGGAGTCGTTGGATTCTCGGTCGGTGGCTTGGACGCGACGCTGGACGGATACGGAAATCGTGGTGCGGCCGGGCCTTGGCAGCGAATTTCGTCGTACTCTGGCTTCGTCCGCGCGATATCGGTAACTTGTCGCGTCGTGAACCATCACCCCGAACAGCCGCCGCCCCGGCCCTCTTCGACCGGATCCGACCACGACGGCGCCACCCCGCTCTCCACAGCCCCGCTGCCCGCGACGCTCCCCGTCACCGACCGCACCCGCCACCGCCGCCTGCGCGAGCAGGGCAGCCTGTCGCGCGCCGACCTCGAAGCGATCCTCGACGCGGGCTTCGTCTGCCACCTCGGCGTCGTCGTCGACGGCCGGCCGATGGTCGTGCCCACCGTCTACGGCCGCGACGACACACAGCTCTTCCTGCACGGTTCCGTCGCCGGCCGCAGCCTGGCCACCGATCCCGAGTCGGCCGTCTGCGTCACCGTCACCCACGTCGACGGGCTGATACTCGCCCGCTCGGTCTTCGAGCACGGCGTCACCTACCGCAGCGCGATGATCCACGGCGTCCCGCGCCGGGTGACCGACCCCGACGAGAAGCTGCGCGGCCTGCGCCTGCTCACCGAGCACGCGGCACCGGGCCAGTGGGACTACGCCCGCCGTCCGAGCCGCAAGGAACTCGCGGCGACCACCCTGCTCTCCCTCTCCCTGGCGGAGGCCTCGGTCAAGGTCGCGGCGGGCCCGCCGGACGACGGCGACGGCCCGGACGCCGGGCTCGGGATCTGGGCAGGCAACCTGCCGCTCACCGCCACGTGGGGCGAACCGGTGCCCGACCCGCTGCTGCCCGCCGGGATCGCGCCGCCACCGCACATCGCCGGGCGCGGCGGGACCCGGCGGGGGGCCGGAGACAGGCTCTGAGCGTCCGGTGCGGCAGGCTCACCGGGACGAGCGGGTGCCGCGCCGTCCTTGGGCCGTTCGGACGGGGCGAGGGCCCGGGACCTTGTCGGCGGTCGGGGCGTCTGCTTGACTCCGCTCGCCGAACGCCCCCGGAACGCCGCCCACGTACTCGTTGGAGGCCGCCATGGAGACCACCCGCACCGTCGGCGTCACCCGCAGGCGCCTGATGTCCGCCCTGTCGGCCGCCGGTCTCCTGGCGGTGGTTCCTGCGGACCCGGGACTTCCGGGCCTCGGCGCGGGCCGGGCGAGCGCCGCCGGGTCCGACGAAGGACGCGCCCGGCTCCGCGCCAACACCGTGGCGGTCTTCGCCGGGACCGCCGAGTCCAACGCCCGCCCGGAGACGGCCGCGAAGCTCGCCGCCGTCGAGAAGACGGCACGGGCCGGCCTGAAGGCGATGGACGACGCCGGAGAGGGCGAACTCTTCGCCGGCCTGACGCTCGGCACCGACGAGACCAACCTGAACACCGCCTACCGCAAGCTGTACGAGATCGCCCTCGCCACCCGCACGCCAGGAATCGCCCTCTACGGCGACACGGCCGTACAGCGCCGGGCGCTCGACGGCCTGGCCTGGCTGCACGAGCACTACTACGGCGACCAGGCCAAGGGCTACTACGGCAACTGGTTCCACTGGGAGATCGGCATCTCCCAGCACATCAGCAGGACCCTGGTCCTGCTCGCCGACGCGGCGGCCACCCACCGCCCAGAGCTGGTGGCCACCTACGTCGCCTCCATGGACGCCTACCTCCGCAACGGCACCGGCGGCGACGTGGACCTCGACTCGCGCTTCCACACCGGCGCCAACCTCGCCGACATCACCACCAACCGGATACTGCAGGGCGCCCTCCTGGGCGGTGACGCGGGGCAGGACCGCATCCGCAAGGCCCTCACCGACCAGCTGACGGTCTTCGTCACGATCGACCCGTACCAGCTGGCGCACCGGGTGACGGACGGCCATTACGCGGACGGCTCCTTCATCCAGCACGGCTCCGTCGCCTACACCGGCTCGTACGGCAAGGGCCTGCTCACCCGCGTCGTGCAGACGCTCAAGATCCTTGACGGTACGAGCTTCGCGCACGGCGAGGAGCTGGTGCCGACGGTCTTCGGCTGGGTGCGGAACGGATTCGCCCCGCTGATCTTCGAGGGCTGGATGATGGAGATCGTCAAGGGTCGGGCGGTGTCGCGCACGGACTCCGGCTACACCGATGCCGCGGTGGTCGTGGAGGCCGTCGTCGACCTCTCCTCACTCGCGACGGGCGCCGAGGCCACCGCCCTGAAGGGCTACGTCAAGCACGTCAGGGCCACCTCGAAGGCCGCCCTGGACCCGGGCCGCTTCGTCTCGCCGGTCAGCATCGCGCGCTACGCCGACATCGTCGCCGACACCACGGTCCCGGCCGCCGACCTCAACGCCGCCGCGCGCAGCGTCGCCTTCAACGCCATGGACAAGACCGTGCACCGCAGGCCGGGTTACGCCTTCGCGCTGGCGCGCAGCTCGGAGCGGATCAGCAAGTACGAGTACATGAGCGGCGAGAACCTGATGCCGTGGTTCCAGGGCGACGGCGCATACTACCTCTACCTGTCCGGGCAGGACCAGACGCAGGCGTACGGCGTCGACTACTACACCACGGTTTCGCCGTACGGACTCGCCGGCGTCACCGCGCCGGTCGAACAGCGGCGCACCGTACCGGAGTTGTACGGCAAGCCGTACTACGACAACCCGGACCACCCCCTGCACTTCACCTCGTCGTCCGAGTCGCAGAACACGTACGTCTACTTCCCGCGCGGCACCAACCGGCACTCGGGCGGCGCCGTCCTCGGCGCGTACGGCGCCGCGGGCATGGTGCAGTCCAGCGACGCGGCCTACCGCGACCGGCACCTGCTGCCCGCCGACTTCGTGGTGTACCGGGGCGCGACGGCCACGAAGTCGTGGTTCCTGCTCGACGACGAGATCGTGGTGCTCGCCGCGGACGTCGGCGACCTCGCGGGCCGGGCCGTCACCACCACGGTCGACGCCCGCACCGCGGCCGTGGGCGACCGCGTCTCGCTCACCGGCATGCGCCACGACGGCAGCCCCTGGACCGGCCCAGGCACCGCCGACCTGCGCTGGCTGCGGTACGCCAACGTCACCCAGGGCACCGCCGTCGGCTATGTCTTCCTCGACGCCCCACCGGTACGGGTGGCCCTGGACGAGGTCACCCGCAGCCGCCGGACCGTGCGCACCGCCAACCCCGATACGCCCGTGACCCGTTCGGTGCTCGGCGTCACGCTCGACGGGCCCGCGGGCGCCCGGCCCGGCCGGTTCGCCTACGCGCTGGTGCCGAATGCCGACGACGACCGGCTGCGAGCCCACCACAACGGGCCGCTCAAGGTCCTCGCCAACTCCGCACGCCTACAGGCCGTCGCCCATGCCGGGCTCGGCCTGACGGCGGCCAACGCCTTCGCGACGGGGTGGCACGGCGCCGCGGACCTGCGCGTGCACGGGCCCGCCTCGGTCATCGTGCGCCGGGGGCGGCGCGGCGCGACCACCTCCGTCGCGGTGTCCGACCCGACGACGGTCCGGGACACCGTGACGGTGCTGCTGCGCGGCCGCCCGCTGCGCAAGGTCACCGCGGACCCGGGGGTCCGGGTGAGCAGGGCACCGGGCGGCACACGTATCGAGGTCGACACGCATCACGCGTACGGCAGAGGCTTCACGGCAACACTGAAGCCATGAACTCCCTTACCCGATGCGGCGCTTGACGGTTCGTCATCCATCCGTGACGCTGATGGCCTGCACCGGACACGCCCGCGCCGCTTCCCGCACCAAGGGATCGCCGCCGCCGTCCTGACGGCCGGGCAGCACCTCGCTGAGGCCGTCGTCGTCCTGGGTGAAGACGCCCGGCGCGGTCAGCGCGCACATGCCCGCGCCCACGCATCGGTCCTTCTCGACGTGAATCACCGTGCTCGCCATGGCCGACTCCTACCAGGTGACGGGGAGTTCGAGCATCCCCTGGATCGTGTCGCCCGGCTTGAAGGGGATGTCCCCCGCGGGCACCGCGAGGCGCAGCCCCGGCAGCCGTTCGAAGAGGGTCCCGAGCGCGATCTCCATCTCGGCGCGTGCGAGGTTCTGGCCCAGGCACTGGTGGATGCCGAAGCCGAAGGCGACGTGGTGCCGGTTCGGGCGGTGCCAGTCCAGCTCCTCGGGCGTCTCGTAGGTCATGTCGTCGCGGTTGATGAGGGAGGTGGCGAAGACGACGCCGTCGTCGGCGCGGATGGTGCTGCCCGCGAACTCGATGTCCTCCCTGGCCACCCGGAACATCCCGTCCGCGATGGACAGGAAGCGCAGCAGCTCCTCGACGGCGGCGGGCATCAGGGGCGGTTCGGCCCGCAGCCCCGCGCGGAGTTCGGCGAGCCGCTCGGGGTGCTGGAGCAGCGTGAACGTGCCGAGCGAGATCATGTTGGCCGTGGTCTCGTGCCCGGCGATCAGCAGGATCGTGGCCAGTCTGACCAGCTCCTCCCGGTCGACGGCGCCCGCGGTGAGCTGCCGCTGGATCAGCTCGTCGAGGAGTCCGTCGCCCGGTTCCTGCCGCTTGTGGTCGATCAATCGGTAGAAATACGCGTCGAGGTGGTCCCGTGCTTCCTGGCTGTCGTCGGCCGTGGGGCCGCGCAGGAGCCGCCGCGACTGCTCCTCGAAGAACTCGTGGTCGGCGTAGGGCACCCCGAGCAGGGCGCAGATCACCATGGAGGGGACGGGCAGCGCGAACGCGCTCACCAGCTCGGCGGGCGGCCCCTGCTCGACCATGGCGTCCAGGAGTCCGTCGACCGTCTGCTGGATCCGCGGGCGCATGGCCGCGATGCGTTTGACGGAGAAGCTGGGGATCAGCATGCGGCGCTGGGCGTTGTGCTCCGGGTCGTCGACGCCGAGCAGGGCGATGCGCCGGTCGCTCAGGCGGGCGAAGCGTTCGGTCGGCGCGGGGAACGTCCTGAGCTGGCGGTCGGAGGACAGGCGCGGGTCGACGAGCAGCTCACGGGCCGCCTGCTGCCGGGTGACCGCCCAGATGGAGCGGCCGTCGAAGAGGGTGACGCGGGAGAGCGGGCGGGCGTCGCGCAGCGGTGCGTACGCGGTCGGCGGGTGGTAGGGGCACGAGCGGTCCTGGGGGAAGGAGACGGTTTCCGTCACCTTCGTTGACTCCGTCATGAAAGTACCTCGCAAGCGCAGTTCTTCCCTTATCCATCCCCATTGGATGCCTGGGGCATCTATCCCGTACACGGCAAGACCAGCCAGATCGCCGTGGGCCGACATCTGTCCGGAATCACTCGCTCCACGCGCGCCGCGCGCTGCTGTGGGGTCTTGGGGCTCGGGGCCTTGGGGCTCGGGGCCTTGGGGTCCTGGAGTCAGTCGCGTGCCAGGTCGGCGTAGCGGGCGATCTGGATGCCGAGGGCCACGAGCCCCGCGCCCTCGACCAGGGAGACGGTGACCAGCGGCCATGTGAGATGTCCGTTGAGCCAGAAGACGGTCAGGGCCTGGAGAGGCGCCGGACCACCGAGCCGAGGAGCGCGAGGTCGACGAGTACGGCCGTGGCGAAGAACGCGGCGGCGGGCCGCATGACGAAGGCGGCGCAGAAGAGCGCGAGGAACAGGGCGTCCTCGACCGTGGACAGCCACCAGGCGCGCCAGGCGTGGGCGAGGACGGGGACCAGGTCGTACCCGTAGGAGGGGGCGACCCGGCGTCGGCGCGCGTTGCAGACGCCGTGGGGGAGGGGCCGCGGGCGGGGTGGAAAAGCGGTGGCGATGTCTTCGGGGGTGTCGCTAGGCTCTGCGCTGTTCGCAGGTGGCCGACCGGCCGCCTGGACCGACCCAGCAGGAACTGGAGGTGTCGACCGATGGCTGTCGTTGCGATGGGCGCTGCCCGCATCCGGAAGTTCATCAAGTCCACCTCCGTGGCCACCACCGGCTGACCTGTTCCTCTCCCGCGCCGACTCGCGCGCGGACGCCGGGGCCACCCCTGTGAAGGGTCACCCCTTGTCTTCCTCCTCTCTTCCGTTCTCCTCCAGCGCGGGTTCCTCCCCGTCCGCCCCGCACCCGCTCGCCCCGTACGGCTGGGACGCGGGCTGGGAAGCCGAGTTCGCGCCCTACGCGGCCCGGGGCCTGGTCGCCGGGCGCGTCGTCCGCGTCGACCGCGGGCAGTGCGATGTCGTCACCTGCGAAGGGACCGTGCGGGCCGACACCGAGTTCGTCACCCCGCGCGACCCGCTGAAGGTCGTGTGCACCGGCGACTGGGTCGCCGTGGACCCGCGGGGCGCCGATCCCCGCTACGTACAGGCGTACTTGGAGCGGCGCACATCCTTCGTTCGCTCCACCTCGTCCAAGCGGTCCGAGGGGCAGATCCTCGCCGCCAACGTCGACCACTCGATCATCGCGGTGCCGCTCGCCGTGGAGCTCGACCTCGCCCGGATCGAGCGCTTCCTGGCGCTCGGCTGGGAGTCGGGCGGCCGGCCCGTCGTCGTGCTCACCAAGGCCGACCTCGTGCCGGACGCCGCCACGCTCGGGCACCTCGTCGAGGACGTGGAGGCCTCGGCGCCCGGCGTGCAGGTGCTGCCGGTCAGCGCCGCCACCGGCGAGGGCGTCGACATCCTCGCCGCCGTCGTCTCCGGCGGCACCTCGGTGCTGCTCGGCCAGTCCGGCGCCGGCAAGTCGACGCTGGCCAACGCGCTCGCCGGGAGCGACGTCATGGAGGTCCAGGCCATCCGTGACGTCGACGGCAAGGGCCGGCACACCACGACGACCCGCAACCTCATCCCGCTGCCCGGCGGCGGGGTCCTCATCGACACCCCGGGACTGCGCGGGGTCGGCCTGTGGGACGCCGAGAGCGGCGTCGGACAGGTCTTCTCCGAGATCGAGGCGCTGGCGGAGCGCTGCCGGTTCCACGACTGTGCCCACGGCGTGGAGCCGGGGTGCGCGGTGCTGGCCGCCGTCGAGGACGGCACGCTGCCCGAACGCCGCCTCGACAGCTACCGCAAGCTGATCCGCGAGAACCAGCGCATCGTCGCCAAGACGGATGTGCGGGCGCGGGCGGAGATGCGGAGGCAGTGGCGGTTGCGGGGGGCGGAGGGGAGGGCGGCGCTGGACGTCAAGCGGGGGCGCTTGCGCTGAGCTTGAGCGGTGTGGGGTGGGTGGGGGCTGCGGGGCCGTTTCGGCGGTCGCGCAGTTCCCCGCGCCCCTCAAAGATTGCGTCGTTCCCCGCGCCCCTGGGGCGTCCCGCAGTTCCCCGCGCCCCTGGGGACATCGCGCCGTACCCCGCGAAATGTCGTGTCCGAAATCCGCCAGCCGTGGAGGTGGGGCCGTTTCACAATGGAGGGGTGATCGATGAAGAGACCAGGTACGAGGCCGTGCGCAGCAGGGACGCCCGCTTCGACGGGGAGTTCTTCTTCGCCGTCGAGACCACCGGCATCTACTGCCGGCCCAGCTGCCCCGCCGTCACCCCCAAGCGCCGCAACGTCCGCTACTACACCACCGCGGCCGCCGCCCAGACCTCCGGCTTCCGCGCCTGTCGCCGGTGCAGGCCGGACGCCGTCCCCGGCTCCGCCGACTGGAACGTACGCGCCGACGTGGTGGGCCGCGCCATGCGCATGATCGGCGACGGGGTCGTGGACCGCGAGGGCGTGCCGGGGCTCGCCGGGCGCCTCGGCTACAGCGCCCGCCAAGTGCAGCGCCAGCTCACCGCGGAGCTGGGCGCGGGACCCGTCGCCCTGGCGCGGGCGCAGCGCGCGCACACCGCCCGCGTCCTGCTGCAGACCACCGAGCTGCCGATCACGGAGATCGCCTTCGCCGCCGGATTCGCCAGCGTCCGGCAGTTCAACGACACCATCAAGGCGGTGTACGCGCTCACGCCGACCGCACTGCGCGCCGCCGGCCCCCGACAGGGCTCGGCCCGCCCCACACCCGCCGCCGGCATCCCGCTCCGCCTCGCCCACCGGGGCCCCTACCGCGCCGACGCCGTCTTCGACCTGCTCGCCGACGAGGCGGTCGAGGGAATCGAGGAGGTCACGGGGGAGCGGGGCGCCCGCACCTACCGGCGTACGCTCCGACTGCCCTACGGCACCGGCATCGTGGCCGTCGAGGAGGCGCACAACGACGCCACCACCGCGGCCGGCGGAGGGTCGAGCACCGGGGCCGTGCACCGCGGCGGCTGGCTCGACGCCCGGCTGCACCTCACCGACCTGCGCGATCTCACCACGGCCGTGCAGCGCCTGCGCCGCCTCTTCGACCTCGACGCCGACCCGTACGCCGTGGACGAGCGGCTCGCCGCCGACCCGCGGCTCGCCCCGCTCGTCGCCGCCAGGCCCGGGCTCAGGTCGCCCGGCGCCGCCGACCCGGACGAGTTCGCGGTGCGCGCGCTGACGGGGCGGGCGGGCGCCGAGCGACTCGTGGGGCGGTACGGCAAGGCGCTCGACGCCGCGTGCGGGCGGCTCACCCACGTCTTCCCCGCACCGGCCGAGCTGACGGCCGAGCCAGGACCGCTCGGCGCGCTGGCCACCGCGCTCGCCGACGGCTCCCTGCGCCTGGACGCGGGCGCGGACCGCGACGACGCGGAGGCGGCGCTCCGCGCGCTGCCCGGCGTGGACGCGCGGACCGCCGCGGTCATCCGGATGCGGGCACTCGGCGACCCCGACGTCGCCCTGCCCGACGGCACGCAACCGGCCACCGCCGACGCCTGGCGCCCCTGGCGCTCGTACGCGCTGCGCCATCTGTCCCTGACCGCTTCCTGAGGCCCTCACCCGCAGCGGAACCAGGATCCCGGCCCTGGTCTTCGTGCGGGCAGCCCGGTCGGCGGCGCGGATGTCGATCGACAACCGAACGACCTCAACGACCTCAACGACCTCAACGACCTCTAAGAAGCCCTCTTATGTCGACGGGGCAGACTGGCCGGCATCGTCACCGCACAAGGTGGAGGTGCCCGTGCCGCACGCACCAGTCGGAAGAGTTCCACGAACCGTGATCGCCCTGGCCGGGGCCGCCGTGCCGGCCGGGACGACAGGCGCGGCCTTTCCTGCCGCCCTTCCCTTTCACCACCGGCACCCTCCCGCCGTAGCCCAGGAGGCCCCGGCGCCGCGCGGCCCCGGCGACGGCGGCACGCACCAGCTGATCAGGGACCAGATCGACATCGACCTGGATGAGAACGAGGGCGAGGGCGAGGGCGACAGCGACGGGGAGGGGGAGGGGGAGCAGCATGGGGTCGTGCGTCCCGCCGACCGCTCAGCCCCAGATCAGCGCCCCTAGCCACGCCCCCGCGATCAGCAGGCACGCGAACAGCTCGGTCAGCACACTGCTTCCGCCCATACGCATGGCCGTCCGCGTCGCCGTCGCCGCCTCGCCGTGGCGGCCGAGCCGGAGCCGCTCCCCGGTGTAGATCCCGCCGATGAACCCGGGGATCGCCCCGAGCACCGGCACCACGCAGAATCCGAGCAGCGCGCCCGCCCCGGCGAAGACCGCCATCCGTGGGGTGGCGCCGCTCTCCCGCAGCCGCCGGGGCGGCAGCTGCCAGCGCACGGCCTGCGCCGCCAGCAGCACCAGGGTCGCGCCGACGAGGATGCCCCAGGCGAGGCCGTTCGGGTCGTACAGCGTCCACCACAGGACCGCGGCCCACACCAGCCACGACCCCGGCACCCCGGGCACCAGCACTCCGCACAGGCCGAGCAGCAGCACCACGCCGACCAGCAGGAGTTCCCACGCTCCCATCTTCCAAGCGTGCATCAGATCTGGCGAAACCGCAGGTCAGCTCAGCTCTGGGGCGGCCGGGGACGGCGTGACACCCACTCCCTCTCGTACGCGTGCCAGCCCAGCTGGAGCCGTGTCGTGACGCCCGCGAGCTCCATCAGGCGCTTCACCCGGCGCTGCACCGTGCGCAGCCCCAGATCGAGCTGTTTGGCGGCGCTCGCGTCCGTCAGGCCCGCGAGGAGCAGGGAGAGGATCTCCAGGTCGGTGCCGTCCGGGCCTTCGGGGGCGTCCTCGGTGAGCGTGCCGCCGTCCTCGCCGAGGCGCAGCGGCAGCGCCTGGCCCCAGACCGCTTCGAAGAGGCCCGTCAGCGATTCGAGCAGACCGCTGGCGTGCACGACGAGCGCCGCGGGCTCCGCCGCGCGCGAGGTCAGCGGGACCATCGCGAGTGAACCGTCGGCGATGACCAGCTTGGTCGGGACGCGGTCCACGACCCGCACCCGCTCGTCACGGCCGATCGCCGCCGACAGCTCCACGAGGCCGGTCGGCAGGTCGAGGACCGTGCGCTCGATCACCACGCGGTAGCGCACGCCCCGGCCCGCCGCCTGCTCCTCCGCGCTGTTCTCCATGCCGGTGATCACGACGGGGCTGCCGGTCACCAGGGCGCACACCTCGTCACTCGCGCCCAGCTGCAACTGGAGGAAGCGCTGCGAGACGGCCGCCGCCCCGGTGACCACCTCGACCAGGTCGTGGACGGCGGGTTCGGCGGCCCGCGCGCGGTACTCCTCGGCGAGCAGCGTGGCCGCGAGTTCGGCCTTCTCCAGTTCGTGGCGCTGCTGGGTGAGGAGCGCGCCGAGCGCGACGCCGGGCGGCGCCGCCACCCAGCGGCCCGCCCTGCCGGACGCCTGCGCGGCGAGCCCGTGCCGCTCCAGACGGCGCAGCGCCCGCTCGGTCTCCGGCTCGCCGAGAGAGAGCCGGTGCGCGAGGTCGGCGACATCGGCGGCGCCCACCGACACCAGCGCCCGGTACGCCGACTCGTGCGTCTCGTCCAGACCGATCGCTGCCAGCATGCGACGGCGTCCCTCCCCGAAGCTGTTCCGGCCGAAGTTGTCGTTCCGGCCGAAGCTGTCGTTCCGGCGGCGCCATGGCGGGAAACAGCCACGGCGTAAACCCGCCCCGGGACATCATCCCCGCACCACCCGTCTCTCTGCCAAGGTGACGCCACCGCAGCACCAACCGCAGCCGCCTTCGCGGCCTTTGGGCCGTATCGGCCTGTGGTTCCGCGTGCCCGTCAACCCTGGGGAGAGCGATGCGCCCGATATCGCGTACGGCTTTGGGGGCGGCGTCCGCCGTCGTCCTCGCCGTCACCGCGGCCGTCCCGTCCGTGGCCGAGCCTCGCCCGTCGGCGGCGGAACGGCCACCGCTGACCGGGAGCGCCGCACGGGACGGGGGCGGCTCCGTCGTCACCCTCGTCACCGGCGACCGGATCCTGGTGTCGTCCGGCGGGAAAGGCGGGGCGGCGGGGGCGGCGGCGCTGCCCGGCGCGGACGGCTCCGTGCCGCTGATCCAGACGCGGCAGTCCGGCAAGGACCTGTACGTCTACCCCGAGGGCGCCGAGCACGCCATCGCCGAGGGTCTCGTCGACGAGGAGCTGTTCAACGTCACCGGGCTCGTCCGGCAGGGCTACGACGACGCGCACACCAGGAAGCTGCCGCTCATCGGCGTGTACGACAAGTCCGTCGACGTCACCCGCGCGCTGCCCCGCACCCCGCGCGGCGCCGAGCGCGGCCTCGTCCTCGAACCCGTCGACGGCGTGGCCCTGAAGGCCGACAAGAAGAAGGCCGCCGCCTTCTGGGCGGACGTCACGAGCCCCGCGTCCCGTGCGGGCGGCGCCCTGAAGAAGCTCTGGCTGGACGCCAAGGTCGAGGCCACTCTCGACAAGTCGACCAAACAGGTGCACGCCACCGAGGCCTGGGCCGCCGGCTACGACGGCAAGGGCACCAAGGTCGCCGTCCTGGACACCGGCGTGGACGCCGAGCATCCCGACCTCAAGGGCCGTATAGGAGCGCGGAAGAACTTCACCGACTCCCCGGACGACGAGGACCGCCAGGGCCACGGCACCCACACCACCTCCACCGTCGGCGGCTCCGGCGCGGCGAGCGGCGGCAGGAAGAAGGGCGTCGCCCCCGGGACCGAACTGCTGCACGGCAAAGTCCTCAACGACAGTGGTTCTGGCGCCACTTCATGGATCATCGCGGGCATGCAGTGGGCCGTCGACGAGAAGGCCGACGTCGTCTCGATGAGCCTCGGCAACCCGGCGCGGACCGACTGCACCGACCCGATGAGCACGGCGACCGAGGAGCTGGCGCGGTCCGCGAAGGACACCCTCTTCGTCATCGCGGCGGGCAACACGGGACCGGGCCTCAACTCCGTCTCCTCACCCGGCTGCGTACCCGGCGTCCTGACCGTCGGCGCCGTCGACCGCGACGACACCACCGCCCCCTTCTCCAGCCGCGGCCCCGCGTACGGCTCGCACACCCTCAAGCCGGAGATCGCCGCGCCCGGCGTCGGCATCTCCGCCGCGGCGGCCGGTGGGCGTGGCGTCTACGCGTATCAGTCCATGAGCGGTACGTCGATGGCGACCCCGCACGTCGCGGGCGCCGCCGCCCTCGTCAAGCAGCGCCACCCGGACTGGTCGGCGCGGCAGATCAAGGCGGCCCTCGTGTCGTCCGCGGACAGCGGCATCCCCGGCGACGCGCGCGAGACCGGTGGCGGGCGGCTCGACGCCAAGGCCGCGATCGACCAGAAGGTGCTCGGCTCACCCGCCGTGCGGGGCGGCAGCTTCGGCTGGCCGCAGGACTCCTCGGACCGCACCACGGTCGACGTTCCCTACACCAACACCACTGACACGGATGTGGAGTTGAAGCTGTCGGTGGCGGGCGTCACCGGCAACGACGGTTCCGCCGTCGACTCCGGCGTCGCCCGGCTCGCCAGACGCTCCGCGACCGTCCCCGCCGGAGCCACCGTCAAGGTGCCGCTGGAGCTCACGCCCGACGCGGACCTGAAGCGCGCCCAGTACGGCGACATCACGGGACGCGTCCTCGCCACCGCGGCCGGCGGCACCCACGTCGCCACGCCCTTCTCCCTCTACGTCCAGCCGGAGACCGTCAGCCTCCGAGTGAAGCTCGTCGACCGCAACGGCAGGCCCGCCGACGGGGCGTCGTCCGTCGACCTCATCGGCACCGACACGGCGAGCGGTGAGCGCCGCTTCAACGAGGGCGCGAACGACCAGACGTACCAAGTGCACCCCGGCGCCCACTTCTTGACGAGCTTCATCGCGACCGGCGACAAGTCCGGCGGCACCCTCACGGACTCCCTCACGCACATCGCCCGCCCCCAGCTCGAGATCACGAAGGACACGACGGTCACGCTCGACGCCCGCAAGGCCCACCGCGTCGCCGTCCGGACCGACAAGGCGTCCGAAGTCCGCGGCGCCACCCTCGCCTTCGCCCGCTCCTGGGGCAAGGACCACTGGCTGCACGCGGGCACCGCGGCCGGGCCCCGTACGATCCGCGGCTACTACCAGTCCGTCGAGGGCGAGCCGTCCGACGGCACCTTCGAGTCGGGCAGCTACTGGCGCACGGCGGCTCCCCAGATATCCGAACTCGCCGTCGTGGGCGGCAAGTCACTCCACCCCGTGACGGCCTCGACCGGCTCCGCCAACCTGGACGGCACCGGCAGGGCGGTCCTCGTCGACGCCGGGTCCGGCACGCCGGACGAGCTCGCCGCCGCCGGGGTCAAGGGCAGGATCGCCCTCGTCAGGGTCCCGGACAGTGGCCAGGCGGCCACCGTGGCGGCCGACGCGAAGAAGGCGGGCGCGCGCGCCGTCATCGCCCACCGCGCGGCCCCCGGCCGCTGGTACCCGTCGGCCGGTTTCACCGGCTCCCCGCTGCCGGTCCTCGGCATCCCGACGGACGAGGCGGCGGCTCTGCTGGCTCAACTGCACGTCGGTCAGGTCCAGTTGAAGTGGAAGGCGACGGCGAAGAGTCCGTACGTCTACAATCTGGCGTTCCCCGAGAAGGGGCAGATCCGCGACGACCGGACCTACCGCGTCCGGGACAAGGACCTTGCCGCGAACCGGGCGACGTACCGGGCGATGGGCGAGACCACGGACTACGTGGACCTGCCCTCGGCCGCCCGGCCCGGCGGCCTTGGGATCTACTTCGGCGACCTCGCGTCCGTGCCCGCCCCCGGCAGGCGCACCGAGTACTACTCGGCCGGCCCGACCGGCTGGGGCCACCAGGTCTCCAGCAGCTTCCCGTACGGCGAATTCATGCTCGACCCGGTGCGTACGTACGAGAAGGGGGAGCGGCGTGACGAGACCTGGTACGACGGGGTCCTCGTGCCCGGCACGCCGCGCGACGCCGCGGGCAGGCCGGCGCTCGCCGGGGAGCGGCAGGGGAACCTGATCGGAGTCGCGCCCGGCTTCTGGTCGGACGCCGCGGGACACGCGGGAATTCAGGGGAGTTTCGGCGACATCGGCTCCGTGCGGCTCAAGCGGAACGGCGAGGTCGTGGGGGAGTCGGGCTGGCCGTCCGGGGTGTTCACGGTCCCGGCCGAGGACTCCGCGTACGAACTCACCCTCGCCACCCAGAAGATCGGTTCGCGGGTGTGGCGCCGGTCGACGGGGACGGAGACGACCTGGTCGTTCCGCTCGCACCTCGACGAGGGCGTGTACTCGCAGGGCATCCCCATGCTCTTCCCGGTCTACCGTCTCCCGGAGGACGGCCCGAAAACCCTGCCCGCGAAGGACGGGCTGCGGATTGAACTCGGCGCGACGGGGCACGCGGGCTACGAGCCGGGAGCGCTCGCCGAGGCGGAGTTGTCGTACTCCTACGACGAGGGCAGGACGTGGCAGGCGGCCACCACCGCCGAGCACGACGGCACGTGGCGCGCGACCGTGAACCACACGGGCGCGTCCGGCAAGCAGGTCTGGCTCAGGTCCCGGCTGACGGACGAGCACGGCAACTCCGTCACACAGACGGTGGCCCGCGCGTACGACGTGCGGTAGCCACACGAGCCCCGCCGGGCGGTCCTCCTGTGGGGGGTGGGCCCGCCCGGCGGTCTCCTTCGCCGAGATGGCCGGAATTTCCGGATGCACCGTTTTCGTACGGCCTCCGCGGTGGAAAATAGGGGCATGAGCCAGCAGGGGGACAGGCCCACCGGTCACGACGACGACTGGTGGGGACAGCTGTACGACGACGCCGCACCGGACACGGGCCCGACACCCGCACCGGACACCCTGGACGACAGATTCGCCTCGGCGGCGCATGCGGTGGGGGAAGGGGTCCCGGAGCCCCGCGACCCCTCGTCGACCCCGTGGGCCACGGGGCCCGGTGCCGGTACCCCTCCGGCACCGGAGCCGGACACCGCGCCTTCGCCGTCCGCGTCGGGCGCGCCTCCGTCGCCGGGTCCGGGCGCCAAGCCCCCGACGTCCGCGACACCTTCGGCCTCCGACCCAGGTGCCGCGCCTCCAGCGCCTGACACGACCGCCGCGCCTCCGGCCTCCGCCCCGGGTGCCGCGTCTTCGCCGTCCGGCGCGGATGTTGCGTCTGCGGGGTCCGGCCCGGGAGCCGCGCCTCCGGGACCCGGGCCGGGAGCCGCGCCTTCGGCCTCCGGGCCGGGAGCCGCGCCTTCGGCCTCCGGCGCGGGTGCCGCATCTCCTGCATCCGCCCCAGACACCGCGCCTCCGCCCCCCGCCCCGCCTCCACCGCCCCCCGCCGAAGCCGGTCCGCCCCGTGCCTCGGACGTCGTCCCGCCTGACGCGTCCGATCCCGCGGGCGCCACCCGTGCCGCTCCCCGCCACGCACCCGGCGCCACGGACGCCGCCCCGCGCCACCTGCCCGGCCCCGAGGCAGGGCCCTTCGTGGCCGCGGACGGTGTGCCTCCGGAGCCTCTCGCGCCCCCTGATCCGCCCCGGCCCCGTCACGTGCCTCCGCCCGCCGCCCCGCCTGAGCCTCCGGGCCCGCCCCGGCCTCCCGGGCAGAGCCGCAGCCCCGAACCCCCGCCCCCGGCTCCCTCCGGGCCACCCCGTACCCCCACGTTCAGCGCCCCCGCCCCCTGGGCGCCGCCCGCCGCCAAGCCCAGCGGGCCGGTGACCTTCCCGGCGGGAGGTGCGGGGAAGGGGGAGGCGACGGACGACGCGCACCCTGCGCCGTCGACGGCGTCGTCGGTGGAAGTGCCCCGCGGCGACGAACGCGCCTCGCGCGGCCCCGATGCATCCGCCGCACCCGGGAGCCGGTCCGCGCCACCCGCCGACCCCGCCCCCACCACCTACGTGGGAAGCGGGCCCCCGACCTACGAGGGCGAGCCCACCGCGCTGCCCGCCGCCGACCCCGACGACCTCGGTGATCTCGTCGCCGACACCGTGCTCGACGGGGCACGGTGCGGGGCCAGTACGCTGCGGGCCGTCTCCGTGCGCGGGGACTCCGCCCGGTACCGCGGGGAGCCGCGCCGCGACGCCCTGCTCACCGCGCGCTTCGGGGCCGGCGAGGACTCCCTGGTGTTCGTCGCCATGGCGACCGGCGCCCGCGCGGCGCCGGGTGCGCACCGGGCCGCCGCCGAGGCCTGCGCGTGGATCGGCCGGGCCGTGGGCCGCAGCCACCGGCGGCTCGCCGAGGACATCAGGGGGGCCCGGCGCGGCGACCTGAAGTCGGGACTGCACCGGCTCACCGACCGCAGCCTCGGCAAGCTCCGTGCGCGCGCCGTCGACCTCGGCCTCGAGCCCGAGGAGTACGCGGCGGACCTGCGCTGCCTGCTGCTGCCCGCCGACCCCCGGTGCCGGACCCGCGTCTTCTTCGGCGTCGGCGCGGGCGGCCTCTTCCGGCTGCGGGACGGCGCGTGGCAGGACATCGAGCCCCGCGTCGCCGAGGCCACAGGCGACGCCGTGGTCGGCTTCGGATCGCTGCCCGCGCAGCCGCCGCCGGACGCCGAGCACCTCACCATGGACCTCGGCATCACCACCCCGCCGAGCCCCTACGAACCGGCCCCCGAGCCGCCCCGCGAGCCCTTCCGCTTCCGCGCCTCGGTCGCCCGTCCGGGTGATGCGCTCGTGCTGTGCAGCAGCGGACTCGCCGAGCCCCTGCGCGGCGAACCGGAGCTGGCCGAGCACCTCACCCGCAGATGGCGGAAGAGCGGCCCGCCTGGGCTCGCCGCCTTCCTGGCCGACATCCAGGTCAGGGTCAAGGGGTACGCCGACGACCGGACGGCCGCCGCGGTCTGGGAGGCATGACCGCCGCACCTGTGACTTCATGGTTGCGAGGAGCGGAGCCGAAGGACCGCCGTCGAAAGGTGCGTACAGCATGGGCAAGCAGAACGTCGCCGAGCAGTTCGTCGACATCCTCGTCCGCGCGGGCGTGCGGCGGCTGTACGGAGTCGTCGGCGACAGCCTCAACCCGGTCGTGGACGCCATCCGCCGCACGAAGGGGATCGACTGGGTCCAGGTGCGGCACGAGGAGACCGCCGCCTTCGCGGCCGGCGCCGAGGCCCAGATCACCGGCCGCCTGGCCGCCTGCGCGGGCTCCTGCGGCCCCGGCAACCTCCACCTGATCAACGGCCTCTACGACGCGCACCGCTCCATGGCGCCCGTTCTCGCCCTCGCCTCGCAGATCCCGTCGAGCGAGATCGGCCTCGGCTTCTTCCAGGAGACCCACCCCGACCGGCTCTTCCAGGAGTGCAGCCACTACAGCGAGCTGATCTCCAGCCCGAAGCAGATGCCGAGGCTGCTGCAGAGCGCCATCCAGCACGCCGTCGGGCAGAGCGGCGTCAGCGTCGTGTCGCTGCCCGGCGACGTCGCCTCCGAGCCCGCCCCGGAGAAGGCCGCTGAGACCGCCCTCGTGACGTCCCGGCCCACCGTCCGCCCCGGCGACGCGGAGATCGAGAAGCTCGCCGCGATGATCGACGAGGCGGACAAGGTCACCCTCTTCTGCGGCAGCGGCACGGCGGGCGCGCACGCGGAGGTGATGGAGTTCGCCGAGAAGATCAAGTCTCCGGTGGGCCACGCCCTGCGCGGCAAGGAGTGGATCCAGTACGACAACCCCTTCGACGTCGGCATGAGCGGCCTGCTCGGCTACGGCGCCGCGTACGAGGCCACCCACGAGTGCGACCTGCTGATCCTGCTCGGCACGGACTTCCCGTACAACGCCTTCCTGCCCGACGACGTGCGGATCGCCCAGGTGGACGTGCGCCCGGAGAACCTCGGGCGCCGCTCCAGGCTGGACCTCGCCGTCTGGGGTGACGTGCGCGAGACGCTGCGCTGCCTGACCCCGCGCGTCTCGCCGAAGACGAACCGCAAGTTCCTCGACAAGATGTTGAAGAAGCACGCGGACGCTCTCGAAGGGGTGGTGAAGGCGTACACCCGCAAGGTCGAGAAGCACATCCCGATCCACCCCGAGTACGTCGCCTCCGTCCTCGACGAACTCGCCGCCGACGATGCCGTGTTCACCATCGACACCGGTATGTGCAATGTCTGGGGCGCCCGCTACCTCACCCCCAACGGCAGGCGCCGCATCATCGGCTCCTTCAGCCACGGCTCGATGGCGAACGCGCTGCCGCAGGCGATCGGCGCCCAGTTCACCGACCGCAGGCGCCAGGTCGTCTCGATGTCGGGCGACGGCGGGTTCACGATGCTGATGGGCGACTTCCTCACCCTCGTCCAGCACGACCTGCCGGTGAAGGTCGTCCTGTTCAACAACTCCGCCCTGGGAATGGTCGAGTTGGAGATGCTGGTGGCCGGTCTGCCGTCGTACGGCACGGGAAACCACAACCCCGATTTCGCCGCCGTCGCCCGCGCCGCGGGAGCCTACGGCGTGCGCGTGGAGAAGCCCAAGCAGCTCGCGGGCGCCCTCAAGGACGCTTTCGCGCACAAGGGCCCCGCCCTCGTCGACGTCGTCACCGACCCGAACGCCCTCTCCATCCCGCCCAAGATCAGCTCGGACATGGTGACCGGCTTCGCCCTCTCCGCCAGCAAGATCGTCCTGGACGGCGGAGTGGGCCGTATGGTGCAGATGGCCCGCTCCAACCTGCGGAACGTGCCGAGGCCCTGACACCGGCCCCGGCACGGGCAGGCCCGCCCGGGGGGCCGAAGACAGGCTCAGGCCGGCCGCAGCCGCAGCGTGACGATCTGGAACGGCCGCAGCGCGAGCAGCAGGCCGGTCTCGCCCGTCTCCGCCTCGTGCAGCGGCCGTTCGAGCAGGTCCGTCACCTCGGCCCGTGCCACCGGGAACGACGTGCCGAGCACCGCCGCCGCGCGCCCGCCGCGCGACTCGTAGAGCCGTACGACGACATCGCCGCTGCGGTCGTCGGCGAGCTTCACCGACTCGACGGTGACCCCCGGGTGGTCGACGCTCACCAGCGACGGCAGGGCGGGTGCGTCGGCCACCCGCAGCGGCAGATTGAGCGCGAGCCCCTCCGCGACCGCGGCACCGGTGTCAGCGCCGGGCAGCAGCGCGTACGTGAAGCGGTGCGCGCCCTGGTCGGTCTCCGGGTCCGGACTGTGCGGGGCCCGCAGCAGCGTCAGCCGCACGGTCGTGCCGAGCGTGTCGCCGTGCTCCGTGCGCGACACGTCGTGGCCGTACGTGGAGTCGTTGAGCACCGCGACGCCGTACCCCTCCTCGGCCACCCGCAGCCAGCGGTGCGCGCAGATCTCGTAACGTGCCGCGTCCCACCCGGTGTTGGCGTGCGTAGGACGGTGCACATGGCCGAACTGGATCTCGGCGGCCGACCGTTCGGCGTGCACGTCCAGCGGGAACGCGGCTTTGAGGACCTTCTCCGACTCGCGCCAGTCCACGTCCGTCACGATGTCCACGCGCCGGCTGCCCGCCGCGAGGCGGATCTCCTGGGTGATCCGCGACCGCCCGAAGGACCGCACCACGCGCACCGCGACCCGCAGCGGCCCGTCCTCGACGAGCTCGACGGACTCGGCGTCCGTGAGGTCGGTGTGCCGGCGTCGGTAGTGCTTGTCGAGGTCCCAGGCGTCGTAGTGCGTGGGGTGGTCGGGGTGCAGCTGGAGGAGGTTGCCGGGGGCGGCGAGGACCTCGCGGCCCGCGGCCAGGTCCGTCACGGAGGTGAGGAGCCCGGCGGCGTCGACGGTGACGTTCAGATGCTCGTTGGTGAGCAGGATCGTGTCCCCGGTCGTGTGCGCGACCGCCCCGGGGCCGGTGTCCCGCGCGGTGTCGTCCAGGCTCCGGGTGCCGAGCGCGGGGACGTCGACGCGCACCGGCGTGCCGTCGCCCCGGTCGACGACCTCGCTGCGGGCGTACGGCGAGGCGTTCAGCGCCACGGGACCGCCCGCCCCGAGCGACCGCACGGCCGCCGCGGTCAGCTCGTCGAGCTCGGCGAGGACCCGCTCGTAGGTCTCGCGTGCCTCCCGGTGCACCCAGGCGATCGACGAGCCCGGCAGGATGTCGTGGAACTGGTGCAGCAGGACCGTCTTCCACAGCCGGTCCAGGGTGTCGTACGGATAGACGTACGCCTCATCGCGCACCGCTGCCGCCGTGCACCACAACTCCGCCTCGCGCAGGGCGTGTTCGGAGCGCCGGTTGCCGCGCTTGGTCGCCGCCTGGGTGGTGTACGTCGCGCGGTGCAGCTCCAGGTACAGCTCGCCCGACCAGACGGGCGCCTCGGCGCCGTACTCCTCCTCGGCCGCCGCGAAGAACGCCGACGGCTTCTCGATCTCGACGCGCGGCGAACCCTCCAGGGAGCGCAGCCGCCGCGCCCGCTCCATCATCTCGCGGGTGGGGCCGCCCCCGCCGTCGCCCCAGCCGAACGGCACCAGGGAGCGGGACGCGCGCCCCTTCTCGGCGAAGTTCCGTTCGGCGTGGGCGAGTTCGGCGCCGTGGAACTGCGAGTTGTAGGTGTCCACGGGCGGGAAGTGGGTGAAGACCCGGCTGCCGTCGATGCCCTCCCACCAGAAGGTGTGGTGCGGCATCTTGTTGGACTGGTTCCAGCTCAGCTTCTGGGTGAGGAACCAGCGGACGCCCGCGAGCTTCGCCAGCTGCGGGAACGCGGCGGTGTAGCCGAAGGAGTCCGGCAGCCAGATCTCCTGCGTCTCGACGCCGAACTCCGCACGGAAGAACCGCATGCCGTGCGTGATCTGCCGGGCGAGGGCCTCGCCGCCCGGCATGTTGGCATCCGACTCGACCCACATCGAGCCCACCGGCGCCCAGTTGCCGTCCGCGACCGCCTTCTTGATCCGCTCCCAGATGTGCGGCTGGTGCTCCTTCACCCAGGCGTACTGCTGGGCCTGCGAGCAGGCGAAGACCAGCTCCGGATACTCCTCGGCCAGAGCCGTCACATTCGCGAAGGTGCGCGAAGCCTTGCGCACCGTTTCGCGCAGCGGCCACAGCCACGCCGAGTCGATATGCGCGTGGCCGGCTGCCGATACGCGGTGTGCGCTGGCGTGCGCGGGACGCGCGAGGACGTCGGCGAGCGCGGCGCGCGCCGCGCTCGCCGTGCCGGACACGTCGTGCAGATCGAGGGCGTCGAGCATGTCCTCCAGGGCGCGCAGGATCTCGTGCCGACGTGGACGTTCGGGGTCCAGTTCGCGCATCAGCTCGGAGAGGACCTCGATGTCCAAGGTCAACCGCCACACGTCCTCGTCGAGTACGGCGAGATCGGCAGACGCGAATCGGTAGATCGGGCTATTGACCGCGGTCAGTACGTCGCCCAGTGGTGTCGGCATGAAGTCGTGCAGGACGGCGGGATTGGCCGCCGCTTCCAGGAGTAGGTGCACCGATTCACCGCCCTCGGCGGGGGAGGCCACCGGAATATGCCGATTGCGCGGGTGAACACCCTTCAGCGGTACGCCCGACGCGTCGTACACCAGGCCCTCCGCCTGGAAGCCAGGACCCTCGCCGGTGAATCCGGGATCGATCACCACTTCGACCCGGCGCCCCCGCCACTCCTCGGGCACCCGTCCTTGAATCCGGAACCAACTGGTGGACCAGGGGTTTCCCCATGCGGTGCCGGTCTCGAAGGGCTCGTACGCGGCTTCGAGGGCGGTCTCGACCGGCACCGGCTCGCCCGGCGCGTGCCAGACGGAGAGGGCCAGCGGCGTGCGCCGCGCGTACTGGGCGGGGCGGATGAACTGGCGGAGCGCCCGCTCCAGGCGCCCTTCCACCAGCAGTCTGTCGTCGTGCACTCGGGCTCCTCGGGGCGTGAGCGGTGGGGTCCACCGCTTCACTTCCCCGCAATCCCGCGGCGCACCCCCGGACCGTTGGTTGATGATTCGACAAGCGTGCCGCCACCGGCCCTGGGCATGCATCCCGTGAGGTTGTTCGAGCAGGGAGGCAGAGCCATCGCTTTGTGGGCGGGGGTCATGACGAGGCAGTCACGTGGGGGCGGTCCCGGAAGAATCGGGGCCTCTTCTCCGAACGAACGGGACGAGAGGACCGGTGAAGCGCCCGGCGGACCCGAGAGCGGTCGGCTCACGCGAAGGCTGGGAAGAGCGGATCTGCGTGCGGTGTCCGAGGTCAGGAAGGCCCTCAGGGAGTTCCTGCGGCACTGGGGGAAGCCGGGAAGATCCGAGATAGCCGAACTGCTCACCAGCGAACTGGTCACCAACGCACTGGTGCACACCGACCACGACGCGTTCGTCACCGCGACGGTGGGCCCGCGAGGGCTCCGTGTCGAGGTGCGGGACATGGTGGGCAGCCACCCCGAGCCGCGGGTACCGGACGCCGACAGCGGTACGAACGGCAGGGGCCTGGTCCTCGTGCAGTCGCTCGCCGACGCGTGGGGCGTGCGGGCGCACGGGGTGGGGAAGGTGGTGTGGTTCGAGCTGGACGGCGGCGGCACGGACTGAGTCGCGCCGCCGCCCCACAGGTTCTGACGGGCCGTCACCAGATGTTCGCGATAGCCGAGTCGACCGGACGATCGCGCCCGAAGTGATCAGCCGAACTGCTGCTCCAGGTCCTTCAGCTTCTGCTCCAGCGAGTCGAGCCGGGGCAGTGCCTGCGTGTCGTCCTCCGCCGTCAGGTCGACGGTGACAGGGGTGACGGGTTCGGCGCCGTCAGGGCCGTTCCTGACGGCCTGGAGGGAGGGGCGGGAGCGTACCGGCAGCTCTTCCTGCGCCGGTATGGCAGGGTCCGCGCCGACCTGCGGCGACCCGGTCGCCGACGCGACGGCCTGCACCTCGACCTGACGGCCGCCGCCGCGGCCCTGCCAGTTCCGCTGGCCCCGGCTGAGCGCCTTGAGCTGCGCGCGCTCCAGCTTCTCCTTGTCGCGCCGGTGCAGCCGCGTGCGCTCCTTCTCGCGACGGTCCTCCCGCACCTCCTCGACGGCCTCGTCCAGGGTGCGTACGCCTTCGAGGAGCATCAGCGACCAGGCGGCGAAGGTCTCCCGGGGCGCGCGCAGCCACCGCACGATGCGGATCTGCGGCAGCGGCCGGGGCACCAGACCCTGCTCGCGCAGTGCCGCCCTGCGGGTCTGCTTCAGCGCGCGGTCGAAGAGCACCGCGGCCGACAGCGACATTCCGGCGAAGAAGTGCGGAGCACCGGCGTGGTTGAGGCCGCGCGGCGCGTGCACCCAGTTGAACCAGGCCGCCGCACCCGCGAACGTCCACACGAGCAGCCGCGAGCCGAGCGCGGCGTCGCCGTGGCTCGCCTCGCGCACGGCGAGGACGGAGCAGAACATCGCGGCGCCGTCGAGGCCAAACGGGACCAGGTACTCCCAGCCCCCGGAGAGGCTGAGGTTCTGCTGCCCGAAGCCGACCAGGCCGTGGAAGGAGAGCGCGGCGGCGACGGCGGCGCAGCAGAACAGGAGCACGTAGGAGGCGGTGCCGTAGACCGCTTCCTTGCGCCTGCGGCGTTCCTCGGTGCGCTCCCAGGAGTCGTCGCCCGCGCCCCCCTTGGCCGCTTTGCCATGGCCTCGCCTGCCGCGCGCGAGCACCGCCACCGCCACCAGCATGCCCAGGAGCAGGACGCCACCGGGGAGCAGCCAGTCCAGCGATATGTCGGTCAGTCTCATCTGGGGGTCCCTTGCGTTGCGGTAGGGCGTATCGGCCGCCATATTGACCCAACCCCGATGTCGTGCAGGGGGTTTCGGGGCAAGAGAACGCCAAGGGGGGTGCGAGGGGGCACGCACGGCGTATTTTGCTCGAACTCGTGGCGGGGGACCAGGCGTTGAGTTCGATTAGACGGGCGCGGTCAGCCCGTCGCGGCGGCCGCGCTGAGCCGGGCGACGCGCTCCGCGTCACAGGTGCGCGGGCAGGTGACGCAGGTGTCGTCGGGGCGCAGCGTGTAGAACATGCAGCAGCTCGCCCGGTCGCGGGTCGGCAGCGCCTCGCCGTCGGGGCCCGTCAGCTCACGGAAGCCGGCCGTGCCGACGTACGGCTTGGTGGCGCCGGGCAGCAGCTTCTCCAGCTCGGTCACCGCGCGCCGCTCCTCGCCGAAGAGGTGGGCGACGTACCAGAGGCCCTCGACGATCTCGTCGGTGGCGAGGCTCCACAGGGCGCGCGAGCGGCGCCGCATCCGGGGACCGAAGGTGTCGAGGAGCGGCCCGAGGTGCTCGGCGACCGCGTCCCGCACCTCTGCGCGCAGCGCCTCCTCGTCCGGTACGACGCGGGCGCCCGGCAACGCCGCGGCCGGGTCGCCGGGGAGGCAGGCGAACCTGTCGGGGCGTACGGCCATCCGGCCCAGCGTGCGCTGGAAGGAGACGTCGGCGACGGGGAAGCGGGGGACGCGGCGGTGCAGGAACCAGGGGACGGTGATGAGCAGGGTGGCGGGCCAGGCGTAGCGGTGCAGGCCGAAGCTGGCGACGACGTCCGGCCGGGCCCGGGTGCCGTAGTCCTTCAGGACCTGGGCGTCGTCCCAGGCCAGGAACGCGTCCAGGTCGGCCCCGCCCTCCGCGAGCCGGGCGGCGCAGACCCAGCCGTCGCCCCGCGGCGCCTGTTCCCCGGGAGCGAGCTCGGTGATGCGCAGTCCGGAGTACACCTCGTGGAGGCGGGCGTAGGCGTCCGCTACGGCGCTGCGGGCGCCCTGGGCGGGTGCGGCCAAGGTGGGGACGGACATGCGGAGGACCACCGAATCGCGATCGATAGCAGGTAAGCCTTACCTTACCCGACGTGATCGAGGTTTCAACTCCGGTCGTGTCCGCCTATGGTGCCTGTCGTACCTTTCTCAGCAGCCACCAGCAGGGCGGAAGTCGTGGAGCAGACCGGAGCACGCGAGGGGGAGTCCCTCGCCGGGCCGCCGCGCGTCCGCGTGCCCGAGCAGTCGAAGGCCGGGGGTCGCGGGCCCCGCGCGGCCCGGGGCGACCACCAGCACGGCGTGCCGGGTCCGCGCCGCCCGATCCGGCGCAGCTCCGTACGCGGCCAGATCCTCGCCGCGCTGCGGGCCGCTCTCGTCGGCGGTGAGCTCGCCCCCGGCGAGGTGTACTCGGCGCCGGCCCTCGGCGAGCGCTTCGGCGTCTCGGCGACACCCGTCCGCGAGGCGATGCAGCAGCTGGCCGTCGAGGGCGCCGTGGAGGTCGTCCCCAACCGGGGCTTCCGGGTCACCGGGCGCAGCGTGCGGGAGCTGGCCGAGCTGGCCGAGGTGCGGGCGCTGATCGAGGTTCCCGTGCTGCTCCGGCTCGCCCGCACGGTCCCCGCCGAGCGCTGGGCCGAGCTGCGGCCGCTGGCCGAGGCGACCGCGACGGCGGCGGCCGGCGGCGACCTCGCGCGCTACGCCGAGTCGGACCGCGCCTTCCACGGCGCGGTGCTCTCTCTGTCGGGCAACCAGCAGCTGGTGCAGGTCGCGGACGATCTGCACCGGCGCTCGCAGTGGCCCCTGGTCAGCGGCCCCGTCGCGGGCGGCAGGGCCGACCTGATCGCGGACGCGGCCGAACACGCCGCGCTCCTGGACGCGTTGGCCGCACAGGACCTGGGTGTGGTCGCGTCCCTGGTGCAGGAGCACTTCATGGGCTCAGGAGCCTGACGGCGGCTCCCGCGGGGATCACACCGCGGCGGCCGGTGGCTGCAGGTGCTGCGCGAGCCAGGACGGTACGCCGCCCAGGAGGCGGAAGAGGCGGGTGGCCTCGGCGCGCAGGCGGGTGGCCTCCGGCTCCGGCTCCGCGTCCGCGAGGGCGGCGAGCGCGGGGGCCGTACCGACCAGGTAGCCCAGCTCCTCACGGATGCGCAGGGACTCCGTGAAACCGTGCCGCGCCTCCGCCAACTCCCCGTCGCGCAGGGCGAGTCCGGCCAGATGCCGCCAGGTGAAGGAGAGCAGCAGGGAGTCGGAGTGCACCGTGGCCCCCGCGTGCGCCCTGCGGTACGCCGCCTTCGCGGACTGCGGCGAGTCGGCGATGTGCTCCGCGATCAGCCCCCTGCGGAAGTCGAGCAGCGGCCGTCCGGGCGCGTTCGGGGCGAGCAGCGCGGCTGCCCTGCCGAGCGCCGTACGCGCCTCGTCGGCCCGGTCGCGTACCCCCAAAACCGTTGACGCGTACGCCAGTTGGCCGCGCTCGCAGGCCGCGGCGCCCCGGTCGTCGTCGTTCTCGGCGATCGCCTCGGCGGTCCGCAGACCGTCCTCCGCCTCGCCCCAGCCGTCCCCCGTGAACAGGCACCGCTCGACGAGCAGCGCCGTCCTCTGGAGTGCCGCCGCGGCCCCGGCCCGCGAGGCGAGCAGCGCCGCGGCGTCGGTCCAGCAGCCGCGCGAGCGCAGCCGCCATACCGCGGTCTGGAGTGGATCGTCCCCTGCAGTCGTTCCGGTACCAGACATGGCGGTATGCGCCACGTTGCCCTCCCCGAGCACACCATTGAGCTGTTGAGTCGTGGGCGAATCTCAGCATGGATCGCGGCGTCCGGCCAAGGGGCTGGGTGAAAGAATTCACAAAGGGCGGGCAAGGAACGGCGATCAAGCCGGTCGGCGGTTGCGCACCGCCGGCCGGCCCCGTGCCCGATGACCTCAGCTCATCCGCAGGGCGAGGAAGAAGTCGAGCTTGTCCTCCAGGCGCGAGAGGTCACGACCCGTCAACTGCTCGATACGGCCCACCCGGTAGCGCAATGTGTTGACGTGGAGGTGCAGTCGCGCGGCGCAGCGCGTCCACGATCCGTCGCAGTCGAGGAACGCCTCAAGGGTCGGGATGAGTTCGGCGCGGTGGCGCGAGTCGTACTCGCGCAGCGGGTCCAGGAGCCGCGCCGTGAACGCCCGGCGCACGTCGTCGGGGACGAAGGGCAGCAGCAGGACGTGCGAGGCCAGTTCCTGGTGGCCGGCCGCGCAGACCCGCCCCGGCCGCGCCGCGGCGACCCGGCGGGCGTGCCGCGCCTCCTCGAGGGCGCCGCGCAGGCCCTCCGCCGAGTGCACGGACGCGCTGACGCCGAGCGTGAGGCGGCCGTCGCCGTCGAGGCCGGCCGACAGCGGGTCGTGGACGGACGCGAGGAGCGCGTCCGCGATCAGACCCGTCTCCGAGCCGTCGTGCTCGGTGGAGACGGCGGGCAGCGGTACGAGTGCGATGGCCTCGTCGCCGGTGTGCGCGACCGCGATGCGGTCGGACGGCTCGGGGCCCGCCGCGATGGGGCCTCCTCTGTTCGAGTCGGTTCGAGAACTTGCTGAAGGGTCGACGAGGATTTCCTCCAGGAGCGACTGGGCGACAGGACCGCCGTCGATCTCGCCGCCCTCCCACTCCACCCGGGCCACCACGACCTGCCAGTGCGGGGCCGCGCCGAGGCCGGGAAGCAGCACCGGGGCGGCGACGCGCAGGCGTGCCGCGATCTCCGCGGGCGCCGCGCCCGTCTGCACCAGTTCCAGGACCTCCTGGGCGAGGCGGCGCCGCACGGTGCGGGCCGCGTCGCGCCGGTCGCGCTCGACCGCGATCAGCTGGGTCACGCCCTGGAGCAGGTCGAGGCGTTCCTCGGGCCAGTCGCCCGCGTCGGCCTCCACGGCGAGCACCCAGTCGGAGAGCACCGACTCGCGCACGTCGCGCGAGGCGCCGGCCGCTCCGCGCCCACTGGTCCGCACGGGGAACAGCGAGTACGTGACGCCGTCCACCGTCACCCGGTGCGGCCCGCGCCGGCCCGTCCTGACGGCCGCCAGATGCTCTCCGGCGAGGCGCGCGCAGAGCGGTCCGGGCAGGGCGGCGCCCGCCGCGCCCGACCCGGCGACCACGCGCCCGGCGGGGGAGAGCACCCAGGCCCGCAGGTCGAGATCGGTGCCGAGCAGGTCGAGGACGACGTCGGGGCCGCCGCCCGTGGGGCCCGAGGTCATCAGGCGGCGGTGCCGGTCGACGACCGCGGCCAGGTCCCCGGCGCGCTCGCCGGAGACCTGGCGCACCACGTGCTCGGTGATCGTCGCGAAGGCCACGGACTCGTTGACCGCGAAGAGCGGCAGGCGGTGCCGGGCGCAGGCGTCGACGATGTCGTCGGGGATGTCCCCGAGCTCGGCCTCACCGGCGGCGAGCGCCGCGACCCCCGCGCTCGCGAGGATGCGTACGAAGGGTTCCGTGTCCGAGGCGTCGCGGCGCCAGGCGAGGCCGGTGAGGACCAGCTCGCCGCCCGCCAGGTAGCGGCTGGGGTCCCGCAGGTCCGTGGTCATCACACCGCGCACGGTGCGGTCAAGCTCGTCCTCGCCGCCGAGCAGCCGCAGGCCCAGCGCGTCGGTGTCCAGGAGTGCGCGCAGCCGCATGGTGTCGTCGCCGCCGATCTGTCTCGAATGGTGTGTACAAACATGTGCGCCCTGTAGCGCCGGGGCCCGCTGTCCCGGGGTGGCCGGGGTTTCCGGGGGGAACCCAAGAGGTTTCTGGGGCCCGTTCTTCATACGAATCTACAAGACGCGCGCCTTGGCCAGCCAACTCCTTCAGTGTTTCGGTGACTGACCCCATCGGACGAGCGAGCGGTGTACTTGCCCCACTCCGCGTTAACAGCACATGAACGAGCAGTCGAGGGACCAACGGCCCTGGTGGCCGAAACGGAATCCCCGGATACGGATACCCCGCAGACGGATACCCCCGCAGACGGAAATCCCCGGCCCCTCGAAGCGAAAGACCCTCGACACGAAGAAGAAGAGAGCCTCATGGACTTCCTTCGCCCCGCCAGCTGGGAGGAGGCGCTCGCCGCCAAGGCCGAGCACCCCACGGCTGTGCCGATTGCGGGTGGCACCGACGTGATGGTCGAGATCAACTTCGACCACCGTCGTCCCGAGTACCTGCTTGACCTCAACCGCATCGTCGAGCTGCGCGAGTGGGAGGTGGGCGAGGAGACGGTCCAGCTGGGCGCCTCCGTCCCGTACACCCAGATCATGGAGGAGCTGCGCACCGAGCTCCCCGGTCTCGCGCTGGCCTCGCACACCGTCGCCTCGCCGCAGATCCGCAACCGCGGCGGCGTCGGCGGCAACCTCGGCACCGCGTCCCCCGCGGGCGATGCCCACCCGGCCCTTCTCGCCGCCGATTGCGAGGTCGAGGTGGAGTCTGTGCGGGGCTCCCGCCTGATCCCGATCGACGACTTCTACACCGGCGTGAAGCGCAACGCGCTCGCCGAGGACGAGCTGATCAAGTCCGTCCACATCAAGAAGGCGGACGGTCCCCAGCAGTACTCGAAGGTCGGCACCCGCAACGCGATGGTCATCGCCGTGTGCGCCTTCGGTATCGCGCTGCACCCCGATACCCGGACCGTACGGACCGGCATCGGCTCCGCCGCCCCCACGCCCATCCGGGCGAAGGCGGCCGAGGAGTTCCTGAACGCCGCGCTCGACGAGGGCGGCTTCTGGGAGAGCAAGAAGATCATCACCCCCTCGATCGCCAAGCAGTTCGCGGAGCTCGCCTCCGGTGCCGCCAACCCGATCGACGACGTGCGCGGCACGGCGAGCTACCGCCGGCACGCCGTCGGGATCATGGCCCGCCGCACGCTCGGCTGGACCTGGGAGTCGTACCGCGGCAACGGCCGCAGCACTGAGGGAGTCGCATAATGCGCGTGAACTTCAAGGTCAACGGCCGCCCGCAGGAAGCCGACGACGTGTGGGAGGGCGAGTCCCTGCTGTACGTGCTGCGCGAGCGCATGGGCCTGCCGGGCTCCAAGAACGCCTGCGAGCAGGGCGAGTGCGGCTCCTGCACCGTCCGTCTCGACGGCGTGCCGGTCTGTTCGTGCCTGGTCGCGGCAGGGCAGGTGGAGGGCCGCGAGGTCACCACCGTCGAGGGCCTCGCCGACTACGCCAAGCACCGTGAGCAGGCCCACCCGGGCGGCGGCTGCGCCTCCGGCGCGTGCGGCACCTCGATCCAGGACGCCAAGCAGTGGCAGGCCAACCCGGAGAAGGGCGCCACCGACTCGCAGACCAGCGAGGGCGGTGGCGTTTTCCCGCGTGCGACGCTCTCTCCGATCCAGCAGGCGTTCATCGACGCCGGCGCCGTCCAGTGCGGCTTCTGCACCCCCGGCCTGCTCGTCGCGGCCGACGAGATGCTGGAGCGCAACCCGCAGCCCTCCGACGCGGACATCCGCGAGGCGCTCTCCGGCAACCTCTGCCGCTGCACCGGTTACGAGAAGATCCTTGACGCGGTCCGCCTCGCGGCCGCGCGCCAGTCCGAGGGGGTCTGACGCCATGGGAACCACAGGCACACCCACCAAGATCACGCAGGGTTCCAAGACGAAGGGCGGCATCGGCGAGTCGACGCTGCGCCCCGACGGCACCCTGAAGGTCACCGGCGAGTTCGCGTACTCCTCGGACATGTGGCACGAGGACATGCTGTGGGGTCACACCCTGCGCTCGACCGTCGCGCACGCCGAGATCGTCTCCATCGACACCTCGGAGGCGCTCGCGCAGTCCGGTGTCTACGCCGTCCTGACCTACGACGACCTGCCGGCCGCGATGAAGAACTACGGCCTGGAGATCCAGGACACCCCGGTCCTCGCGCACAAGAAGGTCCGCCACCACGGCGAGCCGGTGGCCATCGTCGCCGCCGACCACCCGGAGACCGCGCGCCGCGCCGCCGCCAAGATCCGCATCGAGTACAAGGAGCTGCCCCTCATCACCGATGAGGCCTCGGCGACCGCTCCCGACGCCGTACTCGTGCACGAGGGCCGCGACGACCACCACATCGGTCACGTCCCGCACCCGAACATCGTGCACCGCCAGCCGATCATCCGCGGCAACGCCGAAGAGGCCGCCAAGAAGGCCGACTTCATCGTCAAGGGCGAGTACACCTTCGGCATGCAGGACCAGGCCTTCCTCGGCCCGGAGTCCGGCCTCGCGGTGCCCTGTGAGGACGGCGGCGTCGAGCTGTACGTCGCCACCCAGTGGCTGCACTCCGACCTCAAGCAGATCGCCCCCGTCCTCGGCCTGCCCGAGGAGAAGGTGCGCATGACGCTCTCCGGCGTCGGCGGCGCGTTCGGCGGCCGCGAGGACATCTCGATGCAGATCCACGCCTGCCTCCTGGCGCTGCGCACCGGCAAGCCGGTCAAGATCGTCTACAACCGGTTCGAGTCCTTCTTCGGCCACGTGCACCGCCACCCGGCGAAGCTCTACTACGAGCACGGCGCCACCAAGGACGGCAAGCTCACGCACATGAAGTGCAAGATCGTCCTGGACGGCGGCGCCTACGCGTCGGCCTCCCCGGCGGTCGTGGGCAACGCCTCCTCCCTCTCGGTCGGCCCGTACGTGATCGACGACGTCGACATCGAGGCCATCGCCCTCTACACCAACAACCCGCCGTGCGGCGCGATGCGCGGCTTCGGCGCCGTGCAGGCCTGCTTCGCCTACGAGGCCCAGATGGACAAGCTCGCCGACAAGGTGGGCATGGACCGGGTCGAGTTCCGCCGGCTCAACGCCATGGAGCAGGGCACGCTCCTGCCGACCGGACAGGTGGTCGACTCGCCCGCCCCGGTCGCTGAGCTCCTGCGCCGCATCAAGGCCCGCCCGCTGCCGCCCGAGCGCCAGTGGGAGTCCAGCGAGGGCGCCGACGTGCGCCAGCTGCCGGGCGGCCTGTCCAACACCACGCACGGCGAAGGCGTCGTACGCGGTGTCGGCTACGCGGTCGGCATCAAGAACGTCGGCTTCTCCGAGGGCTTCGACGACTACTCCACCGCCAAGGTGCGCATGGAGGTCATCAACGGCGAGCCCGTCGCGATCGTGCACACCGCGATGGCCGAGGTCGGCCAGGGCGGCGTCACCGTCCACGCGCAGATCGCCCGCACCGAGCTGGGCGTCGCGCAGGTGACGATCCACCCCGCCGACACCCAGGTGGGCAGCGCCGGATCGACGTCCGCGTCGCGCCAGACGTACGTCACCGGCGGCGCCGTCAAGAACTCCTGTGAGCTGGTCCGGGAGAAGGTCCTGGAGATCGGCCGCCGCAAGTTCGGCACCTATCACCCGGCCTGGGCCACCGCCGAACTCCTCCTGGAGGGCGGCAAGGTCGTCACCGACGGCGGCGAGGTCCTCGGCGACCTGGTCGACGTCCTGGAGGGCGAGACCGTCGAGATCGAGGCCGAGTGGCGCCACCGCCCCACCGTCGCCTTCGACCTGCGCACCGGCCAGGGCAACGGCCACGTCCAGTACTCCTTCGCCGCGCACCGTGCGGTCGTGGAGGTCGACACCGAGCTGGGCCTGGTCAAGGTCATCGAACTGGCCTGCGCCCAGGACGTCGGCAAGGCGCTCAACCCGCTGTCCGTGATCGGCCAGATCCAAGGTGGCACCACCCAGGGCCTGGGCGTCGCGGTCATGGAGGAGATCATCGTCGACCCGAAGACCGCGAAGGTGAAGAACCCCTCCTTCACGGACTACCTGATCCCCACCATCCTCGACACCCCGACCATCCCGGTCGACGTGCTCGAACTCGCCGACGAGCACGCCCCGTACGGGCTCCGCGGCATCGGCGAGGCCCCGACCCTGTCGTCCACCCCGGCCGTCCTCGCGGCGATCCGGAACGCGACGGGCCTGGAGCTCAACAAGACGCCGGTACGCCCGGAACACCTCACGGGCACCTGAGCCCGCACTGAGGAACCCGGTCCCCCGCTCGGGACCAGCAGAGCTCTCCGAGCGGTGTGTGCCTCCCAGGAACGTCACACTTCCCGCCGCCCACACCGCTCGGAGCCCCAACTCCCCCTCGTACAGAGGGAGACGTCGTTCGTCTCGGGCCGTCCCCCGGGTCGTGCAGCCCACGCACCATCCCAAATCCCGCAACGTTCGAGCGGGTGCCCCTGTGAACCTTGGGAGTAGGCACCATGACCCAGTCGTCAGTGGAGCCCAAGACCACCGCAGAGGACGCGGGCCCCGGCTCACGCGTCCCGGCCGGAAGGTCTTGGCTCGACCGGTACTTTCACATATCCCTCCGGGGATCGACGGTCGCGCGCGAGGTGCGCGGCGGTATCACCACCTTCATGGCGATGGCGTACATCGTCCTGCTCAACCCCGTCCTGCTCGGCGGCAAGGACGTCGCGGGCGACACCATGGGCCAGAAGGCCCTGATCACCGCGACGGCGCTCGCCGCGGCGGTCACCACGCTCCTGATGGGCTTCATCGGCAAGGTGCCACTGGCCCTGGCCGCAGGACTCTCCGTGTCCGGAGTGATCTCGTCCCAGGTCGCGCCCGAGATGACCTGGCCGCAGGCCATGGGCATGTGCGTGATGTACGGCGTCGTGATCATGCTGCTCGTGGTCACCGGGCTGCGCGAGATGATCATGAACGCCATCCCGCTCGCCCTGAAGCACGGCATCACGATGGGCATCGGGCTCTTCATCGCCATCATCGGCCTGGTCAAGGGCGGCTTCGTGCACCCCGGCAAGGCCACCCCGCTCTCGCTCGGCCCCGCCGGTGAACTCTCCGGCTGGCCCGTGCTGATCTTCGCGGGAACCCTGCTCCTCATCTTCATGCTCCAGGCGCGCAACACCCCCGGCGCGATCCTGATCGGCATCGTCACCGGCACCGTCGTCGCCGTCGTGCTCAACGCGCTCGACGTCATCGACCCCAAGCAGTGGGCGAACGGCGCCCCCGAACTGCACGGCAGCGCGGTCTCGTCACCCGACTTCTCCCTCCTCGGCGACGTGGAGTTCGGCGGCTGGGGCGAGGTCGGCGCGATGACCGTCGGCATGATCGTCTTCACCCTGGTGCTCGCCGGCTTCTTCGACGCGATGGCCACCATCATCGGCGTCGGCACCGAGGCCAACCTCGCCGACGACAAGGGCCGCATGCCCGGCCTCTCCAAGGCGCTGTTCATCGACGGCGCGGGCGGCGCCATCGGCGGTGTCGCGGGCGGCTCCGGCCAGACCGTGTTCGTCGAGTCCGCGACCGGTGTCGGCGAAGGTGCCCGCACCGGACTCTCCTCGGTCGTCACCGGACTGTTCTTCGCGGGCTGCCTCTTCTTCACGCCGGTCACCGCCATCGTGCCCCAGGAGGTCGCGTCCGCCGCGCTCGTCGTCATCGGAGCGATGATGATGATGAATGCCCGGCACGTCGACTGGGCCGACCGGGCCACCGCCATCCCGGTCTTCCTGACCGTCGTGCTGATGCCCTTCACGTACACCATCACCACCGGTGTCGCGGCGGGCGTCATCTCCTGGGTCGCCATCAAGATCGCCCAGGGCAAGGCCCGCGAGATCGGGGCCTTCATGTGGGGCCTGACGCTCGTCTTCATCATCTACTTCGCCCTCAACCCCATCGAAGGATGGCTGGGCGTCCACTGAGGCGCTGAGCCCTCCGCACACCCGCAGAGCCTTGAGGAGGCCGAACATGCTGGACATCGCCGACGAGCTGAACCGGTGGGTCGAGCAGGGACGTGACTTCGCCGTCGCCACCGTGGTGGCGGTCGGCGGCAGCGCGCCCAGGCAGCCGGGCGCCGCGCTCGCCGTCGACAGCGAGGGCACGGCGATCGGATCGGTCTCCGGCGGATGTGTGGAGGGCGCCGTCTACGAACTCTGCCGGCAGGCCCTGGAGGACGGCGACACCGTCGTCGAACGATTCGGCTACAGCGACGAGGACGCCTTCGCCGTGGGCCTGACCTGCGGCGGTGTCATCGACATCCTCGTCACCCCGGTCCGCGCGGACTCCGCGTCGCGGCCGGTGTTCGGCGCCGCGCTCGCCGCCGCCTCCTCGGGGGAGGCGGCAGCCGTCGCCCGCGTCACCGCAGGCCCCGCCGACCTCCTCGGAAGCGCCCTCCTCGTCCGCGCGTCGGACGACCCTGGGGCGTACGAGGGCGGCCTCGGCGGCCACCCGGAGCTGGACCGCACGGTGGCGGCGGAGGCCCGTGCCCTGCTCGACGCGGGGCGTACCGCGACCGTGGAGATCGGCGAGGACGGGTCGCGCTGCGGCTCTCCGCTCGTCGTCCTCGTCGAGTCGAGCGTCCCGCCGCCCCGCATGATCGTCTTCGGCGCGATCGACTTCGCCTCGGCGCTCGTGCGCATGGGCAAGTTCCTCGGCTACCGCGTGACCGTGTGCGACGCGCGGCCCGTCTTCGCGACGCCGCAGCGCTTCCCGGACGCCGACGAGATCGTCGTCGAGTGGCCGCACCGGTACCTGGAGTCGACCGACGTCGACGCCCGCACCGTGCTCTGCGTCCTCACGCACGACGCCAAGTTCGACGTGCCGCTGCTGCACCTGGCCCTGCGGCTGCCCGTCGCCTACGTCGGCGCGATGGGTTCGCGCCGCACCCACCTGGACCGCAACAAGCGCCTGCGCGAAGTGGGCGTCACTGAGATGGAGTTGGCCCGGCTGCGCTCGCCCATCGGGCTCGATCTCGGCGCCCGCACCCCCGAGGAGACGGCGCTGTCCATCGCCTCGGAGATCGTCGCCAATCGGCGGGGTGGAAGCGGGGTCTCCCTCACAGGGGCGCACACGCCCATCCATCCGGATGGAGCGCGGGGTCCTTCGGGGCGGATCGGGTCTGTGGCCTGAACGGGCTCGTTGCCGAGTGCGGATCTGTTGTGGCTGGGCGCGCAGTTCCCCGCGCCCCCCGCGGGTCGCTTCGCGCCCCTGTGCGGAGTTCCCCTCCTTGCGCGGTTCCCCGTGCCCCTTGCGTAGTTCCCCGCCCCCCCCTACGCCGTCAGATGGGTCACCGCCCGGGTGAACATGCGCGTCGCGATCGCGGCCAGTGGGGCGTCGAACAGGGCGGGCAGGGCGCGCACCCGTAGCTCCTCGCGCCAGATCAGGCGGGAGCCCGTGTCGCACGGGTAGACCTCGATCTCCGCCCAGCCCGTCACGAACGTGCCCCGTTTCTCCAGGCGGCAGCGGCCCGGTGCGGTGTCCCGTGGCGGGTGCCACGCGACGACCTCCATCACGTCGTCGAAGCCGAGAGGGCCGAGCCCGCTGCGGGCGGCGAAGACCGTGCCGACGCGCGTGGGTCCCGGCGTACGGACGCGCACCCGGGTCAGCGGGACCGCGTCGGCATGCCGCTCCCACACGGTCAGCCGGGACCAGGTCTCGGCCGGGGGCAGGGACATGTCCCTGATGAACTGGAAGTAAGCCACGCCCCCGAGCCTGCCAGGTCCACGCCTCGATGCGCCCTTCCGCCCCGCCGGGGACTCCGCGACGATGGGCGGTCAGTACGGCACGACCGGCACCCGGAGGACCTCGTGGACCGTCAACGACGTGACAGGCTCGACGAGTTGACGCGCGATCCCTACCCGCTCTACGTCCGCGCCCGCGCGGCCGACGGGCTCACCTTCGTCCCCGAGTTCGACGCCTGGCTGGTGGCCCGCGACGCCGACATCAGGGAGGTCCTGCGCCGCCCCGACGACTTCTCGTCCGCCCGCGTGCTGCGCGGCGACGTGCGCCCGTCGGCCGAGGCGTTCGCCGTCCTCGGCGAGGGCTTCGGTGGCCGCCGCACCGTGGTGAGCTCGGACGGCGCCGCGCACCGGCGGCTGCGCGCGCCGCTGGTCCAAGGGCTCTCGGCAGTGCGGGTCGCGACCATGGTGCCGTACGTGGAGGAGCGGGCGGAGGCGCTCGTCGACTCCTTCGCGGGGCAGGGCCGCGTCGAGCTGATGGAGGCGTACGCCCGTCGCCTGCCCGGCGAGGTCGCAGGGCGGCTCGTCGGGCTCGACCCCGCCGACGTACCGAAGGTCGTGCACGGCGGGCACCAGGCCGAGCGGCTGCTCTTCCGGCCGTTGGACGAGGCCGCTCAAGTGGCCGCCGCCCAGGACATCGTGACGATGCAGCAGGTTCTGGACGGCTATGCGCGCGACCGCAGGGCGGTGCCGCGCGAGGACCTGTGCACGGAAATCGTCGCCTCCCTGGCGCCAGGACCCGCCGACGAGCCGCTCACCATCGAACAGCGCCATGAACTCGTCGCGCAGCTGCAGGACTTCCTGATCGCGGGGCACCTCACCACCACCGCCCTGATCGGCACCACGGTGCTCCACCTGCTGCGCCACCCGGACCAGTGGGAACGGCTCACGGCGGAGCCCGCACGGATCCCGGCGGCGATCGAGGAAGCGGCCCGCTACGACACGGCCCTCCAGGCCTTCCGTCGCGTCACCACCCGGGCCGTGACCCTGGCGGGCACCGAACTGCCCGCGGGGAGTGAGGTGTTGGTGGCGTTCGGGGCGGCGGGGCGGGACGCCGCCCGGCATCCGCGTCCCGACGTCTTCGACATCGAGCGGCGGCAGAGCGGCCGCCACCTCGCCTTCGGCCTCGGCGCGCACGCCTGTGTGGGAGCCCGGCTCGCCCGCGAGCAGCTCAGGATCACGCTGGAGCTGCTGACCCGGCGCCTGCCGGGTCTCCGGCTCGCCGACGACCGCCCTGCCGTCACCATGCGGCCGACCCTGATCCACCGGGCTCCCGAGGCGCTGCACCTCACCTGGTGACGGGCTGACCGGGGGCGTGGGGCGTGTCTTCAAAAGGGCGTTGGAGGGAGCCGATGAGGGCGGGAGAAACGATTCACCCTGCCGGACAGTCGCTTACGCACAATTGTTTGGTGCGGTTCTGAATTGGTCGTACGCCGCCGAAAGAGCGCACTGGGCATCCATAAACAGAAGAGCATTCCCTCAGGGCCGCACGCAAAGATCCCGCCAAGCGGCGGAGGGGAATGTGCCCAGATGAGGCATTTCGGTACCGTCTATGTGCCGCATAAAGGGGGGCGCACACGCGCACTTCCACCGCGCTGCCCTTTACGCCCCACGTGCGCCCCCTGTGCGCCCCATGTCCGCCTCGCGATCCAGAGCAAGCGTTGTGATGTTGCCCCTTTCGTACTTAGGTGGGTCCTGTGGATTCGACCGCACACTGTCCCGAGATGGACAGGTAATTGAATTCGCCGCACATATTTTCCAGTGCGTATCGCCCTCAAAAGGGAGAATGATTATGACGTACGAGCGTCCCACCCTCACCAAGGTCGGCAGTTTCCGCAAGGTGACCGGGATCAAGAACAACGGACCCAAGGACATCCTCGGCGGCAAGCAGCTCCTCTGATCGGGCACGGCCCCGGCCGCTGACGGTCATGGGTCGCAAGACGTGTGCGCCGGCCTGAGCCCAGGCCGGCTGTCGGGTGGTGGCGTCCAGCCGCCACCCGATCCTCTGCTCCGGGCCCTACTTCACCGCCGACCAAAGGCCGTTGCTCATGGATTCGCTCCTCTCCCTCCAGGCCGCACCCGCCTGGTTCATCGCGTTGCCCGACACCGCCGCGGCCGCGCCCCTCGCCATCAGGGCGCAGCCCTACGCCTCCCGGGCGCTCTCCCATGCATCCGGACGACCCTGGCTGCTGGGCCGCTGGGATGAGCGGACGGCCGTCGTGGGGCGGTGCGGCAGCACACGCATCGCGGTGATCGGGGAGCACGCTGTCACCGAGCAGGATCTGGAACAGGACGCCGCGGCGGTCGGCTCCGCCTCGTCGGCGGCCCTGGAGCGCGCCGCACGCCGACCCGGCAGCTTCCACCTGGTGGCCAGTGGGGGCGGCCGAGTACGGGTGCGGGGCGGCGTCGTGAACCTGCGGCGCGTGTTCCACACCGACACCGCGACCTTCGGCCACGGCCCCGTCAGCGTGGCTTCCGACCGGGCCGACGTACTCGCCGAACTGATCGACGCCGACCTCGACGAACGCCGGATCGCCCTCGAACTACTCACCTCAAGCGTGCCGTACCCGCTGTCGGAGCCCCCGTTGTGGCGAAGCGTGCGGGCCGTACCCGCAGGCCACTGCCTGACCCTCGAGGCCGACGGCCGGGCCGCCACCAGGCAGTGGTGGTCACCGCCCGACCCCGTCGTCTCCCTCGCCGAGGGCGCCCGACGTCTGCGAGAGGCGCTCACCGAGGCGGTCGGGGTACGCACCCGCGGGCGTGAGCTGGTGACGGCGGATCTGGGCGGCCTGGACTCCACCGCCCTGTGCTGTACGGCAGCCCTCAGCGAGACCGAGGTCGTCGCGTACACCGCCGCGCTGCACGACGAGTCCGGCGACGACGTGTACTGGGCCCGGCGCACCGTCCAGGAACTCGAAGCCATCGAGCACCACGTCGTACCGGCTCAGGACACGGCCATGACCTTCGACGGCATCGACACCCTCCACGACGTACTGGACACGCCCAGCATCATCACCGTCGACCGCAACCGCCGGATGGGCATCGTGGAAATGGCCGCGGCCCGCGGATCCGGCCTGCACATGACCGGACTGGGCGGCGACGAACTCCTCGCCGGCACGCCCGCCCGGCTCCACCCCCTGTTACTGACCCATCCCTCGACCGCACTGCGCAACATCCGCGGATACGCCGCCAAGTACCGCTGGACCCGGCGGGAAACACTGCGCCAGCTTCTGGACCGGCGCTCCTACCGGAGCTGGCTCGGACGCGTGGCCCGCGACCTGACCAGGCCGCCCCCCGGCCCGAACACACCGCTGCTCGACTGGTCCGTACCACCCCGGATGGCTCCCTGGGCCACGCCCGACGCCATCGCAGCCGCCCGCGAACTCATACGCGCCGACCTGTCCGGCATCGAGCCCCGGGGCAGGGGGCACGGTGAGCACCGGGAACTGGTCGCGATGGACGGCATCTCCCAGTGGACCCGGCACATCGGCCAGATGGCGGCGCCCCTGGGCGTCACCGTCGCCGCCCCCTACTACGACACTCGCGTCATCGAGACCTGCCTCGCCGTGCGGCCACAGGAACGGATCACACCGTGGCGGTACAAACCCCTGATCGTCGAAGCCATGCGCGGCGTCGTGCCGGAAGGCAGCCGGACACGCAACACCAAGGCCAACGCCACGTTCGAGGAGGAGGTCGGCCTGCGCAAGCATCGTCGGCGACTGCTGGCACTGTGTGACGACTCGCGGCTGGCCCAGCTCGGCCTGATCGACGAAGGCACCCTGCGTGAATGGTGCCGCCGCTCTCTCGCCGCGGAGACGGAGAGCTACCTGCTGCACCCGACGATCGCCTGTGAAGTCTGGCTGCGCTCCCGCGAAATGACACCACCGCCCCTTGGGAACGCCCGCCCCGCCCAGCCCATCGCTGACTGAGAGAGGTGATCCCGGTGCACGCCTTGAGGCCTGGAGTCCTGCTGACCGAGACCGAATACGGCATGGCGCTGCTCGATCAGAAGAGCGCCGAATACTGGACCCTCAACCCGACGGCGGCCCTCGTCCTGCGAACTCTGCTGGACGGTCGTGCCTGCGGCGCGGAGCGGGCCGTCGAGGCGCTCACCACGCAGTACGACGACGTCGACACCGAGGAAGCAGCCAAGGATGTGGACGCCATCGTCGGCGAGTTGCGCTCCGCGGGGCTCCTCACCGCATAGCGCCCGCATGCGACGGACACGGCCCGCGGTCAGACTCCTGCGGGCCTTCCGACGCTCCGCCTCTCTACACCCAGCGTTTCCCCGCGCCCCGCCCTCCTGCGACGGAAGAGGCACGCATGACGACCCCGGAAGCTCTCCCCTTCGACCCGCGTTCCGTGCCGGCGGCACGCCGTTTCGCCGCCCGGGTGGCCGTGGGCTGTGCCCATGTACTGGCCGCCCTGCCACCAGGACGCATCCGCACCATCCTGGCCGGACTGCGTCGCGGCGCCCGGCCCGCCACCCTCCCCGAGGCGGAAATGGCCCGGAAGACGGTACTCGCCGTAAGCCTGGCCGCCGGCGGACAGAAGGGATGCCTTCCGAGGTCCCTGGCCACTGTGCTGCTCTGCCGGTGGTACGGCCAGTGGCCCACCTGGTGCGTGGGCGTGCGCAGCCGGCCGCCGTTCGCCGCCCACGCCTGGGTGGAAGCCGAGGGCGTCCTCGTGGGCGAAGACGCCTCGCCCACATACTTCCAGCGCTTCTTCACCGTGGAATGAGCCGATGACCACGGCCCCCGGCATCGAGGGCCCCCGGCCCTCCACCGGCCCCGCCGACGGCTCCGATGCGCCTGACGAGAACACGGGTCCCGGCCGCTCCTGGGCGGCGCAGCGAGCGCTGATGACCCATCTGCGCCCGCAGCGTTGGCGCATCGCCGCAGGTGTCCTGCTGGGGCTGGTCGGCAGTGTCCTGGGTCTGGCCCAGCCCCTGGCGGCCAAGCGTGTGGTGGACGGCATGAGTCAGGGACAGCCGGCCGCCGGCCCCGTCCTCGTGCTCAGCCTGCTGGTGGTCGTCGGCGCGGTGCTGGCGGGGCTGGGACACTACGTGTTGCAGTGGTCGGCCGAGTCCATGATCTGTGCCGCCCGGTGCCGGCTGACCGAGCGGCTGCTGCGCCTGCGGGTGCCCGTGGTGGAGCGCACCGAACCGGGCGACCTGATCGCCCGCGTCACCTCCGATACGACGCTGCTGCGCCAGACCGCGCCCCAGGCGGTGTCCGCCGCCGTCACCGGCACGCTGGTCACCGCCGCGACCGTCGTCATCATGGGGTTCCTCGACGCCGTGCTGCTCTGCGTCACTCTCGGCGTGATCGCGTTCGTCGGCGTCATCATCGCGGTCGTGGCTCCGCGCATCGGCCGCGCCACCCGGCAGACGCAGGACGCGGTGGGCCACATCGGGGGCGCCCTGGAGCGCGTCCTGGGGGCCTTTCGCACGGTCAAGGCCTCGGGCGCCGAGCACTGGGAGGCCCAAGCGCTGCGCCGTGCGGCCGAACACGCCCGCCGCAGAGGCATGCGGGCCGCGGTGTGGGAGGCGGTGTCCGCCACAGCGTCGGCGGTGGTCGTTCAGGTGTGCTTCCTCGTCGTGCTCGGGGTGGGAGGCGCACGGGTCGCTTCCGGCACCATCAGCGTCTCCACCCTGGTCGCCTTCCTGTTGTATCTCTTCGCCCTCGCTCCCCGCATCGGCCAACTCGTCGAAGGAGTCAGCCAGTTCCAGGTCGGATCCGCCGCGGCTGTCCGCATCGAGCAGATCGAGTCGCTTGAGGCCGAACAGCTGGAACCTGAGCACGCAGCCGTGCATGCACGGGGAGCGACAGCGAGGGGCGACTCCTCCGACACGGCCGCCGAAGGCTGCCAATCAGCACTCGACGTGACTTTCCGTCAAGTCCGTTTCTCCTACCGCCCCGGACTGCCCAGGGTGCACCACGAGGTCTCCTTCACCGTGCCCAACGGCGGGCTGACGGCGATCGTGGGTCCGTCCGGCGCAGGCAAGACCACCGTCTTCTCTCTGATCGAGCGATTCTACGAACCTGACGCCGGGTGCATCCTCCTGGGTGGCAAGGACATACGGCAGTGGCCCCTGAGCCGGCTCCGCGCATCCATCGGCTACGTCGAACAGGACACCCCCGTCCTCGCCGGCACACTGCGGGACAACCTGATGCTCGGCGCCACCGACCCTTCCGGCGAAGAACTCGCCCAAGTGCTGCGTATGGCGCGGCTGGACACCTCGACGGAACGCCTTCCCCTCGGGCTGGATACCGACGTCGGCCACCGCGGCAGCCGCCTCTCGGGAGGCGAGCGACAGCGGGTGGCGATCGCCCGTGCTCTGCTGCGCCGCCCGAGACTGCTCCTGATGGACGAGGTCACCTCCCAACTCGACGCGGCCAATGAGGCGGCATTGCGCAACACGATCATTGACGCCGCCCGCAGCACCACCGTGCTGGTGATCGCCCACCGGCTCTCCACTGTCATCACGGCCGACCGGATCATCGTCATGGAGGCGGGATGCGTACGAGCGGTCGGCACGCACAGCGAACTCATGGAACATGACGCTCTCTACGC
Organism: Streptomyces sp. NPDC044106; assembly: GCF_056433985.1. Classification (NCBI taxonomy): domain Bacteria; kingdom Bacillati; phylum Actinomycetota; class Actinomycetes; order Kitasatosporales; family Streptomycetaceae; genus Streptomyces; species Streptomyces sp. NPDC044106. The sequence goes on from NZ_JBWKFZ010000008.1 coordinate 102,211, forward strand.
CGAACTGGCGCACACGCAACTTCTCAATCGCTAGGTCGCGTCTGCGAAGTGGGCGGAGCCAGCGGAGCATTCATCTTGGCAAGCGTGCGGGTGCCCCTACTTTGCGGACGCGTCCTAGCGGTAGACCTTGCCCGGCTCGGCCTTGCCCGGGGCGAGCAGCTGCGGCACCGTCACGAAGACGTAGCCCCGCTTCTTCAGCTCGTCGATGACGCCGGGGACGGCGGGCACGGTGCCCTTGTAGATGTCGTGCAGCAGGATGATGCCGTCCCGCTTCGTCTGGTCGACGACCCGCTGCTGGATCAGCTTGGAGTCATTGGTCGTGTAGTCCTTGGCGGTGACGGTCCACAGGATCTCCGCGAGGCCGAGCTCCTTGGAGAGCTTGTTGACGTCGTCGTTGGTGCGGCCCTGCGGCGGGCGCATCAGCGTCGGCTTCTTGCCTATGAGCTTCTCGATCGCCTTGTTGGGGCGCTCGAGCTCCTTGCGCGCCTCCGCGGCGTCGATCTTCGTCAGGATCTTGTGGGACCAGGTGTGGCTGGCGACCTCGTGGCCCTCGGCGTCCATCTGCTTCACGAGCTCGGGGTACTTCTCGATGTGGTTCTTGCCGAGCGTGAAGAAGGTGGCGTGGACCTGCTTCTCCTTGAGGATCTTGAGGAGCCTGGGCGTGTTCTCGCTGGGGCCGGCGTCGAAGGTGAGCGCCACGCACTTGGCCTTGCGGCAGTCGACGGTGCCCAGATCACCCTGATCGGCCGCCTTCAGGTTCACGGCGTCCTTGCGCACGGTGCTGGGCGAAGTGGTGTCGAGCTTGGTGCACCCCGTCACCGCGAGGGTGAGGGCCGCGCCCGCCGCGAGGACGGAGGCGGTGCGACGCAACCTCCGGGGGGAGAGCGTCGTCTTGCGGGGGGAGTGCGTGTTCGAGGCTGACATGCGATCACTATACATCGGGCGTATACATGCCGTGCATAGTCGGGATGCGCAGAGCGGCCGACCGGCTCGGGGACACGCCATGGGGCTCCGGCGAGCCGTAGCGTCGTGCCGTCGCACCGCCCGCTCGCCCGCCCGCTCCGCGAGGAGGAAGATGTCACCGTCCCACCGGCCCCGCGCCGCACTCGCCAGGCCCCGCGCCGCACTCGCCATGTCGCAGAAGGCGGCCGAGGCCGTCCTCGAACCGCCGGCCCTCGCCTCGCTCGCCGAGGCCACCCTGCTCGAGCCGCCACCCGCACTGGACGACTTCGCCACCGAACGCGCGCGGGCCGTGCTCGCCGGCACCGAACTCCTCGTCACCGGCTGGGGCTGCCCGCCGCTCACCGCCGACGTGCTCGCCCACGCCCCGGCCCTGCGCGCCGTCGTCCACACCGCGGGCTCCATCCGCGCCCACGTCACCGACGCGTGCTGGGAGCGCGGCATCGAGGTGTCCTCGGCCGCCGCGGCCAACGCGCTGCCCGTCGCCGAGTACACCGTCGCGATGATCCTGCTCACCGGCAAACGGGTCCTGGAGAGCGCCCGCGAGTTCCGCGCCGCGCGCACCGAGGTGGACTGGGCGCGCACTCCTCGGAGCACCGGAAACTACCGCCGCACCGTGGGCATCCTCTCCGCCTCGCTGATCGGCCGCCGCGTCATCGAGCTGCTGCGCCCGTACGACCTGCGGGTACTGCTCCACGACCCGTACGTGTCGGACGACGAGGCCGCCGCGCTCGGCGCGGAACTCGTGCCGCTCGGCGCACTCTTCGCGGAGAGCGACACCGTGAGCGTGCACACCCCGCTGCTGCCCGCCACGCACGGCCTGGTCGGCCGCGAGCTGCTCGCCGCCATGCGCCCCAGCGCCGTGCTCATCAACACCGCCCGCGGCGCCGTGGTCGACCAGGCGGCGCTCACCGAGGCCGTCACCGCGAGCCGCGTCCGCGCCGTGCTCGATGTGACCGACCCCGAACTCCTGCCGCGGGACCACCCGTTGTGGGACTGCGAGCATGCCCTGCTCACCCCGCACATCGCGGGCTCCCAGGGCAACGAGTGGCGGCGCCTGGCCGAACGCGCCGTCGACGAGGTGCGCCGCTGGGCCGCGGGGGACGGCTTTGCCCATCCCGTCCGCCACGACAGGCTGCCGTACCTCGCGTGAGCATCGGCGTGCCCCGCACGGCACCGGCCTCCGCCTCGGACCCGTCGGACGCCGTACAAGGCTCCTGACAGGCCTCCCGCGCAGGCCGATTAGGGTGGTGCCCCGTACACCCACCGAACTCGGGCAAGGATGCTGTGCGGGATTTACTTCTGACTCTGTGCGTGGTCGCGGCCGTCACCTGTCTCCTCACCGGGCCGGTGAGGAAATTCGCGATCGTCGCCGGGGCCGCTCCCGCGGTCCGGGCACGCGACGTGCACCGCGTGCCCACGCCTCGCCTGGGCGGTATCGCCATGTTCTGCGGTCTGTGCGCGGGCCTGCTCGTCGCCGCCCGGCTGCCGGGCCTCGCGGACGTCTTCCCCACCGGCCAGCCCCAGGCACTCCTCGGCGGCGCCTCGGTGATCTGGCTGGTCGGCGTCCTGGACGACAAGTTCGAACTCGACGCGTTCATCAAGCTCGGCGGGCAGGTCATCGCCGCCGGAGTGATGGTCTACAAGGGACTCGTCATCCTCTGGCTGCCCATCCCCGGCTACGGCACGCTCTATCTCGACCAGGTGCAGGGCTCGCTGCTGACGGTCGCGCTGATCGTCATCACCATCAACGCCGTCAACTTCGTCGACGGCCTCGACGGGCTCGCGGCGGGCATGATCTGCATCGCGGCCGCGGCATTCCTCATGCACAGCTACCGCCTGGTGTTCGGATACGGCATTGAGGCGGCCCAGCCCGCGGCGCTGCTCTCCGCCGTTCTCGTCGGCATGTGCCTGGGCTTCCTGCCGCACAACGTGCACCCGGCGCGCATTTTCATGGGCGATTCCGGTTCGATGCTGATCGGCACCGTCCTCGCCGGGTGCGCCATCTCGCTGACCGGCCAGGTGGACGCGTCCCTGTTCGTCCAGGCGGCGGGCGGCACGCACGAGGCCAACAAGGTGATGGTGCCGCTCTACATCCCCCTGCTGCTGCCCCTGACCGTTCTCGCCCTTCCCGTGAGCGACCTCGTGCTGGCGTTCGTCAGGCGCACGTGGCGCGGGCAGTCGCCGTTCGCGGCCGACAAGGGGCACCTGCACCACCGGTTGCTGCAGATCGGCCACTCGCACCGCCGCGCCGTACTGATCATGTACGCCTGGGCGGCGCTGTTCGCCTTCGGCACGGTGGCGGTCGCCGCGGGCGGGGGAGCGAGGCTCCTCCTGCTGGGGCTGCTGTCCGTCAGCGCGACGGGCATGGTGCTCCTGATGCTCCCGAACTTCTCGCCGTCGGCGGTGCTTCGGACGGGGCGGCTGCTGGTGCGACGCGGCCTGCCCGCGCGGAGCCTGCTGGTGCGGCGGCGTGGCCTGCCCGCGCGGACCTCAGCGTCCGACGCGCCGCTCCTGGTCGTGCCGTCGCAGCACGCGCACCACCTGCCACACAGCTGCTCCGAGGCCCAGTGCCCCGCCGGTCCACCGCAGCCCCTTGCCGAGACGCGGTGACAGATCCCAGAACAGGCCGGGGGCCATCACCGCACCGAACACGAGGAGCCCGACGACCAGCGCGCTCACGAGCGCGAACATGATCTCGACGGTCATCGCGTCCTTCTCCCAGCGCGACTCGCGGCCCATGTCCATGGAGGAAGTCTCGCACGCCCCTCGGCTTCAAGGCGGGCCTTCACCTGGGGCTGATCGCCACACCCTCGGGGTTGTGCCCCGTCTTCAGGGTCGCCCGCACCTTCGTGAGCGTCGGGTCGACCACGGAGACGGTGTCGGAGTCCTCGTTGGTGACCCAGACCCGGCTGCCGCCCGGACTGACCGCGACGCCCTGCGGTGTCTTGCCCACCGGCACGCGGGCCAGGACCTGACCGGTCGTCGTGTCGATGACGAGCAACGTATCGGCCCCCGAGTCCGTGGCGTACAGCCGCCGTCCGTCGGGGCTGACACCGAGGCCGAGCGGCGCCTTGCCGACCGGCCAGGTGGCGGTCACCTGGCGGGTGGAGGCGTTGATGACGGAAATGCTGCCGGAACCCGTGTTGGCGACATACACCGTGTCCCCCTTCGCGGTGGCACTGATTCCGCTGGGGAAATCGCCCACAGGAATCTGGGCGACGGGCTCGTACGCCTTGGACAGCACGGTGACGTTGTTGGTGCCGCTGTTGGTGACGAGAGCGGTCCCGTCGGGCAGGGTGGCGACGCTGTGCGGGAGTTCACCGACCCGAGGCGTCGCGATGACTTTACGGCTGGCCGTGTCGATGACGGACACGTTGTCGCTGCCCCAGTTCGCCGCGAGCACCTGCCGCCCGTCACGGCTGGGAAAGGCCGAGAACGGATATGAACCGACCGGCACGGTCGCCACGACTTCATGACTGGTGGTGTCGATGAAGGAGACCGTGTCGGAAAGGCCGTTCGCCACATAGACGCGGGAGCCGTCGGGGGCCGCGCCCACGCCCGTCGGCCCGTTGCCCACCGCCGTGGTGGTGACGGCCCTCTCCAGGCGGACGTCGAAGGAGGAAGCGGTCGCCGAGCCACTGTTGGCCACGTACGCGACGATACGCATGGGGAAACCCTTGCCGGGTGTGCCCTTCGCCGCCGATTGCTCATGTGGCCGCGCGTGTGACTGCGGCTGCCGGTCCGGATGCGGTTGCGGGGGCGGCTCGGCGGAGGCCGCGGCCGAGGTGCACGCCATGGCGGCGAGCGCGACCCCGAGCGTCAGCCGGAAACGGAAACGGCGGCTGGCGACGGAGGCGGGCCGATGAGGGTGTCGGCGTGCGTGTCGGTGCGCGTCTCGATGAGCGTCGGACCGAGAGTCGAATCCGGGAAATCTCAGCATGGACCCACCCTTTATGTATGGCGTTTGTGGAGGACAACGTGGTGCAAAGGAGGCGTGCGAAAGGTCCTTGGCGGACATGCACGGTCAAACGCTCGACATAACTGGACCTGCACGGTCGACGAGCGAATTCGTTCCTTCGCGTGGCCATTCCGGGGCAAGTTGCCCATTGCCCATAACGCAATGGCGTGATGGCCGTTTGCGTCTCCTCCGCCCGGCTCAGCTGCTCGCGCAGCTCGGCGACGCGCTCCGCGGCGCCGAGCGACTTCATGCGGCGGATAGTATGTATTCGTCGCGCATGACGGGTCGCTGATCGCTGATCGCGAGCCGCCGGTCTCGCTGATCGCTGATCGCCGGTCACTCAACAGATCCGCTGCGCCCCGGCCCTCCGCGCTGTTCCGCACGCACTCCGCTGCCGCTCCCTCGGTGACGCCGTGTGTGCCCGAGTACGACAGGTTCCGCTTCTCTTGCCCTCCCCCGCACTGTCCCCGGCCGCTCGGCTGCGCGGCCTGCGCCCCGACTGGCTGTCCGACCCGAAGGTCTGGCGCACCGAGATCCTGGGCGGCCTGGTCGTCGCGCTCGCGCTGATCCCCGAGGCGATCTCGTTCTCGATCATCGCCGGTGTCGACCCCGCGATCGGCCTGTCCGCGTCCTTCACCATGGCCGTCACCATCTCGGTCGTCGGTGGCCGCCGCGCCATGATCTCCGCGGCGACCGGCGCGGTCGCCCTGGTCATCGCCCCGCTCAACCGCGAGCACGGCCTCGGCTACCTGGTCGCCGCGGTGATCCTCGCGGGTGTCGTCCAGATCGTCCTCGGCGCGCTCGGCGTGGCCAGGCTGATGCGGTTCGTGCCGCGCAGCGTGATGGTCGGCTTCGTCAACGCGCTGGCCATCCTGATCTTCATGGCCCAGGTCCCCGAGATGCACGACGTGCCCTGGCCCGTCTACCCGCTGATCGCCGGCGGCCTGGCCCTCATGGTGTTCTTCCCGAAGGTCACCAGGGCGGTCCCGGCGCCGCTGGTCTCCATCGCCATCCTCACCGCCATCACGGTCGCCGCCGGGATCGCGGTGCCGACCGTGGGCGACAAGGGCGACCTGCCGTCCGCCCTGCCCGTGCCGGGCCTGCCCGACGTGCCCTTCACGCTCGACACCCTCACGACCGTCGCCCCCTACGCCCTCGCGATGGCGCTGGTCGGCCTGATGGAGTCCCTGATGACGGCGAAGCTCGTCGACGACATCACCGACACCCACTCCTCCAAGAGACGCGAGTCGATCGGCCAGGGCATCGCCAACATCGTCACCGGCTTCTTCGGCGGGATGGGCGGCTGCGCCATGATCGGCCAGACGATGATCAACGTACGCGTGTCCGGCGCCCGCACCCGCCTGTCGACGTTCCTCGCGGGCGCCTTCCTGATGGTGCTCTGCATCGTCTTCGGCCCGGTCGTCTCCGACATCCCCATGGCGGCCCTGGTCGCCGTGATGGTGATGGTGTGCTTCGCGACCTTCGACTGGCACTCCATCGCCCCGAAGACCCTGAAGCGCATGCCCGCCGGGGAGATCGCCGTCATGGTCGTCACCGTCGCGTTCGTGGTCGCCACGCACAACCTCGCCATCGGCGTCGTCGTCGGCACGGTGACCGCGACGGTCGTCTTCGCCAGGCGCGTCGCCCACCTGGCCGACGTCACGGCGGTCGTCGACCCGGACGGCACCCGGGTCGTCTACTCGGTCACCGGCGCGCTCTTCTTCGCCTCCGCCGACGACCTGGTCACCCGGTTCGACTACGCCACCGACCCCGACAGGATCGTCATCGACCTGACCTCCGCCCACATCTGGGACGCCTCGTCGGTCGCCGCCCTGGACACCATCACCGGAAAGTACGCACAGCGCGGCAAGACGGTCGAGATCATCGGCCTGAACGAGCACAGCGCCACACTGCACGACAACCTGAGCGGCGAGCTGCGGGCGGGACGCTGAGAGAGCCTGTGCCGTCCGGCGACGAGAAGCGGCTGCCGGTCAGGCGTCGGCCGCGTCGCGCCGGGTGAAACGGTGCCACCAGTGGTGCCGTCGCGGATGTACGGCACGCCCCAGCCGACGCCCCAGCAGCAGGTACCCGAGCAGCGCCCCGGCCGTGTTGAGGATGACGTCGTCGATGTCGAAGGTGCGCCCGGTCACGAACGCGCCCTGCGCCAGCTCGACGAGCACCATGGTCACCGCGGTGGCCAGACCGACCCGGACGAGCCCGCGGGTGCGGGGGAGCATCACGGGCAGCAGGAGCCCGAAGGGCACGCCGAGCAGGATGTTCCCGCCGAGCTGCTTGACGGTGTCACGGAAGGCGGGCTGCCCGAGGTACTCGTCGATGGAGTCGCCCGGGCGGAAGTTGCTGTGGGTCAGCGCCTCCGAGGCCGCCGAGGGCTGCAGCGTGAGGCGGGCGAGCACCACGGCGAAGGCGACCATGCCCACGAAGGCCACCAGCATGGTCACCGCCCGGGCCAGCGGGGACAGGGGCGCCGCGCGCCGGGGCGCCGTACCCGTACGTGTATCCCCGCTCGTACCCGCACGCGTATCCGTACTCCGCGGTCGCGCGCCGCTCCTCTTGAAGCGGCCTGCTGTCCGTGCCATCAGTGCCTCCAGGAAGCGCGGTGCCTCTCGGCTGTCGTACGGCCGTGGCGTCGGTCAGATCGGTTCGGTGCGGCCGAACAGGCCCGCGTGACCCGGCGGGAGCTGTGTGAGGATGCGGCGCAGCAGCGCGTCGTCCGCCGCCCTCGCGAGAGTGCCGAGTACGGCGGTGACCGCGCGCCGTGCTTCCGCCGTGTCCTCACCGGTCCGCGCCGCCACCGCGTCGACGAACTCCAGCGGGGTCAACGGCTCACTGGCCGGCTCCGCCTCCGCCAGCACGGTCCCGCACTGCTCGGGCAGCAGTCGGGCCAGGTCGGTGCGGTCGTCGCCCACCAAGTGGGCGCCCAGTATGGCCAGTACGTTCTCGACGGCCCCCGCCGCCTGTTGACGGCTGGCGAAGGCCCCTCGGTCCCGCACCTGGTCCAGCAGTACTTCCAAGGATGTGCTGCCCATGCCGACTCCGTGCCTCTCGGGTCCGGTTCCTGCTCCGGTTACCCGAGCCGGGCGACCTGATGCGTGGCGCGCGCCCGGAACAGCGCGCGCCGGTGCCCGGGCGGCGCGCGCAAGCGCCTCACCGCACGGCGGCCCGCGCGCGGTCCATCTCCACGGTGAACTGCGCCCCGGCGAGCAGCGCCAGGTTGGACACCCACAGCCAGACCAGGAAGACGACGACGCCCGCGAGGGAGCCGTACAGCTTTCCGTAGGTGCCGAACTGGGCCGCGTACAGCGTGAAGAGACCCGAGGAGAGCAGCCAGAGCAGTGCGGCCAGCACCCCGCCGGGCAGGATGTGGCGCCAGCCTCTGGCCTCGGGCGGCGCGTTGCGGAAGAGCACGAGGACGAGCAGTGCCACCAGGCAGACCAGGGCCGGCCACCTCATGACGGCCCACGCGGTCTGCCCCGCCCCACCGAAGCCGACGCGCCGCCCCACACTCTCGGCGATGGGACCGCTGAGCACGAGAAGCAGCGCGCTCGCGGCGAGCAGCGCGAGCAGCGTCAGCGCGGTCATCAGCACACGGTGCGCCTTGCGCCAGGCGGGCCTGGCGTCCTCGACGCCGTGCATCGCGTGCAACGCCCGCCGGAACACGGCCGCGTAACTGGACGCCGACCACAGCGCGCTGACCGCTCCGGCGATCACGACCGTGAGCGCCGCGGAACGCGCGTCCGCCATCTCGCTGAGCGCGGAGTGCAGGGAGGGGCCCGATTCCGCGGGCGCCCAGTCGGTGACCTCGGCGATGAGCGCCTGCGTGGTGGCGGGACTGACGAGGCTGATGAGGCTGACGGTGACGAGCAGCGCGGGGAGGAGGGCGAGTATCGCGTAGTACGTCAGGGCCGCCGCCCAGTCCGACACGTCGTCGTCCCACATCGACACGGGGGTGCGGCGCAGGGCGGTGCGCCGCAGGGCCCAGTCGGAGGGCGCACCGGGGGAACCGGCGGCCCCTGCCGTAGAGGAGGAGCCTGCCCCGCGACCGTGCGGGAGCTGGACGGGTGCCGCGCGCACAGGCGGTGGAATGTCCATGGGGCTGCTCCTTCATGCATGTCGGCGGCGCGGATGCCACCTGCCGTTCCCTTTTCCGTGTTCCCCCTTTCGGACACGTGGCACGGGGCGGTGTGACGCGTGCGCCGGAGCGAAAGTGTGTGGGTACGTCGGGGCGGGGGGCCGCCGGAAGCTGTGGGGCCCGTGCCCGCACCCGCACCTGAACCCGCACCCGGGAACACAGAAGCCCTGGACTCCATCCATCACATGGAGTCCAGGGCTTGTCCGGAGCGCTGGGCAGGCCTTGCACCTGCATTTCCCCGCAGGAAGCGGGGCGTCTTTCCTTGGACGACCAACGCCGGTCCTCCGACCGGAAGTCCGGCGTGAGGAACAAGATCCATCCTAGCCCATCGTCCGAGCCGCGGGTACTCCCTGTCCTCTTCGGCCGCCTTCAGTCGATTCAAGGCCTGCTCGGGCTGAGTGCCCCCGCTAATCCAGTGGAACCCGAGCCGCCCCGTGTCCCACACTTGAACACAAGCCGTTACGAGGTGAAACCGCCCCGTAGTGGCGCCTGTTGCGCCCCCGCGTCCCCTTGAGGCGCCCGACGAGAGAAGGAGGAAACGTCATGTCGAAGCCCCTGCCTGTGGAATACGTCCTGTCCAAGCCCAAGTCGCCGTCGTGGTGGAAGCAGAACCGGCATCTGGTCCTGCTCGTCGTCGGGTTCCTCGTCGGCGTATGGCTCGTCAACGGCCATGGCGGTACGGCCGCGCCGGCTCCCGAGCGGCCGGGGCCGAGCCACTCGACCGTGTCCGAGCCGCATGAGAGGGAGCGCTGAGAGGAAGGGGCGGGCGGCTCGCCGTCATGGTGTGGCGCGCAGGAGGACGAGTGAGCCCTCGTACACCGGCCGGTTGCGCAGGTGGCCGAAGGCCTCGTCCCAGGCGCCCGAGCCCAGGGCGCGGCGCAGCGAGGCGTCGAAGTCCTGGCGGGCGCGGTCGTCGACGAAGCTCCAGGCCGGGCAGGCCTGGCGGGCCGCGGGGTCGAGGAGGAGCTCGGGGCGGCCGTAGTACGCCTCGTTGAAACCGTCGGTGCAGTCCAAGGGGATCGGGACGGGCCGGACGGTGGTGCTGCCGCCGAGCGCTGCCGTCAGCCGGTCCAGGGACGGGTGGCGGCGGGCTTCGGCCTCCAGGACGTCGGGGGCGTACTCGTAGAGCCAGAAGTCCCGTACGTGTGCGGGGTCGCAGGTCAGTACGGCGACGGGGCCGCGGGTGACGCGTCGCATCTCGCGCAGCCCGGCTTCGGCGTCGGCCCACTGGTGGACGCTGAAGAGCGTCATCGCCGCGTCGAACTGCCCGTCGGCGAAGGGGAGGTCCTCGGCCACGGCGTCGATGGCGGTGGCGAGCCGGGCCGGACGCCGGGCGCGCATGGCGAGTGAGGGCTCGACCGCGGTGATCGAGTGCGCCGCCGCCTCGTACGACCCCACGCCCGCGCCGACGTTGAGGACCGTGCGTGCGTCGCCGAGGGCCTGGGCGATGACTTGGGCGATGCGGTCGTCGGGGCGGCGGGGGGAAGGGCGCCCGGGGCGGGAGGCGTGCCCCGAGCGGGAGACGTGCCCGGGGCCGGTGGCCTCGGTCCTGGCGTCGTGGGTGCGCATGGCCATGGGGAACTCGCCTTTCGGGCCCGGCCGGGGCAGCGGCGGCAGCCACTCCCCGTACAACTCCTCCATCTTGCATCTGCGGCAGGCAATCGCATAGGTGGCTGGTGAATGCTTGGCTGATCGGCCAAAAGGAGCGGCAGATGCGATCTGACATTTGGAGGTTGTGCGGTCGCTGAAGCCGGGCGCGATCCGGGCGCCGCCCCCCGCGCTGCCCGGCATCAACGTCGCGTAAAGATTGCCGGGCACCGGCAATGCGCCACGGTCGCGTGCCGGGTCAGGATGGCGGAGGCAGGAACGGGGGCGAGTTCGGGTGCCGGGTTCCGGAAGCGGAACCCGGCACCCCGGCACGCGCCCGGTGGTGGCGAAAGTTCGGGGGACGGACGATGAGGGAGTTGCTCGGCGCGGCCGCGGGTTTCCCGGGCGTCGTCTTCAGCGCCGCCTTCCTGGTCGTCATCGTCTTCTGGCTGCTCGTGCTGTTCGGCGGCTTCGACGCGGACGGCTTTGACGAGGACGCCGACTTCGCGGCGCTGGGCCTCGGCGGTGTGCCGGTGACGGTCCCCGTGTCGCTCATCGTCGTGATCGGCTGGTTCACCAGCGTGACCGGCGCGGTGCTGCTCGCCCGGTCCGAAGTCCGGGGCGTCGCCCGTCTCGTCGCGGACGGGGGCGTGTTCCTGCTCTCCCTCCTCATCGCCTGGTGGCTCGCACGGGCTGCCGTACGCCCGCTGGCCAAGCTGTTCGCCGATGAACCCGGGCCGTCGCGGCGGGAGTCAGGGCATAGGGCGATGTGCGCCGGTCCGGGAGCCTCGGGGGCTTCGGGGGCTTCGGGGCCGGGCTGACCTCCCACCGGACCTCAGAGACCTCAGAGGCCTCAGAGTGCCTTCTCCGGCCAGTCGAGCAGACGGGCGCCGATCACGGCTGTCTGCAGGCGGTAGCGGTCGGCGGGGTCGGCCGGATTGGCGCCGGTGAACTTGTGGATGCGCTCAAGGCGGTACGTGAACGCCCGTACGCTCAGGGCCAGTCGGCGGGCCGCCTCCGCCGCGACGCAGCCGGAGTCGAAGTACGCGGTCAGCGTGTCGAGCAGCGGTCCCGGGCCGCCGCGGGCCGCGGTCAGCGGGCCGAGTGTGCTGCTGACCAGGTCCGCCATGGCCTGCCGGTCGCGGGTGAGTACGGGGTAGACGAGGAGGTCGGCGGAGCGCAGGACGGGGGTGTCCAGGTCCAGGCGCTCGGCGAGTTCGAGGGCGTTGAGCGCCTCCTCGTACGACTGCACGACGCCGCCGGGACCCGGCTGCGGACGCCCGATGGCGACCCGGCCGCCGTCCGTCGCGGCGTACGCCTGCTTGGCGAAGTGCGCCAAAACGTCGTCCTGGTCGCCCGGCGCGATGCACAGCAGCCGGCCGTCCTTGGTGGTCAGCAGGATGTTGCGGTCGCCGAACCGGCCGATGAGGGAGCGCTCCACCTGGCGCGGCACCGGGTCGCCGTCGTCGTAGGCGCTCACGCCCTGCGCCACCGCCACCGCGTGGGCGTGCGCGAGCCGCAGCCCGAACCGCTCGGCGCGCTCGGCGAGGCGCCCGAGGTCGCTGCGCCCGTACAGCAGGTCGTCGATGAACTCACGTCGCGCGGCCTCCTCCTGACGCACCGCCAGGCGCTGGGCGCGCTCGTACCCCTCGGCGAACGCGTCGATGGCCTGTTCCACGGCCGCGAGCACGTGCTCGGCGGCGGCCCCTCCGGCGCGGAGCGGCCAGGCGGCCCGGGTGGCGGCGAGATGCGCGCCGACGAGGGACCGCAGCCCGTGACCGGCGTCGGCGGCCTGTTCGCCGAGGGCGCGCCGGGAGATGAGCTCGTCACGGGTGAGGCGGCGGCCGGTGTCGGCCGCCGCCGTCAGTATCCGGGCATAGCCTTCCAGGAAATCGTCCGGTATCTCCGACGCCGCCATCCGTCCGTTCTCCTTGTGCCCTTTGCGTGGAATGCGCCGAGTGTCGGTCGCGGCGCCAGTCGCCGACCCTACTTGCTGTCGGCGGGACCGCCCTGTGTGGGTGCGGGAGAGAAGGGGCCGCCTCGGTCCGGCCATCTCCACTCGATCCCGTACACGCCCGGCTTGCAGTGTGTCGGCAGCAGGTGGGTGGTGTGGAAGGCGTCGAGCGTGGTGCGGTGGCGGTGCTGGGGCTCGGCGCCGATCTGCCCGCGGTGGTAGCTCCAGCAGCTGACGGGGAGCGCCCGTGGGTGGAAGCGCACCTGCAGCAGGTAGCTGCGCAGGGGCGTGGTGACGCGGCGCTCGTGCTGGTGGGAGACGTCCGAGGCGGCCCGGAGCGTGTAGGTGACCACCGCTGTCCCGGTTCTGGCCAGTCGGCGCCCTAGGGGCAGGTCCGCAGCCACGCAGCCGAGTTCCGGCAGGAACTGGATGGGCGGGGGCGGCCCGTACGGGACGGTGAGGTGGACCGTGCCCGCCTTGGGGGAGTCGAGGAAATGGACGACGGTCAGGTGCTCGACGGCGTCGCGGACGGCCTGCACCACGGTGGTGATCGACGTCTCGTGAATGGAGCGGTGCTCGTCAAGGCTCACCGTCTCGTGGATGGTCAGGGGCCGCAGCCCCTCGTTGAAGTGCGGGAACGCGTCACCGAGGGCTTGTTCCACATCCGAGTTCTCGCCGTAGACGGTGCGGGCGACGGCCGGGTCGAGCGGTGGGGGTCCGCCGCGCGGCCGGTGCGGGCCGAGCAGGGAGCGCAGGGCGCCGGTGGGGAGGTTGAGCAGCGGCTCCAACGCGTCGACGGCGCGCAGGGACTGGGGTCTCTCCGGCTGGCTGCGGCCGCGCTGCCAGTGGCTGAGCGTGGCGAGGCTGACGGTGATCTGCCGGGCCCGCAGGTGGTCGCGTATGCGTTCCAGTGGCAGCCCACGCCGCTGCAGTGCCTGACGGAATACGCTCGCGAAGGTGGCGTCGGGCCCTTCGGCGTGGGGGATGTTCGGCATGGCGTCTTTCGGCGGGCGGGGAGACACCATCGGCTCTCGGGTCGGTGGCCCCTCGCTCCGATGACGGCGGCTCAACGGCGGTTTCCGGCCACACGGGCGGCCAGGGGCCGCCCACCATAGCCGGTGGGCGGCCCCTGGTCTTCCCCGGTGGAGCGCTCAGTTGGTGTTGAGGGTCAGCCCGTAGTGGGCGAGGGCGTCGTCCAGCGGCTGGAAGTAGGACGAGCCGCGCGAGTTGACGCCTCCGGTGCACTCCTGGTGGAGCGGGCCGCCCGAGGTCATGCCCTGGGCCTGGTTGCCGGAGATGTACGCGCCGCCGCTGTCGCCGCCCTCGGTGCAGACGCTGGAGGTGGCGAGGCCGGTGACGACCGTGTCGGGGCCGCCGTTCTGGTCGACGTAGGTGACAGAGACGTTGTACGAGCCGACCGTGCCGCACGTCCATCCGGTGGTCGCGCCGGACTTGCAGAGCGCGGCGCCGGACGCGGCGCGACGGCTGCCGTTGACGGCGACGTTGCCCGCCTGGCCCCAGGTCCCGACCTTGGTCGTAATCGAGTGGCCGGAATTGATGGCGGCGACGCCCATGTCGACGCTGCGGGTGCCGACCGCGAAGCGAGTGTCGACGCCCTCGGCGAACGCGGCTCCGTCGAAGCGCAGGGTGGGCAGCCCGGCGACACAGTGGCCCGCGGTGACGAGGTACTGGTTGCCGGAGCGGTCGCGGGCGCCGTAGCCGACGGAGCACCAGCCGTTGGTGTCGTTGATCGTCATCTTGCTGCCGGGCGCGATCGCGGCCTGCGGCGCGCGCTTCTCCTGGCCGCGTACGACCTTGACGGCCGAACCGTACGTCGCGGCCTTGGCGAGGAACGCCTTGGCGGCGGCCCCGCGGTCGCTGTTGACCTTGACGGTGACCTTGTCCGAGGCCAGGTCCACGGCCCAGTCGACGACACCGGCGGGGGTGCGCCGGGCGGCCGCGGCGTCCAGCCGTGCCTTGATGCCGTCGAGCTTCTCCTGGCCGCGGGCGGGCACGCGGGCGGCCAGGCCGGCCTTCTCGATGGCGGCGGCGTCGGCGCTGTCACCGGCGTTGACGGTCAGTTTGCCGGCGGCGTCGAAGAAGGCGCCGTCCGCGGATATCCCGCTCTTCGTCAGCTCGGCGAGCTCGGCCTGCTGTGCGTCCTGCCGGTCGAGCCGGTCGACCGCGGCCTTCTCGCTCACGCCGAGCGACGCGGCGAGCGCTCGCACCATCTCCGGCTGGTAGCCCGAGGCGGCCGGTGTCTTTGCGGGGGATTGTGCCTGTGCCGTGGCCTGGGTTCCGACGGCCACTGACGCCGAAAGCAGGGCGGCCACGACGGTGAATCTGTATTTACGGGAATGGGGCACGCTGATTCCTTCCGAATGGCAGGCAGGAATCCCGGAGATACGAGGAAACACGGGGGTGTGTCCACGTGGGGGTGTATCGCCGAAGGGGGTTGGAGTTCCTGCCGGGCGGCGGGCGTGGGGCTCGCCGCGGCATGAACTCTGGCCCAGCCGATCACCCGTCGACAAGGTCCATGACAATGGCAGCTTTTAACAGAAGACCAAGGGAACTGTTAAAACAGCCCACTTCGCCATTGCCTTACGCATGCGCCACCGGTGCACCTGAGTCCAGGCGCCGTTCCCCTGCTCAGCACCCGTTCGTTCCGGCGCCGGAGTCGCAGAACCATGCCTGAAGCAGATCGGTGAAGATGCCGATGGGGTCTTTCCAACGCCCTTCACACCAATCGCCGTTGGTGTTCACGGTGACCATCCGCTCACCGTCGCGAGTACCGAAGGCGTAGGACCACGAACCGAAGAGCGCACCACCCATTCCCCAGACCGTTTCCCCGCAGGGCAATCGCACCGAGCAAACACCGAGGCCGTATGCGGAGTCGGAAACCCAGTCACGGGTGGGAACGGTCTGAAACATGGCCCGTTGCTGGTCCGGCGGCAGTATCCGGCCCCCCAGCAGGGCGCCGAAGAACCGGTTCAGGTCCCCGGCGGTGGAGATCATGCCTCCGGCCGCCCAGAACATGGACGAGTCGAATGCGGTCGCGTCGTGGACCGGCGCGTCGGTTTCGGTCCGGAACAGCCTTGTGTAGTGGCGGGAGTGGGGACCCCGGATCGCCGGGTCGCCGCCGAGCGGCAGGTACGTGCCGGTCAGGCCGAGCGGGCGGGCGATGCGCTCGGCGATCTCCTCGGCCGTCGCGCGGCCGGTGGCCCGTTCGACGACCATGCCCGCGAGGATGTAGTTGGTGTTGGAGTACGCCCAGTCCGAGCCGGGCGCGAAGGCGGGCGGACGGGAGACGGCGATCCGCACCAGTAGCTCGGGGGAGTGGGTCTCGTGACGGTTCAGCGCTTCCTGGTCGTCGGTGTAGTTGAAGATCCCGCTGGTGTGGTTGAGCAGCATCCTGAGGGTGACACCGGCGCCGTCGTTGCGGTGGCCGCCGACCACGCCGGGCAGCCACTGCTCCACACTGTCGTCCAGGCTCAGCCTTCCTTCGGCCGCCAGTTGCAGCATGACGGTGGCCACGAACGTCTTGCTGATGCTGCCGATACGGAACCGGTCCTGCCGCGAGCGCTCCTGGCCGGTCCCGATGTCGGCCACTCCCGCGCTCCCGAACCACTGCCCGTCGCTGTCGCGGACCTCGGCGAGGATGCCTGGGACGCCTCCTTGGGTGACGGCTCGGTCGAGTATGCGCTGGATCGTGGCGTGAGTGGCGTGAACGGTCCGGTGAGCGGGGCGCTGGGTCAAGTCGGCTCTCCTGCCGGGTCGTTGTGCGCTGGTGGGGCGGGCGAAGACGGCCACTGCACCGCTGTTCCAGCGGTCACTGTGACCGGCCGTCCAGCTTCTGCCGCGCGTGGGCCGCCAGTCGGTCCTGGTCGATGCCCGCCAGGGCGAGTGCGCGGGGCACGGTGCCGAACCGGGCGCCCAGGATGCCGAGCAGCAGATGCGTCGACCGCAGGTCCTTCTTGCGGGTGGCGGCGAAGCTCCGGTCCAGCGCGAGTCTGGCGGACGCGCCCATCCTGGGGCGCGGGGTGGAGTGGCTCGGCTTGGGCAGGGCGTAGGAGGTCGCGGACACTCCGACCGCGTTCAGGCTGTGCTCGAACTCCCGGTCCAGCGCCTCACGTACCGCCGTGTGATCGAGTCCGGCCGAAGCCAGGGCATCCCGCGCCGCGGACCCGGGCCCGGCGGCGATCGCCAGCAGGAGATGGTGCGCGTCGACCGTCGCCGATCCGTCCTCGCGGGCTTCCTGCGTCGCCCGTACGACGACCGCGTGCAGATACGCGTCAAACGCGGTCATCGCCGCGCCTCCTCAGCTCGACACCGCTTGCGATGAGCCGCTTCGCGTGCTTCTTGTGGACGGCCTGGCGGGTGACGCCGAGCGCCTCGGAGACCTGCGGCCAGCTCCAGCCCGCTCGCATGGCCTGCTCGACGGCGGCGTCCTCCAGCTGATCGGCGAGGCGCCGCAACGCCACGACTGCCGCCAGGGCGTCAGCGGGCTCCCGGGGGAGGGGAGTTGCGGGTTTCGGGTTCTCTGCGGCGGGCACGTAAGCAACTGTAGTTGACTAACTGGACTGGTCAACCTGTGTTGCTTGTCGCCCGGCCCGGCCCGCGAGGACCGGCATGCCACCGGTGGCCGGAACACGCCGGTTGCGCCCAGACTCAAGAGCAGGCGACCCGCACTCCGTACCGACCCCCTTGCCGAAGGTGCCCGCATGTTTCTGGACAAGATGGCTCACGGAGCCGCCGCCCGGCTGGCCGGGCGGCGCTCGGCACCGGCCCTGCACCCGTACGGTGTGCTCTGCTCCGGGACGCTGGACGTGCCGGGCGGCGCCGGTGGCGAGTGGGGCGTGCCGTGGCTGGACCGGGCCGGTTCCTACCCGGTGTCCGTACGCTGGTCCCGCGCGCTCGGGCTGCCCGGACGGCTGCCCGACGGGCTCGGCCTCGCCGTGCGGGTCCCGGACGCCGACGGGCCGGGCAACCACCTCGACCTGCTGTTCACGTCGAGTGGCTCCGGCCGCCTGGCCCGCCACCTGCCGCTGCCGCGCCCCCGGCCGCTGACGGGACCGTATTCGACCCTGCTCTCCTACCGTGTGGGCGCCCGCCGGCGCGTGCTGGCGGCCTTTCCCGAACCGGGTCCGGCGGGCGGCGCCAGTACGGTGGGCGCGGACCTCGCCGCCCTGCGGCAGGCGATCACCCGCGGGCCCGTCCGCTTCGACCTGTGCGCGGCCGCGCCCGACGAGCCCTGGTGCCCCATCGCCACCCTGACCCTCCGGGCGGTACGCGACGACACGCCGAGCGGCACCCTCTCCTACGACCCCTATGCGCACTGCCTTCCCCGGCTCCACCCCACGCGGCGGCTGAGCCGGCTGCGCACCGCCGCGTACGCCGGGTCCCGCCGCGGCAGGGGCGGGGAGCGCCCGCGCCGGTGAAGCGACCCTCGCTCGCCGGTGTCACGGTGCTCCCGGGTCGGCCACGAGATCGGCGACGATCCCGTAATGGTCGCCGGCCTGCACGGGGCCTGTCGGGATCTTGTGTGCGGATGGAACGTGGCTGGTCGCGCAGTTCCCCGCGCCCCTGGCGACCGCCGGTGGTCGGGTTCATGTGGCCGTGCGGCAAGGGAACTCCGGGCGGCCCGTCCGGTAAAAGCGGCTGACCCCCAGACCCCCATTTGCGCGGGAAAACCAGCTAATTTTCCGGCGGGGCGGGTACAAGCCATATATGGACAAGTCTCATATGGAAACGATGGAACTCGCTGTCTCGTCCGGCGCGGCCCTGCTGATGTGGATCGCCGGTCTCGTCGTGGTCGCCGTACTGCTCGGCGCCTTCTTCTGGGGACGACGCGCTCAGGCGCGGGAGACACGCACGGTCAGCCCCGAGGAGCAGCCGAAACGGCCGTATGGCGGCCCGGCGCGGGAGGAGCGGGAGTACCGCGAGCCGGACGAGGTGCCGAAGGACGGCGGCCGGCTCACTCCGTACGAGCTCAAGAACGGGTACGGCACGTCCAGCACGCACCGCAGCCCTTCGCAGGATCCGGCCGACCACAGGAAGGGCGACAGCGGCAGCTTCGGCAGCGGCGGTCTCGGCTGAGCCGCGCCGCCGGTTCACTCCTGGCCGACACCCGTGCGCAATAGGTCGCGCAAGGCCTCCAACAGGCCCCGCCGCAATAGGTCCGGGCGCCGTCGAGGAAGCGCCACGGAGTGGAATTGCGCATTTCCGCTCAGTGTCCGTCGTGGCGCCTCGTGCCCCCCCGCCCGTGCCCCCGCCGATGCTGGCCGATGCCGCCATGCCCCGCCGCCCGCGAGGCACGGGCGGGCCTTTTCGCGTGCCCCGGCTCACCCCCGCGGCTCACGCCTCGCTCATCCCCGCTCCACACCCTCCCACCCGGTTTCCGTGGCGGGACCGTCGCCCGGATGGCCCACATCACCGAGCCGTCCGCGCTCACCTGGCAGAGGCTGATCGAGTACTCGACGGCCCGAGCGCCGTGTGTGACCGGCGGTCGGCACCGCACCCGGTACGCCGTCCCCGCGTACGGAGGAGATGTGGATGAGCACAGGGATGAGCGCAGGGACGGGCACAGCCCTGTCGGGGAACTGGGAGCACGCCGTCGTGACCGGCGGCGGAGGATTCGTCGGTTCGCATCTGTGCACCGCGCTCCTGGCCGCGGGCACGGCCGTGACCTGCGTGGACGACTTCAGCACGGGGCGACCGGAGAACCTCGCGCCGCTCCTCGACCGCCCCGGCTTCCGGCTCATACAGGCCAACGTGGCCGAGGGGATAGCCGTCGAACCCTCCCCGGACCGCAAAACCCCCGACCTCGTCCTCCACTTCGCCTCCCCGGCGTCGCCCGCCGACTACCTGCGGCTGCCGCTGCACACCCTGGAGACGGGCAGCCTCGGCACCCGCAACGCCCTGCGACTCGCGCACCGCTGCGGCGCCCGCTTCCTGCTCGCCTCGACGTCGGAGGTCTACGGCGACCCGCAGCAGAACCCGCAGGACGAGCGGTACTGGGGCCATGTCAACC
Source organism: Streptomyces sp. NPDC044106 (assembly GCF_056433985.1). Lineage (NCBI taxonomy): Bacteria > Bacillati > Actinomycetota > Actinomycetes > Kitasatosporales > Streptomycetaceae > Streptomyces > Streptomyces sp. NPDC044106. The sequence goes on from NZ_JBWKFZ010000008.1 coordinate 121,853, forward strand.
CGGTCGGACCGCGCAGCGTGTACGACGAGGCGAAGCGCTTCGGTGAGGCCCTGACCACCGCCCACGCCGACGCCGAGGGCACCGACACCGGCATCGTGCGGCTGTTCAACACCTACGGGCCCCGGATGCGCGGCCACGACGGCCGGGCGGTGCCGACCTTCGTGCGGCAGGCACTGGACGGCGAGCCGCTGACCGTCACCGGCGACGGCAACCAGACCCGCTCACTGTGCTACGTCGACGACACCGTGCGCGGCATCCTCGCGGCGGCCGCCCACGGCATGCGCGGCCCGGTCAACATCGGCAACCCCACCGAGATCACCATGCTCCAACTGGCGCGCCTCGTCATCGAACTCACCGGCTCGCGCTCGGAGATCCGCTTCATCGACCGTCCGACGGACGACCCGGCGGTGCGCTGCCCGGACATCACGCTCGCCCGCGACAAGCTCGGATGGGAGCCCGAGGTCGCCGCCGAGGAAGGCCTGCGGCGCACCATCGACTGGTTCCGCGACCCAGCGAATCACTGACCGGGGCGGCGCGTACCCGGCGCAGGGCGCCGCGGGAGACCTGTCTGCCCAGACCCAGCTTGGTCATGTTCCCCGTACCGCGGTCCCACCACGTGCACCGCGCATCGGGACACGTGCCAAGGACCGCCGAAAGAATGTCGGATCTTCCATGCGCATCCTCGGAATCAACGCCCTCTTCCACGACCCCGCCGCCGCCCTCGTGATCGACGGCAGGACCGTCGCCGCCGCGGAGGAGGAGCGGTTCTCCCGTCGCAAGCACGGCAAGAGGCCGCTGCCGTTCTCGGCCTGGGAACTGCCCGAGCAGGCCGCCGCCTGGTGCCTGAGCAGGGCCGGTCTGCGGCCCGAGGACCTGGACGCGGTCGCCTACTCCTACGACCCCGAACTCGCCCGCCCCGCCGAGTCGATGGGGCTCGACGACCCCTGGGACCACCTGCGCCAGACGTACGCCAGAGAGGCCCCGAACTTCCTGAAGGCCGCGCTGCCCGGCCTCGACCCCGGCATCGTCCGCTTCGTGCCGCACCACATGGCCCACGCCGCCTCCAGCGCCTTCGCCGCGCCTGACGCGGCGGACTCCTCGGTCCTGGTCCTCGACGGCCGGGGCGAGCGCGCCTCGCACCTCGCCGCGCGACGGGTCCGCGACAAGCTGGAACCGCTCTACGCCCAGGACCTGCCGCACTCCCTCGGCCTCGTCTACGAGGAGCTGACGGACCACCTCGGATTCCTGCGCTCCTCCGATGAGTTCAAGGTGATGGCCCTCGCCTCCCACGGCACCCCGCGCATGCTCCCCGAACTGCGCAAGCACGTGTATCCGACGGGCGACGGCGGGTTCCGCGCCACCGCAGTGCCGTGGCACGAGCTGTGCCCGCCGCGCGGCGCGGACGAGCCGTGGACGCAGGACCACGCGGACGTCGCCGCGAGCGCCCAGGCCGTCCTTGAGGAGACCCTGCTCGACCTGGCGCGCTGGCTGCACGGCAAGACGCACCACAGCGTGCTCACGCTCGCCGGCGGTGTGGCGCTCAACTGCGTCGCCAACTCCCGTATCGCCCGTGAAGGCCCCTTCTCGCAGGTGTGGGTGCAGCCCGCGGCCGGTGACGCGGGCACGGCGCTCGGCGGCGCGCTGCTGCTCACCGCGGGCGAGGGCGTCCAGCCGGAGCCCATGGCGGGCGCCGACCTCGGCCGCGACTGGTCGGACGCCGAACTGGGCGCCTGGCTGAAGACGGCCGCCGTCACCTTCGAGCGGCCCGCGGACATCGCCGCGACCGTCGCGCAGGCGCTGGCGGAGAACCGGATCGTCGCCTGGTTCCAGGGCCGGTCCGAGTTCGGCCCCCGGGCGCTCGGCCACCGCTCGCTCATGGCCCACCCCGGCCACGCGGGCAACCTGGAGCGGCTGAACGACGTGAAGGGGCGCGAGCAGTTCAGGCCCGTCGCCCCGATGGTGCTCGCCGAGCGCGCCCCGGAGATCTTCGACGGGCCGATGCCCAGCCCGTACATGCTCTTCGTGCACGACGTGGCAGAGCCCTGGCGGGACCGGATCCCGGCCGTCGTCCACGTCGACGGGACGGCCCGCATCCAGACCGTGGACGCGGAGCGCGAGCCGCTGGTCGCCCGCATGCTCGGCGAGTTCGAGCGGCTCACCGGGCTGCCGGTCGTGGTCAACACCAGCCTGAACACGGCGGGCCGCCCCATGGTGGACGACCCGCGCGACGCGCTGGAGTGCTTCGGCTCCTCGCCGGTCGACCTGCTGGCCATCGGCCCGTACGCGATCCGCCGCCAGGACCTCTTCCGCACCTCCGAGGGCGGCGACGCCTGATGGCCGCGTACGAGACGCAGAACGGGGACACCATCGGCGCCGACAGCACATACGCGGTGGTGATCCCCACGCTCGGGCGGCCCAGCCTGAGCGTGACGCTGCGGGCGCTGGCCGATGCGGCGGGGCCCGGACCGGAGCAGGTGATCCTCGTCGACGACCGCCGGGGCCCGGACGCCGGGACTCCGCTGCCGGTCGACGTCCCGGCCGCCCTGCGCGCCGTCACCACGGTGGTGGGCGGCAGGGGCCGCGGCCCCGCCGCGGCGCGCAACACCGGCTGGCGGGCGGCGGAGCGGGTGCCGTGGATCGTCTTCCTCGACGACGACGTGGTGCCGGGGCCCGCCTGGGGCGACGATCTCGCCCTCGATCTCGCCGCGGCCACCGAGGACACCGCGGCGGTCACCGCCCTCATCGACGTACCGCTCCCCGCGGACCGCAGGCCGACGGACTGGGAGCGCAACACCGCCGGGCTCGCCACCGCCCGCTGGATCACCGCCGACATGGCCTACCGCCGCACGGCGCTGGAAGCCGTCAAGGGCTTCGACGAGCGGTTCCGGCGCGCCTTCAGGGAGGACGCCGACCTCGCGCTGCGCGTGCTCGCCGCGGGATGGACGGTGGCCGAGGGAACACGTTCCACCACCCACCCGGTGCGCCCGGCGGGCCGCTGGATCTCCGTCCGCCTCCAGGCGGGCAACGCGGACGACGTGCTCATGACGCGACTGCACGGCGCCGACTGGTGGCACCGCGCCGCCGCGCCGCGCGGCCGGCTGCCCCGGCACGCCGCGGTGACCGCGGCGGCCGTGGGAACCCTCGTCTGCGTCGCGCTCCGCAGGCCCGGGGCCGCCACCGTCTGCGCCGCGGGATGGCTGGCGGGCACCGCCGAGTTCGCTCTCGCCCGGATCGTGCCGGGCCCGCGGGACCGGGCGGAAGTGGCCGCCATGGCGCTGACCAGCGTGGTCATCCCGCCCGCCGCCGTCTGGCACTGGCTGCGCGGGCAGGCCGTGCACCGGCGCGCCGCACCGCACGCCGCGCACCCGGCCGGGCCGGGACACGCCCCGGGCCCACCGATCCGCCCGGCCCACGAGGATCGGGTACGCCGATGAGGCGCCCGGCGCAGGCCCCGCACAGGGGCACCGGCCGCAGGACCGCGCCCTGGCTGATCGACGGCCCCCCGCTGCCCACGGCGCCCCCGGCCCCGTACGACACCCCGTACGACGGAAACCGGCACCTCCCGGCGGCGGTCCTCTTCGACCGGGACGGGACCCTCGTCGAGGACGTGCCCTACAACGGTGACCCCGCCCTCGTACGGCTGACGCCGGGCGCGCGCGACGCCGTCGACGCCGTCCGGGCGGCGGGCATCCCGGTCGGCGTCGTCAGCAACCAGTCGGGCGTCGCACGCGGCCTGCTGACCCTGTCCCAGGTCGACGCGGTGCGCAGGCGCGTGGACGAACTCCTCGGCCCGTTCTCCGTCTGGGCCATGTGCCCGCACGGACCCGACGACGGATGCGGCTGCCGCAAGCCCGCGCCCGGTCTCGTGCTGGCCGCGTGCGAACGGCTCGGCGTCCCGGCCGGACGCGCCGTCGTCATCGGCGACATCGGCGCCGACCTTGGCGCGGCCCGCGCCGCCGGAGCCCGCGGCGTCCTCGTCCCCACACCCGTCACCCGCGCCGATGAGGTCGAGGCGGCCGACGCCGTGGCCCCCGACCTGCTCACGGCCGTCCGCCTCGTCCTCGACCCGCCGGGAGCGGCCCGCCGCGCGGTGGTCGACCACACGGCGGCCGACCGCGCGGCAGTGGTCCGTGCGGAGGAGGGGGAGCGGCTGTGACCGGAACTCCCGCTCTTCCGCGCACCCTCGTCGTACGTCTCGACAGTGCGGGCGATGTGCTCCTCGCCGGGCCCGCCGTACGCGCCGTGGCCGCCGGATCCTCGTACACCGCGCTGCTCTGCGGCCCGCAGGGCGTGGACGCGGGCAGGCTGCTGCCCGGCGTGGACGACGTACTCGTGTACGACGCGCCCTGGGTGGGCCTGGAACCGGCCGGGGTGTCGCGCGAGGCGACGCGCCGGATACTCGACGCGGTGACGGTCCGCCGCTTCGACCGGGCCCTGATCCTCGTCTCCTACCACCAGAGCCCGCTCCCCGTGGCGCTGCTCCTCAAGCTCGCCGGGATCGGCTGGACGGCCGCCGACAGCGAGGACTACCCCGGCGCCCTCCTCGACCTGCGCCACCACAGGATGCCCCACCGCCACGAGGCCGAGGCGGCCCTCGACCTCGCCGAGGCGGGCGGTTTCGCGCTGCCGGACGGCGACGACGGGGCGCTGCGGGTGCGGACCCTGCCCGACACCACGGCCCTCACCGGCAGCGAGCCCTATGTGGTGGTCCACCCCGGAGCCGCCGTGCCCGCCCGTGCCTGGAGCCCGGACCGGGCGCGCCGCGCCGTGGCGGCCCTCGCGTCCGCCGGGCACCGGGTGGTGGTCACCGGCGGGCCCGGCGAGCGCGGACTGACCGCGCGGGCCGCCGGGCGGCACGGCCTCGACCTCGGTGGGGCCACCGATCTGCCGCATCTGGCGGGCGTGCTCGCGGGCGCCAGGGCCGCGGTGGTCGGCAACACCGGCCCCGGGCACCTCGCCGCCGCCGTGGGTACCCCCGTCGTCTCGCTGTTCGCGCCGGTGGTGCCGGCCGAGCGCTGGGGGCCGTACGGCGTACGCCACGTCCTGCTCGGCGACCAGCGCGAGCGGTGCGCGGACAGCAGGGCGCGGATCTGCCCGGTACCCGGCCACCCCTGCCTCGACGGCGTCGGCGACGCCGAGGTGCTCGCCGCGGTGGCCGCGCTCGCCGACGACCCGGCCATCCGCCGGACGCGCCCACGGCCAACGGACCCCCGGTCCGGCCTGCCGGCCGGAACGCCCGCCGCACCCAGTGCGTCCGGCACACCCGCTACGCCCGGAACTCCCGGTACGCAACGAGGAGCGACCGTATGAACATCCTGCTGTGGCACGTGCACGGCTCCTGGACGACCTCGTTCGTGCAGGGCCCCCACACCTACCTCGTTCCCGTCACACCGGACCGCGGCCCCGACGGACTCGGCCGGGCCCGCACCTTCGCCTGGCCCGACTCGGTGCGCGAGATCACGCCCGAGGAGCTGCGCGACGCGGAGGTGGACCTCGTCCTCTTCCAGCGGCCGCACGAACCGGAGCTCGCCGAACGCTGGCTCGGCGGCCGGCGCCCCGGACGCGACGTGCCCGCCGTCTACCTCGAACACAACTCACCGGACGGCGATGTCCCCGACACCCGGCATCCGTGCGCCGACCGCGACGACCTGACGCTCGTCCACGTCACGCACTTCAACCGGCTGTTCTGGGACAACGGCCGGGCGCGCACCGAAGTCATCGAGCACGGCATCGTCGACCCCGGCCACCAGTACACCGGCCGCCTCGACCGGGCCGCCGTCGTCGTCAACGAACCGGTCAGGCGCGGCCGTCACACCGGCACCGACCTGCTGCCCGCCCTGAGCGAGGCCGCCCCCCTCGACGTCTTCGGCATGCGCACCGAAGGCCTCGCCGCGCACCTGGGCCTCCCCGAGGACCGGTGCCGCACCGCCGACCTCCCGCAGAGCGAACTGCACGCGGCACTCGCCGAGCGCCGCCTGTACCTGCACCCGGTGCGCTGGACCTCCCTCGGGCTCTCCCTGCTTGAGGCCATGCACCTGGGCATGCCGGTCGTGGCGCTCGCCACCACGGAGGCGGTCGAGGCGGTCCCGCGCGGCACGGGCACGCTCTCCACCCGCCCCGAGGTGCTCGCGCGGGCCGCCCGGCACTACCTCGAGGAACCGGATGCCGCGGCCGAGGACGGCGCCCGCGCCCGCCAGGCCGCTCTCGAAAGGTACGGACTCAAGCGCTTCCTCGACGACTGGGAGCGCGTGCTGACGGAGGCGATCGCATGACCTCGACCCTCGGCCCCCTCGACTCCGGCGCCCTCGGCGCGGAGCCCGTCGGCCCCGGAGTGCTGTCGATCGCGCTCGTCTCGGAACACGCGAGTCCGCTCGCCGCGCTCGGCGGCGTGGACGCCGGCGGGCAGAACGTCCACGTCGCCTGCCTCGCGGGCGCGCTCGCCGACCGCGGCCACCGGGTGACCGTCTACACCCGCCGCGACACACCCGACCTGCCCGAACGCGTCGCCCTGCGGCCGGGCGTCGAGGTGCACCACGTGCCCGCGGGGCCGCCCGAGCAGATCCCCAAGGACGAACTCCTGCCCCACATGCCGGAGTTCGGCCGCCATCTCGTACGCACCTGGCGCAACCGGCCGCCCGATCTGGTCCACTCGCACTTCTGGATGTCCGGCCTCGCCTCGCTGCGCGCCACGCGCGAACTGGGCCTGCCCCTGCTGCACACGTACCACGCCCTCGGCACCGTGAAGCGGCGCCACCAGCAGCTCGCCGACCCCAGCCCGCCCAAGCGGATCTCCCTGGAGCACGAGGTCGGCCTCGGCTGCGACCGGGTCATCGCCACCTGCCGCGACGAGGTCGCCGAACTCGGCAGGATGGGCGTACGCGCCGCCAAGGTCGGTGTCGTGCCGTGCGGCGTCGACACGGAGCTGTTCACCCCGCGCGGACCGGTCGCCGAGCGGGGCGCCCACCGCCACCAGGTGCTCCAACTCGGCCGCCTCGTACCGCGCAAGGGGGCGGCGGTCTCCATCGCCGCGCTGGCCCGACTGCCCGAGACCGAGCTGCTCGTGGTCGGCGGCCCGCCCGCCGACCGGCTGGCCGACGACCCGGAGGTACGCAGGCTGCGCGCGCTGGCCCGCGAGGCGGGCGTCGCCGACCGGGTCCGCTTCACCGGCGGCGTACCGAGCACCGACGTGCCGCCGCTGCTGCGCGCGGCCGACGTCGTGCTCTGCCCCGCCGACTACGAACCGTTCGGCATCGTCCCCCTGGAGGCGATGGCGTGCGGCCGACCGGTCGTCGCCAGCGCGGTCGGCGGCCAGCTGGACACGGTCGCCGACCCCGCCACCGGCCGCCTCGTCCCGCCCCGCGACCCCGAGGCGCTGGCCCGCGCCGTCGCCGAACTCCTCGCCGATCCCGCGCTCCGCGAGGCGAGCGGCGAGGCGGGGCGGCGCAGGGTCCTGCGCCGGTACGGCTGGGACCGCGTGGCGGCGGCCACGGAGGCGGCCTACTGCGAAGTCCTGGACGCGAAGCCCGCGGTCGTGACGGGGGTGGGGGCGGTGTGAGGGGCGGGGAGCCCGGCGCCGGGCTCCCGACCGTGGCCCCGGCCGCCCTTCACCCACCCCGTGTGGCACCGACGCACCGATGACCTGACACCTCGCCACCTCGCCCCCAACCCCCGAAGGAGGTGCGGGCCCCCGCCGTCCTCGTGGCGCGGCATGCCCGATCCGTATGAGTGAATCCCCCGCACTCGACGCCGCGCATCTGCACTGCCGGTCGCTGGAGCAAGCCCTCGGCCGGCTGCGCAGGGACGGGCTCGGCCGGCTGGCGGAGTGGGGCGGGCGGCTCGCCGCCGCGCTGCCCGCCGGGAGCAGGCTCCTCGCCGCGGGCAACGGCGGCAGCGCCGCCCAGGCCCAGCACCTGACCGCCGAACTGGTGGGCCGCTACCGCAAGGAACGGCCCGCGTACTCGGCGATCTCCCTGCACGCGGAGACCTCCAGCATGACCGCCATCGGCAACGACTACGGATTCGACCACGTGTTCGCCCGCCAGGTCTCCGCCCACGGCAGACCCGGCGACATCCTCATCCTGCTGTCCACCTCGGGCCGCAGCGCCAACCTGATCACGGCGGCGGTGACGGGCCGGGCCGCCGGGCTGCGCGTCTGGGCGCTCACCGGGCCCGGACCGAACCCGCTGGGGGAGGCCGCCGACGACGCGCTGCACATCGACGGCGAGACCACGGCGACCGTGCAGGAGGCCCACCTCGTCGCCGTGCACCTGCTGTGCGAGGCCTTCGACGCGGCGCTCGGCGAACCCGTCGTGGCCACCGCGGGCCGCATCGCGCCCCGCGACGTCGTCCGCGTCGACGGGAGCCTCTCGTGACCCGGCCGAAGCCTCTCGTGGTCGTCGGGGACGTCCTGCTCGACGAGGACATCGAGGGCGACGCCACCCGGCTCGCCCCGGACGCCCCCGCCCCCGTGGTCGACGTCACCGGCGACCGGCGCCACCCCGGCGGGGCGGGCCTGGCCGCCGCGCTCGCGGCACGCGGCGGGCGCGACGTGACCCTGGTGACCGCACTGGGCGACGACCCCGCGAGCGAAGCCGTACGCCGCGAACTCAGCGGCCGGGTAAGGCTGGTGGAGATTCCGCTGCACGGCACGCTGCCGGTCAAGACGCGCGTCCTGGCGTCCGGCCGCCCGCTGGTGCGCATCGACAGGGGCGGCGGCATACCGGGCGAACCCGACGGCGCGGTGCGGGACGCGCTGGCCGGGGCGCACGCCGTCCTCGTCGCGGACTACGGACGGCACACCGCGAGCGCCGTACGCGAGCACCTGGCGGCCGTCGCCCCCCGCACCCCGCTCGTCTGGGACCCCCACCCCAAGGGCGACGCCCCCGTCCCGGGCGCGCGGCTCGTCACCCCCAACGCCGCCGAGACCCGCGCCCTGTGCCCCGGCGACGACGAGACGCTGCGCGCGTACGCCGCCCGGGGCGCCGAGCTTGCGGACCGCTGGCGGGTCGGCGGCGTCGCCGTCACCCTGGGCGAGCGCGGCGTCCTGCTCACCAGGCCGGGCTCCGGTACGCCGATGCTCGTGCCGTCGCCGTACCGCGCCACCGGCGACCCGTGCGGCGCGGGCGACTGCTTCGCCGCGACGACGGCCGTGGCGCTCGCCGACGGGGCGCTCCCGGAGGAGGCCCTGCAGCGGGCCGTCGCCGAGGCCGCCGCGTTCGTGTCGGCGGGCGGCGCCACCAACCCCGACCTGTGGCGCACGGCGCCCACGGACGGTGCCACGGACGAACTCGGCGGCGAACCCGGCGACGACGCGTTCGCCCTGGCGGAACGGGTGCGGGCGCGCGGTGGCACGGTGGTGGCGACCGGCGGCTGCTTCGACCTCCTGCACGCGGGCCACGTGGGCCTGCTCGAGAGCGCCCGGCGCATCGGCGACTGCCTGATCGTCTGCCTCAACTCCGACGCGTCGCTCACCCGCCGCAAGGGCCCCGGGCGCCCGCTCAACCGGGAGGCGGACCGCGTCCGCGTCCTTGAGGCGCTCGGCAGCGTCGACGCCGTGGCCGTCTTCGCCGAGGACACCCCGCGCGAACTGCTCGGCAGGCTGCGGCCCGACGTATGGGTCAAGGGCGGCGACTACTCCGTCCAGGACCTCCCCGAGGCGCAGACCCTGAGCGCGTGGGGCGGGCAGGCCGTCGTCCTGCCCTACCTCGACGGCCGCTCCACGACCCTGCTCGCCCGCAGGGCCGCCGAGTCCGCCACGCCGCCCCGGCCGCCCGCACCCTGAGCCGAGAGGCACCCCGACCGTGAGCGAAGAGACCACACGGCCACCGCGCCCCGCCGCCCCGACGACGGACCGCCCCCGCGTGCTGGTGCTGCGGGCGCTCGGACTCGGTGACCTGCTGACCGTCGTACCGGCGCTGCGCGCCCTGCGGCGGCGGCTGCCCGGCCACGAACTCGTGCTGGCCGCGCCCGAGCGGCTGACCGCACCCGCCCTGGCGACAGGACTGGTCGACCGGCTGCTGCCCGCGTCCGCCGCGGCCCGTGCGGTGCCCGAGCACCTCGCCTGGCCGGATCCGCCCCCTGACTACGCCGTCGACCTGCACGGCAACGGCCCGCCCAGCCACCTGCTGCTCCACCGGCTGCGTCCCCGCAAACTCCTGGCGTACGCGCATCCGCAGACGCCCGGCATCGAGGGGCCCGTCTGGCGGGACGACGAGCACGAGCGGGAGCGGTGGTGCCGGCTGCTGTCCTGGTACGGCATCGAGGCCGACCCCGCGGACGTACGGATCCCACCGCCCGCGACGCCCTCCCCGGCGCCGGGCGCGGTGGTCCTCCACCCGGGCGCCGACGCCGGAGCCCGCCGCTGGCCGCCCGAGCGGTTCGCCGCCGTGGCGCGGGGGCTCGCGGCCCGCGGGCACCGGATCGTGGTGACGGCCGGGGCGGGCGAGGGGACGACCGCGCGGTACGTGGCGTCAGAGGCGGGGCTGGCGGGCGACGCGGTGCTCGGCGGCGCCGCCGACGTGCCGTTCGACCAGCTGACGGCGCTCGTGGCGCACGCCCGCTGCGTCATCGTCGGGGACACCGGCCTCGCCCACCTGGCGACGGCGCTCGGCACGCCGTCGGTCGTCCTGTTCGGCCCGGTGGCGCCCCGCCTGTGGGGGCCTCCGGCGGACGCCCGCCACCGGGTCCTGTGGCACCCGGACGGCGACGACGCGGCCCGCCCCGGCGACGCGCACGGGCGCCTGCCGGACGATCGGCTGCTGCGGATCACCCCCGAGGAGGTCCTCACGGCGGCACGGGACCTGACGGAGCCGCATCCGCGCACGGCCCCGACGGCCACCCGGCCGGGGAGATGACGCGGGCTCTCAGGCCGCCGCGCCCAGCGCCGACCGCTTGGCGGCGTCCCGTTCCGTTGTCGGCAGCAGCACCGGTTCCGTGCTCCCGCGCCTGCGGAGGACGAAGCCCGCTCCGATCGAACCGGCGATGATCAGGCCGCCGGACACCAGGGCACCGCGGGCGCCCACCAGCTCCATGAGGAGGCCGAGCGCGGGCGGGCCGCCGAGGCCCCAGGCCGTGCTGACGCTGCCCCACACGCCGAGCACGCGGCCCCGCAGGTGGGCGGGCGGGTCGGTCTGCAGGACGGTCGTGCCCGCGGTGTCGGAGACGGACTCGACCACGGCCATCGGCAGGACGAGGACCAGCAGGACGGCGAACGAGGGCGAGAACCCCGCGACCACCTGGAGCAGCGCGCCGGCGGCGGCCAGCGTGCCGACGAGCCGCACGGACGGCTTGCGCAGCCGGGCGCCGAGAACGGCGCCGATGATGCCTCCGACGGCGAGCACGGTGGAGACCGTGCCGAACGATCCCGCGCCTCCCGCCAGTGGCCCGGTGACGAGCACGGCCAGGGTGAGGTTGTAGTTCCGGCCGAAGACCGCGCTGACACCGGTGACGCCCGCGAGGGCCACGAGCCGGGGCCGCCGCATGAAGTACGCGATGCCCTGGCGGACGGTCATGTTCTCGCCGACCGTCATGGGGGCGCTGGGGGTGGGCCCGCTCGGCGCGGGGCCGGTCGGTACGGGGGCGACGGACCGGTCGGCGCCGGCCTGCCGCAGCGCCCCGTACGCGGGACGCAGGAAGGGGATGACCGCGGCGACGAAGAGGAACGACACGCCGTTGGCGGCGTAGGCGGCGGCCGTGCCGAGGAAGCCGACCGTGACACCGCCGAGTGCGGCACCGGCGAGGCGGCCCGCGCTGTGGACGAGCGAGCCCACGCCGATGGCGGAGGGAACGTCCTCCGGCGGCACGAGGTCGTTGCCGAGGAGGGCGCAGGCGGGTCCGTCGACCGTGGCGATGACGCCCGTTACGCCGGCCAGCACCATGAGTACGGTCAGGTCGAGCCCGCCGGTCGCCACGAGGACGGCCGTGGTGAAGGCGATGGCGCCCAGCAGGGCCTGGCTGACCGAGGCGGTGAGCTTGCGGGGCCAGCGGTCCACGGCGGCGCCGCCGACCAGGCTCATGAGCAGCGCGGGCGCGGCCTGCACCGACATGGAGAGGCCGGTGGCGGCGGCGGACCCGGTGATCTGCAGCACCAGCAGGTTCTGCACGGTGAGCTGCATCCAGGTGCCGGCGTTCGACACGAAGTTGGCGACGGACCACCAGCGCATGCTGCGGTACCGCAGGGATCGCCAGGGCGAGCGCGAGGCGGAAGCGCCGTTCTCGACGGCGGAGGAATGCTCGGGCACGGACGGGGCAGGGGAGGCAGGGGGAGAAGGCGGGGCGGAAGGCGCGGGAGAGGAAGACACAGAGGCACTCGAAGACTCGGGGTGAGCCCGCAGGGACTCAAGGGGAGGTCTCGGCGGGAGTTCGGGACCGGCTGCGTTGCGCGGTCACTCCACCGGATCTGTCGGGGGCACCGCGCTGTGGGAGAGGCGTCGGCAGGGCGCGTCGAGTGACGCGTGGACGCTCCGGAGTACGGCGACGACCATCGTGGCAGACGGGATCGCCGCGCCTCGGGACGGCTCGGCCGACCGCACCGCCGAAAGCCCCCAACTGCCGCCCGCCTGCCGGGCTTTGGCGCTTCTGGTGTGCTTGCTCACACGCTTCTCGTGCGGGGGCGCGGCCCGCGATTCCGGTCCGTCGGCGGTGACGGAGAACACAGCTGCCCGATGTCCGCGCGCCGAGCGCCCCGCGACCGGCCCGAGGTGCCGGACGGCGCACCGGCCGTCACAGTGGGAAGCGGGGCGGTCGCGGAGCGCGCCGCCCCGGCAACCGGCACGACGGGAAGGCACGGGCATGGGCGGCGCGGCACAGGTCGACCTCCACGGCAAGCGGGCACTGGTGACCGGCGCGGCCCGGGGCCTCGGTGCCTCGATCGCGCGGGCGCTCGCGGGGGCCGGTGCGACGGTCCTCGTCGCCGACATCCGCAAGGACCTGGCGGGGGAGCTCTGCGACGGGCTCACCGGCGAGGGCCACGACGCCCGGTTCGTGGAGATGGACGTGCGGGACGCCGAGGGGGTCGCCGCCGTCTTCCGGGACCTGGATGCGGCGGATCAGCCGCTCGACATCCTGGTCAACAACGCCGCCGTCGACGTCTCCAAGCCGATCGAGCACCTGAGCGCCGACGAGGTGACGCGGGTCGTCGAGACCAACCTCCTCGGGCCGATGTATCTGTGCCTGGAGACGTACCGGCGCATGATCGCCCGTGGCGGCGGCCACATCGTGAACATCCTGTCCACCGCCGCGAACCGGACCTGGACCGAGGCGGGCCCGTACGCGGCGGGCAAGTCGGGTCTGCGCGCGTTCACCCACACGCTGTTCAAGGAGGCCCAGCGCGACTGCGTGGGGATCGGCGTCACGGGGATCATCGCCGGCGGCATGGAGACCCCGTTCATCATGGAACGCTTCCCGGACGCCGACGTGGCCATGCTCCAGAGCCCGGACATCGTGGCCGACACGGTCCTGTACGCGCTCTCCGTCCCGGCCGGCAGCGTGGTGGGCGAGCTGGTCGTCGTGCCGCGCAGGGAGCCGTCCTGGCCGTGACGGGTCCGGGGACGGATACGGCTGAGACGGATACGGCCGGGACGAATGCGACCGGGACGGATACGGCCGGGACGGCTGGGCACCAGACGCATCGGTGCTCCGCGGGGCCCCGGCCGACCGGAGCCCTCCTCGCAGACAGTGATCATCCCGTGACGGCGGAAGGAAGGTTGCGCCCATGACGCCCACCATGTTCTCCATGGCGCCGCAGCCGCCTCCTCCGTGGAAGAAGGCCCTGGTCACCGCGGGCGCGAGCTTTCTCGGCTCGCACCTGTGCGAGCACCTGCTCGACGCCGGGGTGGACGTCGACTGCGTGGACGATCTGCCGACAGGCTCGTCCCGCAACGTCGCACACCTGACGGACCGCCCCGGATTCCGCTTCCTGTCCCCGGACCTGACAGGCGCGGACCTCGCCGGCGCGGACCTCACCGAAGCCCTCCCCGGCCCCTACGACCTCGTACTGCACTCCGCCTGCCCCGCCGCGGACGCCCTCGCGTACCCTCTGGAGACACTCGACGCCGCGAGCCTCGGCACCCGCAACGCCCTCGCCGTCGCCGAACGGGACGGCGCGCGGTTCCTGCTCGCCTCCACCTGCGTCCTGCACGGCGACCCGCCCGGCGACTCCCAGCGCTTCGCCGAGGCGCTGACCACCGCGTTCGTGAGCGCCACCGAGGCCGACGCGGGTATCGTGCGCGTCTTCCCGGCCTACGGCCCGCGCATGGGGCCCGCCGACGGCCGGATGATCCCCGCGCTCATCCGGCAGGCCCTGAGCGGCGGACCGGTGACCGTGCCCGGCGACGGCAGCGGCAGGCCCTCGCTCTGCTACGTCGACGACACGGTCGACGGTGTCCTCCTGGTGGCCGCGAGCCGCTCGGTGCGGCCGGTCGACATCGGCGGCGACCCCGGGCCGACCGTGGCGGAGATCGCCCGCCGGGTCCTCGACCTGACCGGCTCCGACGCCCGCCTGGAGTACACCGGGACGTCCGCCGGGAACACCGAGAACACCGAGAACACCGGTCAAAATCCCGAGAGCCCTGAGAACGCCGAGCCGCCCGCCCCCGCGACCGGTTTCGCCCACGAACTCTTCGGCTGGACGCCCAAGGTCCCTCTGGAGGAGGGGCTCAGGCGCACCGTCGCCGACTTCGTCGGGCGGGAGAGCGGCAGCAGGAGCGCGCCGGGCGCCGAGGGAGGCGTACGCCATGCGTGTTCCTGGTGAGCCCGTGCGGGGCGGCGCCCTCGCGGCCTCCGTGGGCAAGGCGCTCGTCGTCTGCCTGGACGGCATGAGCGGGGTGCTCCTGTCGGGCCCCGCCGTCCGCGCGGTCGCCGCAGGCGCCGACCACGTGACGATGCTGTGCGGGCCGCGCGGCGCGCCCGCCGCCGAGCTGCTGCCCCACGTCGACGAGGTCGTCGTCTGGGAGGCGCCCTGGGCGGGGACCCGCCCGCCGACGGTGGAGGAGGCGGACGTCGAGGGTTTGGTGCGGCGCGTGCGGGAGGCGGCGTACGACGTCGCCCTCATCGTCACCCCCTTCGCGCAGAGCCCGCTGCCCACCGCGCTTCTGCTGCGGATGGCGCACGTCCCCCGCATCGGCGCCGACACCGCCGACCACGCGGGCAGCCTCATCGACGTACCCCACCTGCGGCTGCCCGGCAGGCACGACGCCGAGGCCGCGCTGGACACGGCCGCGGCCCTGGGCTTCCTGCCGGGGGCCGGCGACGACGGGCGGCTCCGCGTGCTCCCGGCCCCCGACACCACCGGCCTCACCGGCAACGGCCCCTACGTGGTGCTGCACCCGGGCGCCGGGGCCGCGGCCCGCGCCTGGGACGCCGAGCACGCGGCCGAGGCGGTCGCCCTGCTCGCCGACGCAGGACACCGCGTGATCGTCACCGGCGGCCCCGCCGAGTCCGCCCTGACCCGGCGGGTCGGCGGCGACACGGCCGTCGACCTCGGCGACCGCACGGACCTGCGGACCCTGGCGGGCATCCTGCGTGCGGCGGACGTCGTCGTCGCGGGCGACACGGGACCGGCCCAGCTGGCCGCCGCGACGGGCACCCCGGTCGTCTCCGTCGGCTCCCCGTCCGTGCCCGCGGAGCGCCGCAGCCCCTACGGCGTGCCCGCCGTCCTCCTCGGCGGCCAGGACGATACCGGCGCGGACACCGGGCGGCCGGGACCGACCGAGGCGCTGCCCGAGGACGTGGTGCGCGCGGTGCGGAAACTTCTGAAGGAGAGCACGTGAACGCGGGAGAGCACGTGACCGCGGGCTCCCCGCGCACCACCGTGGCGGTGATCACCCGGAACCGCCGCGAGAGCGTGCTCCGCACCCTGGACCGGCTCGCCGCACTGCCCGAACGGCCGCCCGTCATCGTCGTGGACAACGGCTCCACCGACGCGACCGCCGACGCGGTGCGCGCCCACGCCGTCGGTGCCCGGGTCGTCGCCCCGGGACGCAACACCGGAGCGCTCGGCCGCAACCTCGCGGTGCGGCACGCCACCACGCCGTACGTGGCCTTCAGCGACGACGACTCCTGGTGGGCCCCCGGCGCCCTCGACACCGCCGCCGACCTCCTCGACGCCCACCCGCGCCTCGGCCTCATCGCCGCCCGCACCCTGGTCGGCCCCGGGGCCCGCGAGGACCCGCTCAACCGCGTACTCGCCGACTCGCCCCTGCCACCCGCCGCCGACCTGCCGGGCCGCCCCGTCCTGGGCTTCCTCGCCTGCGCGGCCGTCACCCGGCGCCGGGCCTTCCTGGACGCGGGCGGCTACCACCGGGTGCTGTTCTTCGGCGGCGAGGAGACCCTGCTCGCCTACGATCTGGCGGCGCGCGGCTGGGGCGTGACGTACGAGCCCTCCGTGACGGCGCATCACCACCCGGGCCCCCGCACACGGCCCGGCCGTTGCGCGGTGCAACGGCGCAACGCCCTGCTCACCGCCTGGCTCCGGCGCCCCGTCACCGTGGCCCTGCGGGGTACCGCGCACCTCGCCGCGGCGGCGGCCCGCGGTGAACGGGACGCGGGGAAGGCCCTCGGCGGCGTGCTCGCCCGGCTGCCCGCCGCGCTCAGGGCCAGGGAGCCGCTGCCCGCCCGGATCGAGAGCGCGGCCCGCCTCCTCGACCGGGCCCCTTCGTAACCGCCACCCCCAACCACCCACAGGAACAGCGCAGATGACGGACCGGTACGGCCGAGGCGGTCCAGCGGCTCTTCCCCGAGGTGCAACTCCTCTGCCCGGGCCGCAACTTGGGGGCCGTGGGGCGCAACCTCGCCGTCCGCCACGTCCGTACGCCCTACGTGGCGTTCTGCGACGACGACACCTGGTGGGAGCCGGGCTCCCCGCGGCGCGCCGCGGACCTCCTGGACGCGCACCCGCCGCTCGCGGCCGTGACCGCCCGCATCGTCGTCGAGCCGTCCGGGGAGGAGGACCCGGTGGTCGCCGAATTGCGCGACTCGCCGCTCTCCGGCCCCGACTGGCTGCCCGGCCCCGCCCTCGGCTCGCCGCCGCCACGGTGATCCGTGCCGACGCCTTCCGGGACGCGGGCGGCTTCCATCCGGGGCTGTGGCTCGGCGGGGAGGAGGAGCTCCTCGCCACCGACCTGCTGACGCGCGGGCACTGGCTGGCCTACGTGCCGGAGCTGACCATCCACCACGCGGCCTCCAAGCTCCGTGACAGCACCGACCGGCGCGTCCTCGGCCTGCGCAACACCCTGTGGTTCACCTGGCTGCGCCGCCCCTGGCCCTCGGCGCTGCGCCGCACCCGGCAGCTGCTGCGCACCGTGCCGCGCGACCGGGCGTCCCTGCGCGCCGTCGGCCACGCGGTGGCGGGGCTGCCCTGGGTGCTCAGGCAGCGCTCCCCGGTCCCCGCCCCGATCGAGGCGCGCCTCGTCGCTCTGGAGGAGGCGCGCCGGCACTCCACGGCCCGCCGCTACGTCGGCTGAGCGGGGCCCCGACGGCGGGTCAGGGCCGCCGCCACTCGTCGCTGCGCAGGTGGGAACCGGCCTGCGGCCCCATCTGCACCATGCCGCCGTCCGCGACCCACGACGCGCCGGTCACGTACGAGGCGTCGGGCCCGGCGAGGAAGGCGATGACGGCGGCGATCTCCCGGGCGTCACCGGGACGGCCGAGCGGGATGCCGGGGCGTCGCGCCTCGTGCACGTCGGTGTCCTCCTGCCCGGTCATGGGGGTGGCGATCTCGCCCGGCGCGACGGCGTTGACGGTGATGCCGTGCTCGGCGAGTTCCAGGGCCATCACCTGCGTGAGCAGCCCGAGTCCGCCCTTGGCGGCGCAGTAGGGGGCGGCGCCGACGCGCGGCTGATGCTCGTGCACGGAGGTCACGTTGACGATGCGGCCGCCGTCGCCCTGCTCGATCATGCGGCGCGCGGCGCGCTGGCCGCACAGGAACGGGCCGACGAGGTCGACGTCGAGGACCCGTACGACGTCCTCGTGCCGCAGATCGAGGAACGGGGTCGCGGTGCCCGTACCCGCGTTGTTGACGAGGACGTCGATCCGGCCGAGCCGTTCGGCGAGCTCGTCGACCACCTGCGCCGCATCGGGGAGCCGGGTCAGGTCCATTTGGGCGACGGCCGCGCGCCGGCCGTGCCGTTCCACCTCCTCGGCCGTCCGCTCGGCGCCCTCCCGGTCGCTGTGCCAGGTGATCCCGACGTCCATCCCGGCCTCGGCGAGCCGGACGGCCGTGGCCCGGCCGATACCGGAGTCGGCGCCGGTGACGACGGCCGCTCCGGCGGCGGAAGCGGTGCGGTCGGTCATGAAACCTCCTTGGGTGTCGCGCCCGGTCCTGTCGGGCACCGGGGCGGCGTACGGCGGGTCCACCGGGCCCCTCACCCGGCGTCCTGTGTCCAGATTCGGCCACGTACGTCCCCGGGTCGCCCGGAGCGCGCGCCGCAACCGCCCCGCGCGCACCGGTTCGGTCGTGGTGGAGAGGTGCGCGCGCACCGTGCGTGCGAACTTGGATCACATGACTCCTCCCCGACACCCGGACCCCACCCCGGACCCCGAACCGCCGGACCCGGACCCCGAGCCCGGGAACGCCACAGGACTGGAACCCGGCGGGGGCGTGCCGCCGGGGGAGACGCCGCCCGCCGAGAGCAGCATGCCGGGGGCGGGACCCGAGGAGACGCACAATCCGCCGAAGGGCTGGGCGAAGGGGCCGCTGGGTCTGATCATCGGCATCGCGGTGCTGGTCGCGGCGTTCTTCCTCGTCTACGCGCTCGTCCTGCTGCGGTGAGCCGACGCGCGGTGACACCACGTGGGCGACGCGCCGTGACGCCACGCGGACGACGCGCCCACCGGGCGGGCCCGCTCCACCCCTCGTTCGACCGAAACCTCGCATAGCGTTGTGAACCCGAGCAAAACGAACAGATTCGGGCCGAAGGAGTCGACGAACGTGACGGATGTATCGAGCAAGGGCCCCGCCCCGGACGACGGCCGGGAGACGCTCACCAACCGGCAGGGCCACCCGGTCTACGACAACCAGAACCAGCGCACCGTCGGCGCCCGCGGCCCCGCGACGCTGGAGAACTACCAGTTCCTCGAGAAGATCAGCCACTTCGACCGCGAGCGCATCCCCGAGCGCGTCGTCCACGCGCGCGGCGTGACCGCCTACGGCTACTTCGAGGCGTACGGAACCTTCGGCGACGAGCCCATCGCCCGCTTCACCCGCGCCAAGCTCTTCCAGGAGCGCGGCAAGCGCACCGACGTCGCCGTGCGCTTCTCGACCGTCATCGGCGGCCGCGACTCCTCCGAAGCCGCCCGCGACCCGCGCGGCTTCGCGGTCAAGTTCTACACCGAGGACGGCAACTGGGACCTCGTCGGCAACAACCTTGGCGTCTTCTTCATCCGGGACGCGATCAAGTTCCCCGACGTCATCCACGCCCTCAAGCCGGACCCGGTCACCCACGAGCAGCAGCCGCGCCGGATCTTCGACTTCATGTCGCAGACGCCCGAGTCCATGCACATGCTGGTCAACCTGTTCAGCCCGCGCGGCATCCCGGCCGACTACCGCCATATGCAGGGCTTCGGCGTCAACACGTACAAGTGGGTCGACGAGCAGGGCAACTCGCTGCTGGTGAAGTACCACTGGATGCCCAAGCAGGGCGTCCGCAGCATGACCGAGGAGGACGCGGCCAACGTACAGGCCGGTGAACTCGGCCACGCCACCAAGGACCTGTACGAGGCCGTCGCGCGCGGCGACCACCCGGAGTGGGAACTGCTCGTCCAGGTCATGGACGACCACGACCACCCCGAACTGGACTTCGACCCGCTCGACGACACCAAGACCTGGCCCGAGCAGGACTTCCCGCCGAAGGCGGTCGGCCGGATGGTGCTCGACCGGATGCCGGAGAACTACTTCGCGGAGAACGAGCAGATCTCCTTCGGCACCGGCGTCCTGGTGGACGGCCTCGACTTCTCCGACGACAAGATGCTGGTCGGCCGCACCTTCTCCTACAGCGACACCCAGCGCTACCGCGTCGGCCCCAACTACCTGCAACTCCCCGTCAACCAGGCCAAGAACGCCGCCGTACGGACGAACCAGCGTGACGGCCTGATGACGTACCACGTCGACGGCGGCGGCGAGAACCCCATCGTCAACTACGAGCCGTCCATCACCGGCGGCCTGCGCGAGGCGCGGTACCCGACCCACGACGAGGTGGGCCCGGAGATCCACGGCAGGCTGACCCGCAAGCGCATCCCGCGCACCAACGACTACCTCCAGGCGGGCCAGCGCTACCTCCTGATGGAGCAGTGGGAGCGCGACGATCTCGTGGACAATCTCACCGGCATGCTGTCCCAGTGCGACCGGGCGGTCCAGGAGCGGATGGTCTGGCACTTCCTCCTCGTCGAGAACGATCTCGGCCTGAGGATCGGTGAAGGCCTCGGCATCGCCGCGCGGGACGTCGCGCACCTGAAGCCGCTGGCGGGCCAGGAGCTGACCGAGGAGGACCGCAAGCGCCTCGCCAACCTGGGGGAGAACCCGCCGCGCGACGTCAGCGGCCTGACGATGACGCACTGCGTTCCCGACGAGCGGCACGTCGTCACCCGCTGAGCGCCCCGCCCGCCCGCGGCCGGCCGTACGACGAGGCCGGCCGCGGGTTCACGGACTGGCTCTCAGCTCTCCGCGTTCTCCTGCGTCCACGCCCAGGCGTACTGCAGCCAGTCGGCGAGGGTCATCGCGGTGAGGCCGGTGGTGACGAGGCGGGCGCCGCGGGGGGCGAGGACATAGGCGCCGAGGAGGCCCGAGGCCGTCCAGGCGGAGACGCAGAACGGGCACGACACCAGATCGCCCACCGCCAGCCTGACGCCGCTGCCGCGCGGCTCGTCCATCACCTCGCCCGCCGTCGTGTCCTCGCTCCTGCGGGTGAAGGGCGCCCGGAGGAAACTGGTGATCTTGTCCTTGGTGAGCAGCCGCGCCGTTTTGTACGTCGCCACGCCGAGCAGCGCCACATCCCACGGCGGCACCCGCTCCGGCAGGACGACACCGCGCCGGCGCGCCACGACCAGGAACGCCCCGGTCGCCGCCGCGAACGTGGCCGCCACGGCGGCGTACCCCCCGAGGGGCACGGCCCCCCGCTCGTCGTACTTCTGCCCCATGGGCTCTTCGGTGGTCATGCCGCCTCCAGCGGGCAGTAGTGGACGGAACGGACGCGACAGCGTGACAAACCCTGTGCACGGAAGGAATCAGTGATCATGACGGACATGCCCGGAACCGCACCCGAGGGACCGCAGGACGGACTGTGGGACGAGTTCCACACGGTGGTCAACATGACCTCGCGCGAACTCGGCGACTGGCTCAAGACCCGCTTCGCGGGCGAGGAGACCGAGGAGGTCCCGGACCGGGCGGGCACCCCGAACGGCCGCCGCGTCCTGGAGATCCTCGGCAAGCGCCGCGTCGACCTGACCCCCGACGACCTGCGCGTCATGCGCAAGGTCGTCGACACCGTCACCGCCGAGCGGGGTGCCGACATGGAGCCCACGGCGGGCGAGGCGCACTGGCGCCACCGGCTGATGACCCTCGGCCACGACCCGCTGAGGCCGCTCTCCTCCGACGACGGCGCCGACCGCGCCCGGCACCGGTGACGCGCCGCCGTGGCGGCGCGCACGCGATACGCGGTGGCGGCCTCCGGGCAGTGGACCGACGAGGAGGAGGGACGGCGGCGACTGCCCGCCGGTGAGGCGCACGCCTGGGAGCCGGGCCGCAACGAGAGCGTCTGCGGGCTCTCCCTCAGCAAGTCCCTGCTCACCCGCTTCCCGCACGTGCCGTGGACGGACGTCATCCCCGAGTCGGGCGGCGCCGCGGACCGCGTCCAGCGACTCTGCCCGCGGTGCGCCTCCGTCGCCGGACGCAGGGGGGCCGACGCCCGGCCGCCCTGGCGGCGCACCAACCCCCGCCCGTGACCGCCGGCCCGGTCCGGCCCGGTGGTCGGCCGGGCCGTCACCGCGCCGGGTCCTGCGCCGCGGGCCGGATGCTCAGGCCGTCGTCCTCGACCTCCACCAGGACCCGGCTGCCCGCGCCGAGCCGGCCGTCCAGGAGCAGCCGCGAGAGCCGGTTGTCCACCTCGCGCTGGATCGTGCGGCGCAGCGGACGCGCGCCGTACTCCGGCTGGTGCCCCCGCCGGGCCAGCCAGTCCACCGCCTCCGTGGTGAACTCGATGGTGATGTCCTGGGCGTGCAGCCGGCGCCGGGTCTCCTGCAGGAGCAGCTCGGTGACCTGGCGCAGCTGTTCGTCCGTCAGCCGCCGGAAGATGACGACCTCGTCGATGCGGTTGAGGAACTCGGGCCTGAAGTGTTCGCGCAGCGGCCGCAGCACCTGCTCGCGCCGCGCCTCCTCGTCGGCCTCGGACCCGTCGGCCCGGAAACCGAGGGTCGCGCCGCGCCCCGTGAGCGCCTCGGAACCGAGGTTGCTGGTCATCACGATGACGGTGTTGGTGAAGTTCACCGTGCGTCCCTGGGCGTCGGTGAGCCGCCCGTCGTCGAGGACCTGGAGCAGGGTGTTGAAGACGTCGGGGTGCGCCTTCTCCACCTCGTCGAGCAGCAGCAGCGAGTACGGGTGCCGCCGGACGGCCTCCGTGAGCTGGCCCGCCTCCTCGTGACCCACGTATCCGGGCGGCGCCCCGACGAGCCTGCTGACGGTGTGCCGCTCCTGGAACTCGCTCATGTCGAGGCGGACCATCCGCTCCTCGCTGCCGAACAGCGCCTCGGCCAGCGCCCTCGCCAGCTCCGTCTTGCCCACCCCGGTGGGGCCGAGGAAGAGGAAACTGCCGATGGGCCGGTCGGGGCTGGACAGACCGGAGCGGGAGCGCAGGACCGCCTCGGCCACGGCGCCGACGGCCTCCTCCTGCCCGACGACCCGCTGGTGCAGATGGTCCTCCAGGCCGAGCAGGCGCTCCCGCTCCTCCTGCGTGAGCGTGCTGACCGGGATGCCGGTCTGCCGGGACACCACCTCGGCGATGTCCTCCGCGCTCACCTCGACGATCTGCCCGTCACCGGGCTCACGGCCGCGCCCGGCACCGATCTTGCGGGCCAGGTCGTTGACGCGGTCGCGCAGTTCGGTGGCGCGCTCGTACTGCTCGGCCGCCACCGCCTGGTCCTTGTCCCGGGCGAGCTGCTCCATCTCGCGTTCGAGGGCGCGTACGTCGGTGCCCTTGGTGCTGGCCCGCAGCCGCACCCTCGCGCCCGCCTGGTCCATCAGGTCGATGGCCTTGTCGGGCAGGAAACGCTCGGTGAGATAGCGGTCGGACAGCTCCACGGCGGCGAGCAGCGCCTCGTCGGCGTAGCGCACCTGGTGGTGCGCCTCGTAGCGGTCGCGCAGGCCGCGCAGGATCTCCACCGCGTCCGCGGCCGAGGGCTCGGCCACCAGGATCGGCTGGAAGCGGCGGGCGAGCGCGGCGTCCTTCTCGATGTGCCGCCGGTACTCCTCGAGGGTCGTCGCGCCGATGACGTGCAGTTCGCCCCTGGCCAGCGCGGGCTTGAGCATGTTGCCCGCGTCCATCGAGCCGCCCTCCGCGCCACCGCCGCCCGCCCCGACCACGGTGTGCAGCTCGTCGATGAAGACGATCACCTCGTCGGAGTGGGCGCGTACCTCGTCGATGATGCCGTTCAGCCGCTCCTCGAAGTCGCCGCGGTAGCGGGTGCCCGCCACCACCCCCGACAGGTCGAGCGAGATGACCCGGCGGCCCGCGAGGGTCTCCGGCACGTCACCGTCGGCGATCCGCTGGGCGAGGCCCTCCACCACGGCGGTCTTGCCGACGCCCGCGTCACCGATGAGCACCGGATTGTTCTTGCCGCGCCGGGAGAGCACCTCGATGGTCTGCTCGATCTCCTCCTCCCGGCCGATGACCGGGTCCACCCGGCCCTCCGCGGCCCGCGCCGTCAGGTCCTGCCCGAACTGGTCGAGGGCGGGCGTCGCGCCGCCACCCCCGCTCCGCTGCTCGGGCGGGCTCGGCTGGCCGGGCGGCGGCTGCGGGGCGGGGCCGGGGTCGAAGCGGGCCGCGTTGAGGATGTGCCCCGCCGCGGAGTCCGGGTTGGCGGCCAGCGCCATGACGATGTGCTCGGGGCCGATGTACCCGGCGCCGACGGCCCGCGCCACCTCGTGCGCGTCGAGCAGCGCCCGCTTGACGGCCGGGGTGAGCGCGACCGCCTGGGTCGGCACCGCGCCCTCGGTCTCTGCCGAGTGCCGGTCGATCTCCTCGGCGATCTGCTCCGGGTCGGCCCCCGAGCGCGCGACCAGGGCGCGGGTCGGCTCAATGGTCAGCGCCGCCCGCAGCAGATGCTCCGTGTCGAGGTTGTTCTTGCCGTGCTCCGCCGCGTACGAGGCAGCGGCGGCCACCAGCTCCCGCGCCGGGCCGCTCATCAGGCGGCTGATGTCGATCTGCCGTCGGCCGCTGCCGAGGAACCGCGCGAAGAGCTCGCCGAAGGGGTCCTGCCCGAACCCCTCGGACCCGATGAAACCGCTGCTCATAGCCATCCGTTCCGGCGCCCCGGCCCGCCGGGACACCCTCGTGCGTGGTCGTGTCGTGCCCGCCCCCGGGCCCCGTCGCCCGCCCCGTCAGACCCCGATGCCGGGCGCCGGCGGCAGGTCCTCGTCGGAGACGATGTGCATCGCGGCCTCCTCGGCCCCGGCCGCGCCCCCGTCGATCCCCTCGTCCGTGGCGACGACCTCCTTGGTGGTGTCCTCGTGGGCGCCCTCGTCCGGCGCCACGAGCCGCCCCGCGCGCCGCTCGCCCGACTCGGGGTCGATGGGCTCGCCCTCGCCGTCGGGCAGGTCGCCGACGCCGTCACCGACGGGCGGCTGCACGTCGGGGACCTCCTGCTCCAGGCGCTCGTCGAGCGATTCGCCCTCGTGCTGCTCGGCCGCCGTGGTGCCCGTCTTGGTGACGCCCAGGGGCTTCTCGGGCGGCGAGTAGCCCTCGTCGAGCATGTCGTCGTAGGTACGTTCGTCCACCGCGTCCTGGAGGTCCAGCGGGGAGGCGTCCTCCTGCTCCTCGTTGCTGCCGGTGGGCTGGTAGGCGTCGTCCGCCATGTTCTGGTCGCTCATGAACTACCTCGCGCTTCGTGGTTCTCGTGAGATCGCGCTTCGCCCTCCGATCGTCGCGCGTCGGTCCTCGAAGTGCCCGCGGCACACTCCGCCAAACGCGCAGTCCGGATGCCTGCCGCGGTGCTTTGGGGGCATTCCTGGGACATGCGTGAGAAGCGGCGACTGAGGACGAGCCACATCGAAGGCCCCGGAATCAGACGCGTCCGTTCGGGCAAGGGATTCCGCTATACGGATGCCTCGGGCCGCCCGGTCACCGACCCCGCGGAGAAGGAGCGCCTGCGCCGACTCGTCATCCCGCCGGCCTGGCGCGACGTCTGGATCTGTCCCTGGCCCAACGGCCACCTGCAAGCCGTCGGCACCGACGCCGCGGGCAGACGCCAGTACCTGTACCACCCGCGGTTCCGCGCGCAGCAGGAGCTGGCCAAGCACGACCACGTCCTGGAGGTCGCCGCCGTACTCCCCAAGGTGCGCGCGCAGGTGAGCGAGGACCTCGGCGGCCGGGGCCTCAGCCGCGAACGCGTCCTCGCCTGCGCCGTCCGCATGCTCGACCTCGGCTTCTTCCGCATCGGCAACGAGTCCTACCGCAGGGACAACGGCACCTACGGACTGACCACCCTGCTCAAGGAGCACGCGTCCTGCCGCTCCGGCGAGGTCTGCCTCACATATCCGGCGAAGTACTCCAAGACGCAGACGCGCGCCCTCGTCGACCCGCCCGCCTGCCGGGTCCTGCGCGCCCTGCTGCGCCGCGACGGCGGCGGCCCCCGCCTGTTCGCGTACCGGCAGGGCCGCGTCTGGCACGAGCTGCACGCCACCGAGCTCAACGAGTACCTGCGCGATCGCGCGGGTACGGACATCACCGCGAAGGACTTCCGCACCTGGCACGCCACCGTTCTCGCGGCGGTCGCCCTCGCGGTGTCGGTCCGGGTGGCGGACGAGTCCGAGGCCGCCCGCAAACGCGCCGTCACCCGGGCCGTCCGCGAGGTCAGCCAGTACCTCGGCAACACGCCCGCGGTGTGCCGGGCCTCGTACATCAACCCCCGGGTCATCGAGCTCTTCGACGAGGGCCGCACGATCGTCGGCGCCCTGGACGCGCTGGGCGACGGCGCCGCGTTCGGCCATCCGGCGACGCAGGGGCCCACCGAGGAGGCGGTCCTGCGACTGCTCACGTGAGACGGCCGCAGGACCGCCTCAGGCTCTCAGATCAGTGCGGGCTGCGGTTCCGGCCGCACGGTGGGCGCGGCCTTCGGCTCCCACGGCCCGACGGTCCGCACGTAGCCGTAGATCACCGAGGCCATGAGGAGCAGCAGGAGGGGGCCGAACACCCACGGATGCCCGGCCATCCGCATCGGCAGGAACCGGTAGGACACCAGGAGCGCGGCGAAGACGATGGTGCCGTAGGCGACCAGGCGGATCCCCGACGGTTCCCAGCCGCGGTCGAACGTGCGCAGCGCCGCCTCCACGGTGAGCGCGAACACCACACCGGCGATGAGGTCCACGCCGTAGTGGTAGCCGAAGCCCAGCGTCGCGCCGAGCGTGGCGGCCAGCCAGAACGTCCCCGCGTACCGCAGCAGCCTCGGGCCCTTGCGCGAGTGGATGAAGATCGCGGTGGCCCACGCCGTGTGCAGGCTGGGCACGCAGTTGCGCGGGGTGATCCCGTCGTACGGCACCGGGTGCGGGGCGGTGAGCGCGGGCGGGGTGTGCGGCCACAGGTCGGCCACCGCCCACTGCACGCCGCCGGTTCCCGAGGTGCCGGGACCGTAGGCGAAGATCGGGCCGACCACCGGGAAGAGCATGTAGATGCCTGGTCCGACGACGCCGATGACCAGGAAGGTGCGCACCAGGTGGTGGCGGGGGAAGCGGCGCTCGCCGGACACGTTGCGCAACTGGTACAGGGCGACGACGATCGCGGCCACCGCGAGCTGGGCGTAGACCAGGTCGAGCAGATGGGTGCCGATCGGGTCGGTGGCCCGCAGGAGGCGGCCCGCCACCCACGACGGGTTGCCGAGCGCGTGGTCGGCGGTGGCCACGTACGGGTCGAGCACGCTCGGGCGGGTCTTGGCGGTGATCAGCAGCCAGGTGTCGCCCGCCTTGCGGCCCGCCACGAGGAGCAGGCCGAGGCCGACGCCCTTCAGGAGCAGGACGCGGTCCGCTCCGGTGCGGCGCGTGAGCGCGATGACCGCGCAGCCCAGCATCACCCACAGCGCGCCGTTGCCGAAGAGCCGATCATCGGGCGTATGGAGGCCCGCCGCCCACCGCACCAGGAGGAAGGCGACGTCGATCCCGATCGCCGCTCCCGCCGCGATGAACCGTTCACGCCACGTGAGTACCACCATCATCAGCGCGAGCCCCCCGTACAGCGGCCCCGGCTTCGGGGGGAGGATCACCTCGCTCATCTGGTTGGTGAGCGGTCCCGGCTGACCGCCGTAATGACGCGCGGCGATCTCAAGGCCGACGAGGAACGCGAGGGCCACCGCGCCGGCCGCGGTCCACAGGGCCACTCGTGTCCGGGGCCGCGAGGTATGGCTGGTTCCGCTGTCTGTTCGTGAGCACACCCGTGACGCTTTGGATATCAATTACTTAACCGTTTTGTTAGTCGTTACCGATGGGGGACGGGCCACCAGGGCACTTCCGAGGGCACTGGTCGAGAGCCGATCATCCCATTGGCGCAACGCGGCCGGTTCCGCTGGTCACGGGTGCACGGAGACGGCCGCCGGGCCGGGGCGGCCGAGAGCCCCGGCCCGGCGGACCGCTCAGCAGGCGCCGAGGTCCTGCCAGACGCCCCACTCCCCGGTGGTGCCGGGCTCCTCGCCCGTCGTCCACCACTTGGCCTTCCAGGTGTGGCCCTTGTGCGAGACCTGCTGGCCCCCGGTGTACACCGTCGCCTTCGCCCAGGGCGCCGCCGTGCACTGGTTGCCGCTGCCGCCGGTGACGGTCAGGGAGTACGTCGCCGAGTGCGCGGCGGACGGGCTCGCGCCGTTGACCGTCAGCTTGTACGTGCCGTTCACAACCGCCGCGGTCGTGCCGATCGTGAGCGTCGAGGTCCCGCCGGCCGTGACCGAGGTGGGGCTGAGGGAGGCGGTGACACCGGCGGGCGCGCCGCTGACGGTGAGCTTGACGGTCTGGGCGCTGCCCGAGGTCACCGCGGTCTTCACCGTGGCGGTGGTGCTTTCGCCGGCCTTGACCGTCCCGGAGGCCGGAGCCGCCGACACCGAGAAGTCGTCGCTGGGTACGGTGCCGCCGCTGGTGAAGGGCGCGAAGATGTGGCTGAAGTCCCAGGTGTTCTGCTCGATGCCGGAGCAGTTGTCCGCGGCGGCGCCGCCGGGGCAGCTGCCGTTGTCGCGCTGAAGCGCCCAGAAGGAGATCATGTTGATCCCCTTGCCGACCGCCCAGTCGTACACGTCCCTGGCGTTGGCGAGCGTGAAGGTCTCGGCCGGGCCGAAGTCGTCGACGCCGGGCATCTCCGTGACGCCGATCATCGCCCAGAGCTGCGTCGGGCTCTTGCCCGGATAGAGCTTGGCGAGCTGGTCGTACAGACCTTGGGCGGCCGTCTTGGTGTCCTGCGCCATGTCGTGGGAGGCGTTGTCGTAGTAGTCGAACGTCATGAGGTTGGCGACGTCGACCCGCGCGCCGTTGGCCACGGCGTTCTTCAGCACGGCGAGACCGCTGGACGCGAGGCCGTGGGTCGTCGTCGGCAGGGTGTACGAGATCTCCAGCTTGCGGCCCTCGGCGGCGGCCCAGTCCTGGACCTTCTTGATCGCCTTGTTCCGCCGGTCGATGCCGGCCGCGTTGTCCAGGGAGTCGACCTCGATGTCCATGTCGAGTCGGGGGATGTCGTAGGTCGTGATGACCTTCTGGTAGACGGCGGCGATCTGGTCGACGTCCGTACAGCTGTCGGCGATCTCGGTTCCCGTGGTGTCCGCCGTGTAGCCGCCGAAGGACGGGATGACGTCACCGCCGCGCCCCTGGATCGTCTTGATGTCGGCGCCGAAGGACGCCGGGGCGACGGGCAGCGAGGTGTCGCCGTTCCAGTAGGCGGTGCAGGAGCCCTTCGACGCGGTCTGGAGGAACGCCATCGTCAGGTGCTTGGCCCCGGACTGGGCGCTGAGCGCGGCGGGGCTCTCGCCGGTCCAGGACTCGAAGTAGGGGGCGAAGACATGGGCGGGGAGCGGGGTCGCGGCCTGGGCGGGGGCACCGGAGACCGCGGTGAGGCCCAGAGCGGCCACTGCGGTGGCCACCGCGGTGGCAGCGGCACGGAGGGAGCGCATACGTCTCATGGCCATCCAAGAGGAGAGGGGGCGTCAACTCAGGTGTGACGCACTGGGGTTGCTTACGGAATAGCCCTGTGGTCAGAGACATGTCAATGGTCTGAACCAAGTAAGGACTAGACCAATTGGGCGGCCGGCGGCGTGCCGGACGGTGGCCTGCGGGGGCGCATGGCGCGGGGGCGCTGGTCAGACGGGCGCTTCGGGCTCGTCCCTGTGCGCCGGGGTCGGAATGGGTGGTCGTACCACTTGCCGACGAATCCGGTGGTCCGGGCGGTGCGGGTGGCCGGGTGGCTGGGGTGGGCGCAGGTGTCCCGGTGCGTCTACTCGCCGCCGAGCGGCCGGGGGACCCGAACGGCGGCCTCCCGGAGCAGCCGGGCCATATCAGGGACGCCGAGGCCGAGTTCCTGGAGCCAGCGGGCCACCTGGGCGACGGGCGCCTTCAAGGCCTCCGCCTTCTCCAGGAGGTCGTGCAGGTCGATCTCACAGTCGATGGTGAGGAACATGTCGCTGTCATCGATGATCCGCAGCAGGTCGAGGGCCCGCGCGTAGGACAGGCCCTGCGGAACGTCGGGGCAGGAGACCGCGACGCCGTAGCCGGTGAGCCGTTCCACCAGGACCGATGCCGAATAGGGCGCCGGCAGATCGCGCGCCGCCGCCATCACGTGGGCGAACGGCATGGCGTCGGCGGTGGTGACGTTGGTCCATATGAGAGGGCAGTCCTCCATGTCGACACACAGCAACTGCCCGTCCAGAGCATCGAAACGGAGCGGCGGCCGCAGGGGAACGTCGAATCCGTAGGCGCGCAGCCGGTCGGCCGCTCGCCGCAGCGGCCAGTCCTGATGTTGCGCCGCGTCGAAGACATGCGTATAGAGCACCGGCTCGTCCGGGAACAGCGGCCCGTACCTCTCGGCGACCAGAACGGCCGCGTCATCGGCGCTCGCGTCCTCGGGCCACACCGACGGAGGGACGAATCCCAGCCCTTCGAGCCGGTGCTTGATCTCGTGCGGTGAACACCGCAGTACCCGCGCGGCGGCGAGCACGTGGCCGGGCGGCACCTCCTTCGAGCGGTCCAGCCAGGGCCACACGCTGTTCGCGTCGCGGCTGAGCAGGACGGCCACATCGGCGCCCGGCCGCTCCGGCAGCCCCGCGGCATCGACACGCAGCCCGCAAGCGGTGAGACGCGCGCAGACCCCGCTCACCGGGAGGCCGAGGCACAGGGCCGCCTTCGCGATGTGACCGGCCGGGACGGCCTCGTCGGGGTCCACCCAGCCGTAGGCGTCCGCCTTTTCCCCGAGATCGCGCCGCAGAACCGGGTCGTGCTGTGCCGCGGCAGCAAGCCCGACGTATGCCTCCGGTACGCGGATGCCGTACTCGCGCCACTGGTCGGCGAGGGCCCTGACGTCCGGGGAGGGCCCGTGCGATTCCCGCATCAGCTCGTCGAAGGTGGCCGTTCGCCGGTCCGGCAGAGCGCCCAACTGCCGTGCCCTGCACACCAGAACGGGCAAGGCCTTCCCGGTGGCCTCGGACATGTCGTGCAGATGGTTGACGATGAATTCGACGTCCGAGGACCAACCCCAGTACAGATCGTCATCGTCGCCCGCCGCGGCGGTCAGCAAGTCCCTGTCCGAGGGCAGGGCGGGCAGTACGGACGTGACCTCGGCGAGATCCGGGCACGCCTCCTCCAGCTGGGCCAGCAGCGGGTTCGGGCGATGGGCCAGCAGACGCCACAGCAGCACGGCGTCGGGCGCGTGCCCATGGGGGCTCTTCCACGGGTCGGGCCTCCATCGGTCCTCGCCGCGCCGTTCGCCGAACAGCTCCGGCACGACCTTGGGGTCGGCCATGAAGCACCCGGCCCGTGCCACGTCGAGCGTCCGGTTCCCGAACTCCACGTGCCGTCCGGCGTCGGCAGCGGCTGTCGTCAGGAGGTCGCCCAGCAGCATGCTCCGGTCGGCCACCCGGCAGAGCCACGCGTAATCGGGCAGCGGCCCGTCCTCGGCCACCAGGGCGGACGCGGCCTGTTCGAGTACGGCACCGAGCTGGCCTGCCATGTCGTCCAGGAGCGTGCGCCGGTCGGCGGAGAGCTGCCGGGGCGAGCGGGCCCCGGTCAGGTTGACCACCGCGCCCGTCAGTCCGCAGGCGTCGCTCGACAGCACTCCGCGGCGGACCTCCGGCTGCACGACCAGGCCGTCCACCAGAATCCCGCCCCCGTGCTCGCACCAGATCACCTGCACCCCCTCGGGAGCCTGGCGCCACGGCACCAGCGCGCCGTGCGCGTCCATGCCGTACTGCTCGCGGGCGGGCGCCTTCCGGGTCTTGAGGCGGTGCTCCTCCCACCGGGCAAGCCGGGACCCGTGCGCCGCCTCGGTCGGGAACTCGGCGATGCCCAGGACGCGTTCGAGGGCGTCGACGCACGACCAGGCCCTCTCGGTCTGTCGCCGCCGCAGGTACAGCCGGACCTGGGTGCCGGCCTCGTCCCCGCGGTCCCGCAGCCGGACGATGCGGAACAGATGCGCAGGACCGCAGATGCGGGCTTCCAGGAGTGGCCCGAGCCGGCCCTCGGAATCCATCCGGCACGTCCGTACGCGGATCTCGTCGGCGAGCATGAAGTAGCTGAGCACACCGATGCCGAACCTGCTGTTCGGGTGGAACTCGACCGGCGGCCGCACCTGTGCCCACCGCGCGCGTTCAGCCGTGAAGTGCCGCTCGCGGACGAACTGCGAGCCTCCCTCGCTGAAGACACCGCGGAGCTGCTGCTCACCCATGCCGACCCCGTTGTCACGGCACTCGACGTACTCGCGGCCCTCCGCGTCCGTGCCCTGCTCCATGGCGATGCGGCCCTCGTAGGCGCCGGACGCTCCGCCGGACGGCCCGGACCGCCCGGACCGGTCCAGGTACTGCGTGCGGGCCCGGCGGTGGCGGCAGGCGTCCAGGGCGTTCTGGTACAGCTCGCGCACGGCGAGCTCGGGCTCCTTGTAGAGCTGGATGCCCGTGAAGTGCTCACGCACCCGGCGCTCGTCGAAGCGGAAGGCCGCCCAGCCGCTGAAGACGTCCTCCGCCGGACGCACTCCTTCGGCGGAGAGGCGGGCGGGCAGCGGTGGCAGGGGCTGGTTGACGCGTTCGTGGACGGTGTTGCGGACGGTCGCCAACAGGCCGTCGACGTAGGCCACATACCCGCGAAGACCCTCGACGACGGCTTCGTGCCCGCACCGCGCCACGAGCACCGGCAGCTCCGGTGAGCCGCCCCACCGAGAGGCGGCCAAGGTCTGCCGCACCTCCGCCGGGTCGACGGGAAACGGAATCCCGACGTGCTCCACCACGATGCTGGGCAGAGCGGTGATCTCGCGGCTCATGCCGTGCGCCAGCGCGAGGAGGAGGGCCAGGCGCTGGTCCCGGACACGCTGCGGCCCGCCGCGCCGGGCCCGGACCACGTCGTCCACGGGGAGGGCGCCGAGGTGTTCGGGGTCGCAGACGCCGGGGCCGACGCGAAGGCCGTGCAGGAGCCGGGCCACGCGGTGGGGGTCGAGCACCTGGCCCAGGGCCTCCGTCGGCTCGCCGATGTCCCGCAGGAACCCGCCCACCACAGCGGGATCGGACATCTCCTCGCTCTCCGCGAGCCAGCGGTGGAACAGCCACCAGCCGATGGGCCCCTCGGCGTCGGGGTGCCGGCGGCCGCGCTCGGCCAGGAGGTCGTGGCTGTCGGCGAACGCCTCGAAGGCGGATCGCGCCGGGTTCGCTGCCGCTGTCCGCCCGAGCGGGTTCGGCCCGTGGTGGCTCGGCCGGAGGCGGTTCGGCTCGACGGCCGGGGCGAGCGTGGCCGTCAGACGCAGGCACCGCATCCGGTGGAGGAACGGGACGAGGACGAGCAGGGCCGCCTCCGCCGGATACAGGTCCAGCTCCCGTGCGGCATCGGGCTCGCCGAGCAGCCACTCCAGTGCCCCCACGAACCGCCGCACGGCGTCGTCGTCCTGCCAGGGATCGGCACCCGCGTCGTCTCGCGTGGCGTCCCGCGTCCGGTCCTGCACCGCGACGACATCCGCGACGTACTGCTGGAAGAGGCCCGCGTCACGGCGTCCCGAAACGTGGTGCCAGACGGTGGAGTTGACGGCCAGGTCGACCCAGGGGCCGGTCACCGGGGAGGGGGAGGGGGACAGGTCGTCGTCGGGCCGGGCGCCCTGGAAGACGACGGTGTGCGCTTGGACCAGGTGGCCCACCGTCGAGTCGCGTACCGAGTTCCACGTCTCACCCTGCACGTTCGTCCCCTGCCCCCGGCTCGTCCGCCCTGGCTCCTGCGCCTTGGCTCGTGCCACTGCGACGGTGCGGTCAGTGTAGGAGCCTGCGGGCGTGCCGGTGCGCGTGATTCCATGGGACGTCAGATAGCGGCAGCGCTCCAACTGGGCGCCAATGAACGGCATTTGATGTTGAGTGATTCTCTGGCGGCCCTGGCCGCCGTGGGCGGCGGCGCCGTCGTGCAGGCGATCGGTACGGACGCGTGGACGACGCTCCGCGCGGGCGTGGCCCGGCTCTTCGGGCGCGGCGAGACCGACTCGGGCACGCTGGCCCGCCTCGACCGGACCGCGGCCGACCTCGACGAGGTGGCGTCCGCCGAGTCCGGGGCGGTGCGGGCGGATCTCAGCCGCGCCTGGCGGACCAGGTTCGAGGACCTGCTCGATGCCCTCCCGGAACCGGAACGCCGGGCCGCCGAGCGGGAGTTGCGTGCACTGATCGACCTGATCCCACGCGCCGCGACGGCGAAGGCCCCGGTCGACGGCCGCCGGTGGGCCGGTGCCGGACGGGACCTGACCATCAGTGCGGGAGACGGCTCGGTCGCCGCCTTCCAGGTGGGCACGGTGAACCTCGGCGGCCCGCCGGACCCTACGGCGCCGGGCCCGGCGAGGGGCTGAGCGGCACCGGCGGCCACCCCACCGTCATGGTGGGCGACGTCCGCCGGATGCACGTCTACGGCGACATCGCCTCGGCCGGGTCCGGCTACCTGCGCGACCCCGCACGATGGCTGCCCGTACGGGAGTGGGAGCCGTACGAAGCCGGTGTGCACCGCGCGCACCCGTCCCGGGAGGGCCGCGCGCTGCCGGCCTACGTGCCCCGGGACATGGATGCCGTCATCCGTGCCCAATGGCAGGAAGCACTCGACGGGGGCGGGTTCATGTACCTGGTCGGCGAGGGCGCGGCAGGGGCGACACGGGCCGCGTTCGAGGCGGTTCGGACCCTGGCCGCCGACCGGCGGGTCCTCGCGCCGCGTGCGCCGGGCCATCTGGCGCTGCTCGCCGACCGCCCACCACCTCCCACGAGCCGTGCGCCGGTCATCTGGCTTGACGGCCTGGAGCGCTTCCTCGTACCGGACGGCCTGTGCGTCGAAGTGCTCGGTGAGCTCGTCCGCGCGAGGTTCCCCGTCATCGCCACGCTCGACGCCCTGTCGTACGAGGCGCTCACCGCGCCCCGCGGCCCCGGACCGCGCCACCTGCTCCCCGGCAACGGGTGGGCGGCGCGGGTACTCAACTACGCGTCGCCCATCCGCCTCGCGCGGCACTGGACCTCGGCGGAGGTGGCGCGGGCGCGCCTGAGCGAGGACGGTCAGGTGCGGGAGGCGACGCGCTGTGTCCGGGCCCCGGTGGCGGAGTACCTGGCGGCGGGCCCCGCCCTGTGGAGCAGGTGGGAGAACGGCCGGCGCGCCGGGGAGAATCCGCGCGGTGCCGCTCTCGTCACGGCCGCCGTCGACCTCGCCCGCGCCGGACTCGCCGGCCCGTACTCCCGCCAACTGCTCATCGATGTACACCGGTTCCACCTGGTCGACCAGGTCGGTGACCGGGCGGTACCGGAAGGCCCGGACGACGCGTTCGCCTGGGCCGCGCGGCCCGCGCGTCACACCGTCGGCCTGCTCAATCTGGTCTCTCCCGACCTGTGGCAGCCCTACGGCGGTCTGGCCGATGCCGTACGCGACGACGCCGAGGCGCCCGGCGTACATCCCTTCGTGTGGTTCGAGGCACTGGCGAACAGCGCCGACATCGGCGAGGCGTTCCACATCGCCCTGAACGCAAGCGAGTCGGAACCGACAGTCGCCCGCTTCCTGTGGACGGCGCTGGCCGATGCGGGGGTCGCCCGCGCGCGGGTCAACCTGGGCGCCCTGCTGCTGGAGCAGGGCCGGTACGCCGAGGCGGAGACCGTCTGCCGCGAGGCGGCCCGGGAGCCGGAGACCCGGGCGCGGGCGCTGTTCAACCTGGCGCTCGTGTACGCCGGGTCCGGGCGGCCGTCCGACGCGTACGAGACCGCCCTGCGCGCCCTGGAAGCGGGCGTGCAGCAATCCTGGGCTCTGATCGGACAACTCAGGGCGGAG
The DNA here is from genome assembly GCF_056433985.1 of Streptomyces sp. NPDC044106. Taxonomy (NCBI): domain Bacteria; kingdom Bacillati; phylum Actinomycetota; class Actinomycetes; order Kitasatosporales; family Streptomycetaceae; genus Streptomyces; species Streptomyces sp. NPDC044106. The sequence goes on from NZ_JBWKFZ010000008.1 coordinate 157,539, forward strand.
AGCGGCGATTTGGATGGCGCCGTGGAGGCGACCCGGCGGGCCGTCGGCCTCGGTGTACCGAACGCCGCCTACAACCTGGCCGGGTACTTGGCGGAAGCCGGGCACTTCGAGGAGGCGGTCGACACCTACCGCGATGTCATCGCCTCCGGCGACCTGGACGCCTACGGCGAACTCGGCCTGCTCCTTGAGAGGTTGGGGCGTTCGGCGGCGGCCCGGCGCGTCTACCGGGAGGGCATCGCCGCCGGGCGGACGGACCTCTGGCTGAACCTCGGCAACCTCTTCAACCAGGAGGCCCGGCACGAGGAGGCGTGCGGCGCGTTCGAGAGCGGCGGCCGGGCGGGCGACACCCGCGCCTGGTTCAACCTCGGGAACCTGCACGGACGCCAGGGCCGCCATCGGGCCGCGGTGACCGCCTACCGCGCCGCGATCGACGCGGGCGACCCGCACGGCCTGCACAACCTCGGCCTGGCGCTGGAGAGGCTCGGCTGCCGGGAGGAGGCGGAGGAGGCGTGGCGCCCGGCCGCGGCCCGGGGGGACCCGGACGCGCTGCTGGCACTGGCGGACCTCGCGGAGAAGGCGGGCCGCAGGTCCCGCGCCATGACCCGCTACGAGCGGGCGGCGGACGCCGGAAGCAACGAGGCGCTGTACTGCCTCGGCGCGCTGACCATCCTCGAAGGGCGGTCCGAGGACGGGGAACGGCTCGTTCGCCGGGCGGCCGCCGCGGACAACGTATGCGCGCTCGTCCACCTCGGAATCCTCGCCGCGGCGCAGGGGCGGGACGGCGAGGGACAGCACTTCCTGCGGCGCGCGCTGGCATCGGACCGGCGGCTCGCCGAGGCGTACATCGACGGGTGGCGGGAGGCTGGGCCGTCCGAACGGGCATGAGGCCTTCGCAGGGGGCCCGTTACCGTGGCACCGGCACGGGCGAAGGCCTCCGCCGTCGGTACGCTGCCGAGGCCGGTGGACGTCCTGATCCGGTGTTGCGGGCCGGGACCACGAATCCCACCGGCCCGCCACCGTCCGGAGCGCTACCGCAGCCCCGGGTCCGGGATCCGGGTGCCCGTCCCGCTCACCCGCACTCGCGCGTCACCGGCGTGCAGCTCGACCCGCAGCAGACCCGGGCGGCCCATGTCCGCGCCCTGGTGCAGTTCGAGGACCGACTGCTCTGGGACCAGGCCCAGTTCGCGTGCGTAGGCGCCGAACGCCGCGGCGGCGGCGCCGGTCGCGGGGTCCTCGACCACGCCGCCGACGGGGAACGGATCGCGCACGTGGAAGACCGTCGCGGACTCGCGCCACACCAGTTGCACCGTGGTGAGGTCGAGGGAGGTCATGAAGTCCCTGAGACGCTCGAAGTCGTAGTGCAGGTCGGCCAGTCGGGTGCGGGACGCGGCCGCCAGGATCAGATGCCGCGCCCCCGCGTAGCCGATCCGCGGCGGGAAGGCCGGGTCGAGCTCGGCCGCGGACCAGCCGAGCGCGTCGAGTGCCTCGGTGACGTCCTTGTCCGCCGCGTCGTGGACGGCGGGCTCCACGCTGGTCAGGGTCGCGTGCAGCGCCCCGTCCGCGCTCTCGGTCACCGTCACCGGGACGGTGCCCGCGCGGGTGGCGAGGAGCAGTTCGCCGGCCCCGTGCCGCTCGGCGTGGGCGATGGCGGCGGCGATGGTGGCGTGGCCGCAGAAGGAGACCTCGGCCTTGGGGGAGAAGTAGCGGACGGTGTACGCCCTGGGGTGGTCGGCGAGCTCCGCGGGAGGAGCGGTCAGGAAGGCCGTCTCGCTGTAGCCGAGCTCGGCGGCGATCGCGAGCTGCTCGTCGTCGGAGAGACCGGTGGCGTCGAGGACGACACCGGCGGGGTTGCCGCCCGAGGGGTCGGCGGAGAAGGCGGTGTAGCGGAGGATCTCGGGGCCGGAGTGGGGCGTCGTCGTCATGGCGGGGGCAACTCCTTGCGGTGCGGGGAGGGTCGTGTCCGTACGCGTGTCGGTGCTGGTGCTGGTGCTGGTGCTGGTGCTGGTGCCGGTGTCTGCTTCTGCTTCTGTGCTCACCTGCATAAAGAGAGCATCGCCGTCAGATATTTCGCTGCCCGACGAAGTGTCGTTGTTCTACGCTGCGTTCATGCCGAACACCAGCCGCGTCCCCGCTCCGCGCTCGACGGTCGGTGGCGCGCCGACCGGTGGCGCACCGGCCGAGCGCCGGGGTGGGGCCCAGGGGGAGCCGCTCAAGCACCAGACCGACATCGCCCGCGCCGCCGCCCTCATCGCCGACCCGTCCCGCGCCCGCATCCTCAAGTGCCTGGCCGACGGCAGGGCGCTGCCCGCGAGCGCCCTGGCAGGCGAGGCGGGCATCGGCGCCGCGACCGCCAGCGCCCACCTCGCCCGACTCGTCGAGGGAGAGCTCCTCACCGTCGAGCGGCGCGGAAGGCACCGCCTCTACCGGCTCGCGGGCCCGGACGTGAGCGCCGCCATGGAGTGCCTCGCACTGATCGCGCCGCCGCTGGCCATCACCTCCCTCAAGCAGAGCAACCGCACCAACGCCCTGCACCGCGCCCGCTCCTGCTACGACCACCTCGCGGGGCGGCTCGGCGTGGCGCTGATGCGAGGCCTGCTGGAACGCGGCGTACTCACCGGTCACGACGGTGTGCACCGGCCCCACGAAGCCCTGCGCGACCGCCCGTCGTCGTACGGGCACGACATCCAGTACGCACTCACCCCTGCGGGCCGCGCGACCCTGGCCGAACTGGGCGTCGATCCGGACCGGCTCCCGCCCCGCCGCCCCGCGATCCGCTACTGCGTCGACTGGAGCGAACACAAGCACCATCTGGCCGGAGGACTCGGCGCGGCCCTCACTGCGCGGCTGTTCGCGCTGGACTGGGTGCGGTGGGGTCCTGCCCCGCGGGTGGTGCTCCTGACCGACGCGGGCGCGCACGGCCTGGAGCGCACGCTCGGAGTCACGGTCGCTGATGTCCGGCCCGGCTGAGGGTGATCCGGCCGTGGAACTTCTGCGGTACGGGCGCGAAGCGGTACGCCATGGTGACGTGCTCCGCGTCGGGTACGTCGAGGTGGTAGCGCGTACACATCAGGTAGCACAGCGCCATCAGCTGGACGGTGCCGATGTCGGCTCCGGCGCACTTCTTGGGGGCCCAGCCGAAGGGCACGTAGCAGCCCCTGGCCAGGGGCCCGTGCGGGGCGCCGGGCAGGAAGCGGTCCGGGTCGAAGGTGTCCGCGTCGCGCCAGAACCGGTGATCGCGGTGGATCATGTGCGGGCTCAGCACATAGCCGCGCCCCTCCGCCAGCGTGGTGTCGCCGAGGTCGAAGGAGGTCCGGGCGTGCCGCATGAGCAGCAGCGGCGGACTCCACATGCGCAGCACTTCCTTGACGAACCGGTGGGTGAGCGGCGCCGCCTTGACCGGGTCGGCGCGGAACGCCTCCGGATCGGTGGCCCGCAGCTCGACCGTGAGCCGCCGGGTCCACCGCGGCTGGCGCGCGAGTTCGTACAGCACGCTCGCGGCCGCCGCGCCGGGCGGCCCGCCGATCGCCGTGAGCACGGCGGTGACCACGTCGAGCGCACGGTCCATGCCGAGTTCCGGCAGCAGATCGACGAAGGGATCGGCGAGGTCGTGCTCCCGCGCACGGTGCCCGGCGGCACGCTCGCGCAGTATCCGCCGTACGACGAGTCCCGCCCGGAACTGCACGGCGGCGAAGTGGAGTTGATGCCGAAGTCCGCTCCCCGGGGAACGGTCGATCAACCGCATCAGCTTCTGGTCGAGGTCCTGGACGATCCAGGCGCTCTCGCGGGCGGTGAGGCCCGACAGGGCGACGGGCAGCAGGGCCCGCACGGCGACGTCCTGGGCGAGCAGGACCAGGTCGATGTCGTCGCCGAGGCGCGCGTCGATGGTCCGTTCCATGCGGGCGATCAGCGCGCCATGGTGCTCGGCGGTGGCGAGCGCGTGCAGCCGCGTGCGCCACTCGGTGCGCACGCGGGCCCACGGCACCGTGGCGCTGTCGCGCCGCCGGAGCATGTCGACGAAGCGGTCGTTCATGAGGAGGCCGTGCCAGTTCGCGGCGCTGACCTTGCGTGCCGCGTCCGGCTCGAAGACGGCGAGCAGGTCGTCGTTGATCCAGAAGACGCCGCCTTCGGCCGCGCTGCGGTCGCGTAGATCGTGCAGGAAGTCGTCGGGATGGTGCGGAGTGGTCATGGCGTCGCCTCTCGCGCCGCACGGGAAGCCGCCCGTCGGGGGCGACTTCCCGCGCACCCGAACGGATCAGATGTGGTGGTAGAGGTACCAGAAGTGATAGACCCCGCCGTAGCCGGACCGGATGTTGAGGGCCGACTTGGCAGAGCGGTAGAGCTTCCTCATGCAGTTCACCTCCCCCCAGGTGAATCGGTGCGGTCGCTCAGCCGCGCGGTGAAACGCGGCGGAGCCAGCGCGGGGCCCAGTTGGGGACCGCTCCCCGCGCCGGTGATCGACAGGTGCCGGTCGTGGGTGATGACGCGGATTAGGTCCGTCAGCAGCGTCATCGTCACGGTCGCGCCTGCGCAGCTGTGCGGCCCGTACCCGAAGGGCATGAACGCCGGATCGCGCGGGGGCGTCGCCCACCGGCCCGGCACGAAGTCGTCGGGGCGGTCCCAGTGCTGCGGGTGGCGGTGCATCAGATACGAGCACACGTCCACGTCGTCGCGCGGGCCGACCGGGACTCCGGCCAGGTCGTGGGCGCTGCTCGGCTTACGGGTGAAGAGCCAGGCCACCGGCCACAGCCGCAGCGCTTCCCGGACGATCCACTCGGGTTCGGGGCCGTCGAGGCCGAAGGCGGGGCCCGAGGCTGGGCACTGGCCGGTATCGGTACCGGGCCCGGGTCCGGGTCCGGGTCCCGTACCGACGAGGTAGACCGCCCAGCCCAGCGCGAAGCCGATGGAGCCCACCGTGGCGAAGAGGAAGGACAGATAGACCTCGGCGAGGTCGTCCGGCCGTGCCGAGGGGCCGCCACCGGTGACGACCACGTCCAGCAGGTCACGCGGATCGCCCGCACACTTCGCGGAAGCCGAAAGGGCCGTACGTCGCGTCCGGATCTCCGAGGCCAGGAGCCGCATGACCCGTCGGCGGAACACGAATCGCGAGGCCACCGAATGGCGTTCGCGCGCGCCGGCCAGCACCGCACGGGTCACCACGCCGTCGACGGCTTGCCGCAGCGGCGCCGGGGCCTGTCGGCACAGCAGTACGTCTGACAGGTGCTCGCGGACCAGCAGGTTCCCGGCGTCGGGCCAGCTGCTGACCGGCACGAGCCGGTCCTTGACCAGCCGGGGCAGTTCGGCCCGGCCGGCGTCGAGCCGACGGCGCAGCAGCGCGCGTGCGCCACGGCCGATGTCGACCTGCGCGTCCCGCGGGCCGAAGACGCTCGAGCGGGTGTGGAAGAAATCCGAGGTCTCCTCGAACAGGCCGCGCCGGTTGCCCATCACCTCGCGAGCGGCCCCGGGGCCGGCCACACACAGCCGTCCGGACGCGGAGCGCCAGATGTCCTGACGCCCGTCGAACTCCGCACGCAGGCAGGAGAGCGGGTCACGGCGCCAGGACGCCGCGTCGCGGGGCTCCGGGACCGGCCGGCCGTACGTCGCGCCGGTCTCCGCACCAGCCTTCGCACCAGTCGAAGATTCCATGCCCCCGCCCCTACTGTGCAGGGGAGGCCGCGCGTGATGGGACTGCACCCACCCGATGTTTCCGCTCCCCCGATGCCGGATGGCCAGCGTGCTCCGGTGGGGGCCGCGTGTCACCCCTCGGGACGTCCTCGCCGCACACCGCCCGGCGAAGGAATCCTGCGCGGACCGCGTCGCACCACCGGTCCGGGGCCCATGAGCTGCACCGCTCGCGAAAACGCGGTGGACGACGCATCGCCCCTGCCGTCCGCCCGGCCTCCTGCACCGGCTGACTCGTCTTCGGCCCGGCTATGTAGGGCAGCCGACCACGGAGAGACTAGGTACGGACGGCTGCCCGAAAGGGCAAGGTGCGATCCTGCCGCCCTCCCCGGACCGACCGCCCGAGTGACTGCCCGCGCTCAGTGAGCGGGGTCCGCGCGGAGGTGGGCGGGGTCCGCGCGCAGGTGGGCGACGCCCGAACGCACCGCCCAGCCGAAGACCGCGAAGGCGACGACACCCACCACGACCGAGTCGTACGGCGCCGGCAGACGCCCCGAGCCACCGAACGTGCCGAGCCATGACAACAGGGTGAGCGCCGCCAGGTGGAACACGATCCAGGCGCCCCGCCGCAGTTCCCCGGCCGGGGAGCTGCCCGCCGTCCCGCGTCGTTGCAGCAGGAACAGCGGGACACCGACGAGGACGAGAGGCAGCGCGAGCCGCAGGTCGTCCCAGCCGGACCAGTAGATGAACTCGGTCGCCACGGCGAAACTGACCGGAGCGATCCAGCGCACCCCGGGCATGTGGCCGTCCGCCAGAGGCAGGCCGCGCTCCCGGTCGTGCGCCCGGAAGGAGGCCACGGCCACCGCCGAGGCGGCGTAGATGATCAGGTACATGTCTCCCATCACGCTCACGATGTCCTGCCAGCCGCCGAACGGCAGCATGAAGACGATGATGACCGCGAGGTTGAGGACCAGGGCGCGGCGTGCGATGCCGGAGCGGGGGTCGATGCGCATGAAGAAGCGGGGCAGCAGGCCGTTCTTCGAGAGGGCGTAGGTGTGGCGGGCGTCGATCGCGACCCCCACGTAGGCGGAGCCGCCCGGGGAGACCACCGCGTCGGCGTAGAGCAGGGTGGCGAGCCAGTGCAGATTGAGGACGAGGGCCAACTGGCCGAACGGCGAGTCGAAGTTGACGCCCTGCCAGCCGTGCGCGAGCAGCGAGTCGGGCACCGTGTAGAGGAAGGCGAGCTGGAGCCCGAGGTAGACGAGTACCGCGAGGCCGATTCCGGTGAGGACGGCTGCGGGGACGTTGCGGCGCGGGTTGCGGGCTTCTCCGGAGAAGTCCAGGGGGGCCTGGAACCCGTTCACGGAGTACACGATGCCGCCGCCGGCGAGTGCGGTGAGGCAGGCCGCGTAACCGTACGGGGCGAACCCTCCGTGGTCCGTGAGGCGGCCGGAATGGGTCCCGGACAGGAACAGGGCGACCACCGTCAGCACCGGGACGACGACCTTGAACACCGAAACGAGGTTGTTCAGACGCGCGAACATCCGCACCGCGAACCAGTTCAACGCGGTGAGCAGCACGCTCAGCGCGGTGGCGACGCCCAGGCCCGACGCGGTGAGGGAGCCGCCGCGGTAGAGGCCGGGCACGTAGTGCGCCGCGTACTGCATGATCGCGCTGATCTCGGCCGCGGTGCCGCCCACGGAGAGCATGACGGACCAGCCGACGACCGTGCCGACCAGCCGGCCGTTCGCGTACAGCGGCCAGCGGACCGTGCCGCCGCCCTCCGGCCTGGTGGCACCGAGTTCGACCATGACCAGCGCCACCAGCGCGCAGAGCAGACCGGCCGCGACCCAGGAGAGCAGCGCGGCGGGTCCTGCGGTCTGGGCGGCGTACAGGGCGGCGAAGAGCCAGCCCGAGCCGAGGATGTTGGAGAAGCCGATCGCGGTCAGACCCCAGAACCCGAGATCCTTGCGCAGCCGGTTCTCCTCGGTACGGATGTCCGGGGCATCGGCGGTCTCCGCCGGTTGTTGCTGCGCCACGTGGCAAACCTCCTCGACAATCACGGACCCAGAGGAAGTCAGAGTGTCACGGCTGCTCACACTGCTCACGCCGCTCACGGCTGCCGGAGACGGAAGGGCCGCTCGACGCGCTCCGGCGTGGGTGGCTGTGGGTTGCGGCAGCCCTTGAGTCAGGCCGGGTGGCGCCGCGCCGGGGCCTGTCTCGTGCGCTGTTGTGCGGCGCGGCGGACGAGTATCGCGTGCAGGTCCTGCGCCGCCTTGGGCGTCGAACGTGTGTGGCGTCGCTGGATGACGACGCGGAGTTCGGTGGTGTCGTCCGCCAGCGGGCGGCAGGTGATCGTGCCGCTGCGTTCCAGGGGGTCGCCGAGCACGCTGTAGTCGGGCAGCACGGTGGCGCCGAGCCCCTCGGCCACCATCAGCTTTCCCATCTCGGCGCCCTCGGTCGAGTACGAGAAGGACGGCGTGGAGCCCTGGAGGAGCCGGTGGATGTAGCGGTGCATGGTGTAGCCGGACCGCATCACGATCAGCGGCTGGGTCAGCAGGTCGGTGACGGTGACCGCGTTGAGCGCGGCGAGCGGGCTGTCCGGGCGGACACAGACGACCGGGCGCCCGCGCAGCAGTTCGGTGGTGTGCAGGCCGGGCGGAAGGTCGTCGTCCCGGAGGTAGCTGACCAGCCCGAGGTCGAACCCGCCCTCCGTGAGGCGTTGTTGGACACCGTCCTGCCGGTCCGTGACCACTTCCACCTGTGTCGAAGGATGAGCGGCACGGAACTCCCGGATGGCCGGCGCCAGCAAGGTGACCGTGGCCGCGTTGACCGTGCCGAGACGCAGCAGACGGCTGATGTGGTGCTGCTCACCGGCTGCCCGGCGCAGCCGGTCGACCGCGTCGAGCACCCCGGCTATGTGCGGTAGCAGTTCGCGACCCTCATGACTGATCTTCGCCCCGGAGTGCCTGCGTTCCAGGAGCTCCACTCCCAGCTCCCGCTCCAGATTGCGGAGCGTCTCACTCAACGCCGGCTGCGATACGTGCAGTTCATCCGCCGCACGGCGTAATGACCCCATCCTGGTGACCGCAGTCAGGTATTCCAATTGCTCCACACGCATAGTGACCACCTCCGCGCCTCATCCTAACCGGCCAATTCGCCGACTGATGAGGTGGTGAAAGGGCTGCCCTATCGCCACATCGGAAATTCCGTCTCGATTTAGGGAAGGGGCTTTCACGCCCCTGTCGCAGCCTCCGTCGCCCGCGTTCTGGCCGGTAGTACGGCTCTGGCGGAATTCCCCTGCTCGGCGCCGGATGCCGGTCACGGCCCGCGCCAGCCGTTCGCGTCCGAGCCGCCTAGCCATGCCTCGGACGTGACTGCTGCGACCCCAGTCCTGTGGCGGGGCGCGGCCGTGGCACCTCCGTTTTGGAGGGCCCGCCGGCGGGCGCCGCGCGCGCTGCCTCATCGGTGGCGGACGGCACGCGGGCATCGGGCTGCGCGAGGCGGTGGCGAGGCGCAGCGCGTCGAGGCGGCCGAGTGAGTGTGATCTGCCGGACCAGCTGCTGAAAACAGGCCAGGGAAGCAAGGCTGGGCAGGACCGCCGCGGTGATGTCGATGACGTCCTTGGGCGCCTGCGCGACGCAAAGGAGCATGGCGATGAGAGAGAAGACAATCACCACGCACCAGGAGTGGACGGCACGGCGTTGATGCAGCGCGGCTCTCAGCACGGAAAGGGACGCGACCAGCAGGGGACCGAAGATGAGGACGGGCCACCAGGTGACCGAACTCGCTGTGTGGCCTTTGGCGACGAGTCGCAACGGGTCGTAAGCCACCGCCGTGCTGAAGAAGCTCACCGCCGATGCGGTGAGAGCGACGAGCGCCGCCATGGCGTAACTCGCGGTCCGGACGGGGTGCAGACGGAACTGGACACGTACTTTGCGATGGCTCTGCGGGTTCGCTCTCAGCGGCGGCAGCTCCGCCGTGATGTCCTGCAGTGCCCGAAGCGGAGAATTGACCGCGGCGTCCACGACGGGCGCCTCTTCACCGACCGAAGGGTTCGAGGAGGTCTGGTCCGCGATCGATTCCTGGAGCAGAAATGCCAGCTCCTCGGCCGGATCCCAAGCCTGAGAAGGCGGATCAGCTAGAGCCGAGTATTGACCGGGGAGGCCACCGTACGGGTTCGGGTCCCCGTAGTCGCCTCCAGATGGCCGATCATCTGGATATTCTGGGTGATAGTAGGGCTGCTCGTTCCACATAACGGAATCAGATCACTCCGGCCTGGGAGTACTGCACCAAGAAGTCGAATCGCGCCACCGTCCGGCGAGACCTGATTCAAGTGCGTTCATGTGGTCCAAAAATTCCGACAGAAGAGATTCCGTCGAAATCATGATGGGTGGTTCGTTCTCGTTGACAGCTTCGACCATGATCGGCGAAGCCGCCGAAGCGGGAGTGCCCCCCTGGGCCTCTACTCTGGATCTTCCGCGCGCGACTGGGGTTGCCTGGTTGACACGCGCGGAGGCGATGCACCCCCGAGGTTCCTTTGCCATATTCGGGATAACGCGGGGAAGTTCCTGCGGATGCGCGGCATACGAGTGAGGGTTCCTCCGGCCAGGATTCGTTATATGCGCTTGTATGACGGCTGTCCGGACGGATGGCCCCGGGTTCCGGGCCCAGGGCCCCGCGTGGTCCGGATGAGACGGAATCCTTGACCCTCGCGCATATCGCTGGCATGCACCGTCCTGGCCGACGGCGTCCATCCCCAAAATCACTATAAACGCTATTCCGTGACACGGATTTTCCGGAGATGCCTACAGATCCGCTCCGCGCGGTGCCGCACCTCCTCCGTGCGCCCCGCTATTCGGTGTAATATTCCGCGCAAAAACGTTATTCCCTTGATTGGGCAGAGCCTTGCGCACACTCCGCTCGTTCCTCCCAATGCCCACTATGCGCAGGCCCAAACTCAAGGATGGAGATCGCTATGGCTGTAAGCTGGGCGAGACGAATCGCCGTCATCGAACCCGCCCCGAAATCCGTGCGGTACGCCAGGTACCTCGCTCCCCACTGGAAGGGGCTGACCCGCCTGGAAAGCGATAATTGTATTGGGCTCTTTCCTGCGGTGCTCCTCTTCGCCCTGGCTGCCCTGATTGTTTTCGGCGCGGGCGGCGCAGGCGTCGCATGGCTGGCCGACCAACTGACCGGACACCGCCGACTCCCGTACCTGTGGCTGGCCTTCGACGCCGTCGCCGGCACGTCACTGGCACTCTCGTACTGGCTCGTCAGCCGCCATGCGTTGCGCTTCTACGAGGTGGAGCCCTCCTCGTCGTCCACCTGGCGGCTCGTCACGATCGCCAACACGGCCTGGCGCTGCCTCCCCGCCTACCACCGCGACAGCCAGAAGCCACGACTGCGGGCCGTCAACACCGCGGCCCGCCTGCTGCTCACCGACCCGGACGACCCCCACACCCACAGCATCCTCACCGAGCACACGGACGCCCTGCGTCACCTCGCCACCACTGTGCTCCATGAGGCGCAACAGGAGCAGCCGGACAACAGCGCTCGTGCGCTCCCCTTCGCACGGTCGGGCCGATCGAAGACAGGCCAGACCGCCGCAACCGTACGTGCGCAGTAGAACCTGGCCCACACGCTTAGCGGTGACACCGCAGGCTCCGTTGCGACACCCGCAGGCTCCGCTGTGGCACCTCATGCAAGCCAGGGGTGCGGGCGGCACGGCGGGCCGACTGCCCCTCCTTTCCCGCCCTTCACGTCGGGGGGCGGGAGGCCGCAGGCGTGGCGGGATGTCACCGCTCGTACGGATTCGGGCTCCGCTTCCGTCTCGACGGAGCTGGCCCGGGAGGAGGATCCTGCTGTGAGCGTGGCGTTCGGTATAGGACAACCAGGTGATGCGGTCGGGGCGTTGCCTGGTGACACCGGCTGGGCCTCGATCTCCCAGGTGGGCCGCGAGGAGGAACGGCAGCTGCAGCATGTCCCGCTGTTGCGGCTCTGGCCACTAGCGGGCCCCTGATCGTCACGTCGCATCTGCGCCTGCGAGAGCCGGCCCGATGAGCCGAGGCCCTTACCCTGTGACGCGTGGGCTTCTGGCGGGCCGGTCAGCGCGCGTTTACGAGGATGCGGGCCTGGCCTTCGCGCCCGGCGGCCGTCACCTGCCAGCAGCCGGGGCCCGGCAGATCAAGGCCCATCGGCAGGGCTCCGGGAAGGCCCTCGGATGTCGGTGTCAGCTCTGCTCGTCCGGTGCCCGGCGTACCGTCGGTCCGCCGTACCGAGACCTTCGGCAGTGTCTTCGTGTCCACCCACAACGGGAACTTTCCCCGCAGGTGGCCGTCGTGGGTCTCCAGAAGGTCGCTCCAGTTGTCGGTCTGCGGGGCGATGAACCAGATGGTCCCCTCGCCGACCGCCTTCATGTCCTTCTCGGACAACTTGGCCGGCAGCCGGGAGGCCGGGACCACGGCGTCGTCGCACGCCCCTCCTCGTTGCTGCGACGAGGTCGGGTGGGACGACGAGGAAGCAGCCGTAGCGTCCTGCCGGTCGCTGCACGCGGCGATCGGCAGCAGGACGGCACAGCACAACAGCCCGGTGAGACATGCCCGTCGACGCTTGGCATCAAGTAGCCACATGGATACTCCCTATCATCCCCAGCGGCAGGAACATCAGGACGACGATGCCCGTGCTTTGCGTCAGGCGAGTCCGAACCAGGTGGGGCGGAAGAGAGAACTGCCCGGCACAGCAGGTGGATTCCTTGGCGCACTCGCCACGGTAGTAGCGATTGCTCGCTGAGTACGAGTGCACCTCAGTGCCCCCTTATGCTCTGGCCGGACGAGTTGATCTCTACGGGGGAGACCTGACGTGTCAGGAGTGAACCGGACGACCCGGCGTCTCACGCTGTCGGCGGCCATCGCGGCCAGTGTGCTGTGCGCCGCTCTGACAGCGTGCGGAGGCGGGGGCGGCGATGATGCCGGGCACGGCGACGGACCCACCGGTGCGACCAGCGGCCCTACGTCTGCGATACCGGACTCTGATGTGGTGCTGAGTCAGAAGGCGCAGGTCGAAAGCGCACTTCCGGACGTCGGCGCGATGGGCGGCCTGAAGGGTGTGAATGGGGGCGTCACCACCGCGGACGGGCACCTCGACTGTCCGAGTCCGCAGCAGTGCAAGGGGAAGTGGTACGGCCACGACAAGTTCGCCTTGTCCGGAGATACGCACTACGTCAACTTCGAGATCGTCACCTACACCAGCAGGCAGGACGCCAAGGCCGGGTTGAAGGCCGAGGTCGGTGACAAGCAGGCTCTCTCGAAGCCCACCCTCGGAAATGAGAGCCGGGCCTACACCAAGGAAGGCGGAGGGTTGACGGGCGAGTACATCACCATGCGCGTCGGCACGGTGGTCGCCACCACCTATGTGGAAGGCGGTGCGAGCGAACCGACGCTGACGCAGGGCGCCACGATGTTCGCCAAGCGCATCGCGCAGGTCCAGTCCGGAAAGCAGGCCACGGCCACGCTGCCCCAGTTCTGACCTGGCAACCTCCGGCCCGCCCACCGATGGGTGCCTGGACAGTTCGTGGCCACGACCGTCTCCACCGCTCGCATCGACCGGCGTCCGGTCGGACCGGACGGCCCCCGCGCCCATGCGGTAAGTCAACGGGCTCAAGGGGCGGAGGGACTTGATACGGATGCAGAGTCGCCTGGGCCTGCGGCGGCCCGGATGTGGACCGCGATCCCGTCGAGGATGGTCTCCAGGCCGAGCTGGAAGGAGTCGTCGAAGTCACCGTTGCCCAGCTCGGCGTGCCGGGCCGGCGTGGGGTAGAGCTCTTCGCGATGGTCGAGGTACTCCTGGGCCTGGCGGCGCAGTTCGCCCTCGGCGGCGGGATCGCGCTGCCGGGTGCGCCATACGTTCTCCGCACCCGTGTATCCCTGTACGTAGTAGGTGAGGGCGCCGACGGTGGTGGATCGTCCGCACACCCGAACACTGCCAAACCGTCGCCTCCCGCCATCGAAACCCCTGCATCGCACCAGGAAAGCGACCGGCAGGCAACGGCTTTTCGTCCGATGCCGAACGTCTCGCCAGCCACTCTCGGTAACGGCCAACGGTAAGTGCTCGACTGGGGCCGAGGCTCACGACAGGTGTGGAACAGCAGGTGGGGGAGGTGATTGCGCAATCAAGGTGTTCGAGTCTGCTGCTACAGCCAGTCCCGTCGCTTGAAAATGAAGTACAAGCTCACGCACACCACCGCCATCAGCAGGATCGCGAACGGATACCCGGCCGCCCACTTCAGCTCGGGCATCGTCTCGAAGTTCATGCCGTAGATCGTGCCGACGAGGGTGGGAGCGAACAGAATCGCCGCCCATGACGAGATCTTCTTGATCTCCTCGTTCTGTTCGAAACCCGCCTCCGCCAATGCCCGCATCTCCGCGTTCTGCTGTTGGGTGACCAGGGTTGCGTTCACCGTCAGGATTTCCGTCAGGGCCTGACGGAAGCCGTCGACGCGTTCGCTGGTGTGGGTGACGTGGTCGGCGACATCGCGCAGGTAGCGCTGGAGCTCCTCGTCCGTGCCGTACTTCGCGAAGCCTGCCATCAGGGCGTGCAGCATGCTGACCAGGGGGCGGGTGGCTCGTTGGAACTCGACCATTTCGCGGGAGAGTTCGTAGATGCGGCGGGAGACCTCGGGGTCGCCTCCGAAGACCTCGGTCTCGATCTCGTCGATGTCGTTCTGGACGCCGGCGACGACCGGGGCGTAGCCGTCGACGACCGCGTCGAGGATCGCGTAGAGCACCGCCTCGGGGCCCAGTCTGAGGAGGTCGGGGGAGTCCTCCATGCGGCGGCGGACCGCCGTGAGGTCGGGGGCCGCGCCGTGCCGGACCGTGATGACGAAATCGGGGCCCACGAAGATGTGCAGCTCACCGAAGTCCACCTCCTCGGGCGCGTCGAGGTAGCGCGCGGCGCGCAGGACGACGAAGAGCGTCTCGCCGTAGCGCTCCAGCTTCGGGCGCTGGTGGGCCTCCATGGCGTCCTCCACGGCCAGTTCGTGGAGGTCGAACTCGGCGGCCAGGGAGAGGAGTTCGCTCTCCGTCGGGCGTGCGAGGCCGATCCATGCCATGCCGTCCGGCTGGTCGCGCAGGTCGCGGAACGTGTCCGCCAGGGACCCGGGCGTCGCCACCCTGACGCCGTCGCGGTACAGCGCCGCCTCGACGACGCTGTCGGCGTTCGGCCGTGGGGGCGGGGTGGGTTCCGCGGGGAGCTGGGCGCCTGGGGAGGCTGGTGTGGGCTCCGCGTTCTTCGGGATCCTGGCTGGCTTGGGCGGCTTCGGGGACTTCTGGGGCTTGGGCGGTTTGGGCGGTTTGGCGGACGACGTCGCCGCGGCTCGCGTCATGCGGCGCCACGCGTTGTGCCTCGCGGTCGGTGTCGGACGGGCTCGGCGCTCCGCCATGCTGGCCGCCTCCTGTGTCCTGTGTCGAACGCTTGTCCATGTGGCCGCGGACGACCGATGCCACCTGTGGTGCGGCCGCGGTGCGGCCACGGAGCAGCCACGGAACGGTCACTACATCGACACCGAGCAGGATATGCGTCCCGGGGCACGTGGGCGTGGCGAGACGGCGCGAGCGGGCGAAGCGGACGAGGGGGGCGAGGGGGGGAGGGGGGAGAAGGGGACGCGTCGGCTCAGGGGGGGGGGTATATCGGCGCGCGTTGCGGTGCCTGCCGGGCACCTGCCCCGACCGGGTCGGGTTGGATTGGGTCGGGCCGGGCCGCGTCCGGTTGGGGCGGCGAGAATCGCGGACCGTACCTGTCCGCTACCCCCGCTAGCGTGCCATCCATGACCAAGACCACGCTCCGGGCACCGGCAAGCACCACCCCCGTACTGGGAGTACGCGCCCTCAACCGGGCCACCCTCGACCGGCAGCTCCTCCTGCGGCGGGCCCGGGGTCTGTCCGTCAAGGACGCCGTCACCCACCTCGTGGGTCTCCAAGCGCAGAACGTCAAGCCGCCGTACTACGCCCTCGCCGCGCGCCTCGCCGAGTTCGACCCCGGCGAGCTCTCCGCGCTCCTGGACTCCCGCGAGCTGGTCCGCATGGTCACACTGCGCTCCACCATTCACCTGCACACCGCCGACGATGCCCGCTCGCTGCGGCGGCTCGTGCAGGGTGCCCGCGAACGCGAGCTCTCTGCCTTCCGCAACGGGCTGACGGGAGTCGACCTGAGCGAACTCGCGGGGCTCGCCCGCGCGGCCGTCGAGGCGGAGCCCCGCACCATGAAGCAACTCCGCGAGACGCTGCTCGTCCGGTGGCCCGACGCCGATCCGCAGGCCCTCGCCGTAGCCGCCCGGTGCACGCTGCCCCTCGTGCAGGTCACCCCGCGCGGGCTCTGGCGGCGCGCTGGGCAGGTCGCCCTCACCACCCTTGAGCAGTGGCTCGGCGACGGACCGGACAGCCGGTCAGGAGCAACCCCCGGCGTCACGCTCGACGACACCGTCCTGCGCTACCTCGCCGCCTTCGGGCCCGCCTCCGTCAAGGACATGCAGACCTGGGCCCGGCTCACCCGGATGCGGGAGGTCTTCGAGCGGCTGCGGCCCCGGCTGCGTACGTACCGCGACGAGAACGGCGTCGAGCTGTTCGACCTGCCCGACGCGCCCCGCCCCGACGCGGACACCCCGGCCCCGCCCCGTTTCCTGCCCGAGTACGACAACCTCCTCCTCGCGCACGCCGACCGCACCCGCGTCGTCCCCGCCGCGTACAAGGGGCGTACGTGGAAGGGCAACGTCCCGTTCTCCGTGTTCCTCCTCGACGGGTTCCTGGCCGGGGTGTGGCGGCTGGTCGAGGAAACGAAGCGAGGGAAGGGTGCGGAAGGCGGCGCCGCCGTGCTCACCATCGAGCCGTTCGGGAAGCCGAGCCGCGCCCAGCGGGACGAGCTGACGCGGGAGGCCGAGCGGACGCTGCGGCGGATCGCCGAGACCTCGTCCTCGTACGACATCCGCTTCGGGGCCGTCATCGACGCCTGACGTCGGCGGCTGCCGGGTCCGGGTGAGCCGACGCGAATCGGGAGGAGTACCGGGCGACAGCGTGGTACTCCTCCCGTACGCCCACGAAAGGAACGCCGGTGACCCACGCAACCGATGACACCTGCGGACGCCCCGGCCCCGGTGCCGAGCCGACCACCGCCGACCGAGCCTGGCTGGCGGTGGCCTGCCGGCTCGCGACCGAGTGCCCGCCCTCGCGCACGGAGCTCTCCGGTGGCGTGGTCGTCCTCGCCGACGACGGCACCGAGCTCGCCCGTGGCCGCGCGCGCGAGCACGGACCCGACGAGCACGCAGCCGAAGCCGCCCTCGCGCGGCTCGCCCCCGACGACCCGCGACTGCCCACCGCCACGCTCTACAGCTCGGCCGGACCGTGTGCCGAGCGTGCCTCGGGGGCGCCTCCGTGTGCGGAGCTGATCCGGAAGGCCGGAATCCGTCGGGTGGTCACCGGCTGGCGGGAGCCCTACGCGGACGGGACCGCTGCGGAGCAAGCCGACGCAAAGGGGGCCGCTGCGGAGGAAGGCACTGCGGGCCAGGCCGACGCCGACGGGGCCGAGCGGCTCGAAGCCGTCGGCGTCACCGTCATCGAACTGCCCGAGTACGCCGACGCCGCCAAGGCCCCGAACCGGCACCTGTTCTGAAGCGGCGGCCTCGCAACCGGCCTCGAAACCGGGTTCACGTCCGGCCTCGCGGTCCGGCCCCGCGACCTCCCCGTACCGCCGCCCCGCCCCCGCCCCGCCCCGCCCCCGCCCTCAACCCACCCGCTCCGACAAGAACGCCTCCCACGTGCGCGTGCCCGTGACGCCCGCCGTGGCGAGGTTCTCCCCGGCGCGGTACGCGCGGCCGACCTTTCCCGGCACGCGGACCGGTACGAGGGGGCGCCGCCTGCCGGTCGACTCGACATATCCGCGAACCAGGTCGCCCAGCCCGTACACCTCCGGGCCCGAAAGGTCGGGGACCAGGCCCGCCGGGGCGCTCAGTGCCAGCTCCACCAGGCGGGCCGCCACGTCGCGGGCGTCCACCGGCTGCCAGCGCATCCCGCCCGGTGCGGGGACGACGGGCAGCTTCCCCATCTTCTGCGCCACCGTCAGGGCCAAGTCGTGGAACTGGGCCGCCCGCAGCGTCGTCCAGGGGATGCCCGACTCGGCCACGGCCCGCTCCGCGCCCAGTTTGGCGCGGAAGTAGGCCAGCGGGATGCGGTCCGCGCCGATCACCGAGATGTACACGAGGTGCCGCACACCGGCCGTGCGCGCGGCCCGCACCAGGTTTCTCGTCGCCTCGTCGTCGCCCTTGGGGCCGCCCGCGAGGTGCAGCACCGTCTCCACTCCCGCCAGCGCGGCGGCCAGGCTGGTACCGGCGCCCGTACCCGCACCCCCTCCGGAATCCGCCCGGCCCTCGCCCTGGAGCAGGTCGCCGACGTGGTACTCGATGCCGGGCTCGGCCGCACGGCTGTGCCGGGTCAGGATGCGGACCTCGTGGCCCGCCTCCCGCAGGAGCGGTACGACGTGGCCGCCGAGCGTGCCGGTGCCGCCGGTGACCAGGATGGGGGCTGATGTCTTCAACGTTCTCTCCCGACGTTCGACCACAGGTCCGCCCGGCTTCGCTTCTCGCGCCGCCGAGCGGGTTTTCGTCGGCCGAAGGCGCTCCCCCTGCGGGCGGTGCGCGCTGTCGGCCCACTGCGATGACGCGCGGCCCCGCCGAAGTGTGACAGGGGCGGGCGGCCGGGGTCAGGCGGGCGAGTCGTCGAAACGATTTCTCGCTCACCTGTCACATCTCCGCGGCGGGCTCCGTCAGGGAAGTGACGCCGACGCCGGAGCGGCGACGGCGTCGGAATGACGACAGAGGCAAGACTTCGAGGAGTTGTTGACCATGAACGCACGTTCTCTCACCGCAGAGGTTCCGATGGTTCCGCGGATGTCCGAGGACCCCGCCCAGCTCGTTCCCGAGCTGGCCGATGTGTCGGCGGCGTTGTTCCGGGTCACCGGCAACGGTTCGGTGCCGCGTTCCACGATCAGTCTGGTGCAGCTGCGTGCGGGCCAGATCGTCGGCAGCACCTATCTGACCGTTCTGCACACCGGGTTCCTGCGCAAGGGCGGGGAGTCGGAGGAGCGGATCACGTCGGTGGTGTCGTGGCAGGACTCGCCGTACTTCACCGGTGCCGAGCGGGCCGCGCTGGCCCTCGTGGACGCGGTTCTCCAGCCGTCCGCGGACGGTGAGCGGGTCTCCGACGCGCTGTACGCCGAGGTCGCGGAGCACTATGACGAAAAGGCGCTGGCCACCCTGATGTTCGCGATCGGCCAGGTCAACTTCTTCATCGCCGTGGCACTCGTCGCCAAGCCGGTGCCGGGCCGCTCCTTCAGCGACCCCTGGAAGTGACACCGGCTCTCGGGACGGTTCGCTGCAGGACAGGCTCGCCACGATCGGGGCGGGCGTCGTGCGGCAGTGGACGGTCGTGTACGCCCGACACCGGCGCTGATCACAGGGAGTTCAGCCATGCCCATCGTCACCGTCCGATTCACGAGACGCCCACGGGCAGCTGGGGCGTGGCGGGCAAACTGACCGCCGACAAGTAGACAGGTCCACGCGGCTCCCACGGGGGTGGGGCCATGGGGGCCGCGCACACCCGTCACACCTGCCACACCTGCCACACCTGCCACACCGTCACATTCAGCACACCCGACGCGCCGGGCGGGGCTACAGCGCCCGAGACCCACCCCTGCACTGCTCACGGCAACCGCCTACCGCAACCGCCTACGGCAGCAGCCCCGCCCGCCGCGCTGCCACCACCGCCTCCAGGCGCGTGTGCGCGCCCAGTTTCCGCATCGCCGAGCGCAGATAGCCCTTCACCGTCTCCGGGCGCAGCCCGAGCCGTTCGGCCGCCGCCGCGTTCGTCACGCCCGCGGCCACGCAGGACAGGACGTCCACCTCGCGCGGCGCGAGCGACACGGGGCGGCCCCGGCCGCGGTCAGGGACCGTCGCCGCCGATTCCAGCCGGCCGCACACCGAGAGGAGCTCGGCCCGCAGCACCGGGTCGACGATGCGCGGGGCCAGGGCACGCAGCGCGCCGTGCGCCTCGCGGACCTGCTCCCACGCCCCCGGCCCCGCCACCGGCTCCCTGGCCGCCGCGAGGAGCGAGCGCACTTCGTCGCGTACGACGAGAGCCTGCTCCACGTCCCTGGCCGCCGACACCGCGGCCGACAGCGTCCGGTCGCCGAGCGGCTGGGCCGCGCGCAGCGCACCGTAGAGCACTCCGCGCACCTGGCGCCGCACCACCACGGGCACCGCGAGCACCGACCTGAGCCCCTCGGCGGCGACCGCCGCGTCGTACTCGTGGCTGATGTGCCGCGACACCTGGTAGTCGGTGACCGCGCAGGGCCGTGACAGGGCGACCGCCTTGCCGCCGAGGCCGTTGCCCGAGGAGATGGCGAGGCCGTTCAGGGCGCGCGTCCCCGTGCCGCTCAGCTCGCCGATCCGCACCTGGCGCGCCCCTTCGAGGAGGCCGCCGAACGCCACCGGCAGCCCCGTGCCGCGCCGCAGCCGCAGCAGAGCGGCCCGCATCTCCACCGCCTCGCCGCCGTCAGCCGCCACGCGTTCGCCCCTTCACCTCGCGACACCCCCGTCCGGGGGTAGTGAGACCCGCATCACGAATTACACGATGTTACGTAGCGTCCGGCAATGAGTACGGCGGCAGGAATGGCCGGAGCGGCCGACGCGGGACCGCGTAATCGAGTAGGGGTGCACATGACGATGACCGGGGCGAGCGCCACGGAGCAGTTCCGTACCGCACGGGACTTCCTCCTGCGGCATAGAGAGGACTACGCGACCGCGTACGAAGGCTTCGCCTGGCCGCGGCCCGAGCGGTTCAACTGGGCGCTCGACTGGTTCGACGTCATCGCCGACGGCAACGCACGGACCGCGCTGCACATCGTGGAGGAGGACGGCCGGGAGGGCCGGTTCTCCTTCGCCCGGCTCTCCGCCCGCTCGAACCGGGTCGCCAACTGGCTGCGCGGGCACGGCGTCCGCGCCGGTGACCGCGTCGTCGTCATGCTCGGCAACCAGGTCGAGCTGTGGGAGATCGCGCTCGCCGCGATGAAGCTGCGCGCCGTCGTCATCCCGGCGACGCCGCTGCTCGGCCCCGCCGACCTGCGGGACCGCATCGAGCGGGGCCGCGCCCGGCATGTGGTCGTGCGCCCCGAGGACACCGCGAAGTTCGACGACGTACCCGGCGACTACACGCGGATCGTCGTGGGCGGGGAGCAGGGGGAGGGCCTGGCCCCCTCCGGCGCGGGCTGGCTCTCGTACGCCGGTGCCGACGACGCCCCCGACGTCTTCGAGCCCGACCGGATCACCCTCGCCGACGACCCGCTGATGCTCTACTTCACCTCGGGCACCACCGCACGCCCGAAGCTCGTCGAGCACACCCATGTCTCCTATCCCGTCGGCCACTTGGCGACGATGTACTGGATCGGCCTCAAGCCCGGCGACGTCCATCTGAACATCTCCTCGCCGGGATGGGCCAAGCACGCCTGGTCCAACCTCTTCGCGCCGTGGAACGCCGAGGCCACCGTCTTCATCCACAACTACGCCCGCTTCGACGCCGGGCGGCTGATGGCGGAGATGGACCGGGCGGGCGTCACCTCCTTCTGCGCGCCGCCCACCGTGTGGCGCATGCTCATCCAGGCCGACCTGACCCAGCTGCGCACCCCGCCGCGCGAGGTCGTCGCCGCGGGGGAGCCGCTCAACCCCGAGGTCATCGAGCAGGTGCGGCGCGACTGGGGCGTCACCATCCGCGACGGCTTCGGGCAGACCGAGACGGCCGTGCAGGTCGCCAACCCGCCGGGCCAGCAGCTGAAGCCGGGCTCCATGGGTCGTCCGACCCCCGGCTTCACCGTCGTACTCCTGGACCCGGTGACCGGTGAGCCGGGCGCGGCCGAGGGGGAGATCGCCCTCGACCTGGGAACCGATCCCGTCGGCCTGATGGCCGGCTACCACGGCGATCCCGAGCGCACCGCGGAGGCGATGGCGGGCGGCTACTACCGCACCGGCGACATCGGCTCGCGCGACGCCGACGGCTACATCACCTACGTCGGACGGTCCGACGACGTCTTCAAGGCGTCCGACTACAAGATCTCCCCGTTCGAGCTGGAGAGCGCGCTCCTGGAGCACGAGGCGGTGGCCGAGGCGGCCGTCGTGCCCGCGCCCGACCCGGTGCGGCTCGCCGTCCCCAAGGCGTACGTCGTGCTCGCCGAGGGCTTCGAACCGGGCCCGGACACCGCGAAGTCGCTCTTCGAGCACTCCCGCGCGGTGCTCGCCCCGTACAAGCGGCTGCGCCGTCTGGAGTTCGGCGCGCTGCCCAAGACCGTGTCCGGCAAGATCCGCCGCGTGGAGCTGCGCGAGGCGACCGCGGCGGGCTCCGACGCGGAGTACCGCGAGGAGGACTTCCGGTGACAGAGCTCTCGTACGCGCACGGGACCAGCGGGACCCCGCTCCTCGGCGACACCATCGGGCAGAACCTGGACCGGGCCGTCGAGGCCTGGCCGGAGCGGGACGCGCTCGTCGACGTCGCCGCGGGCACGCGCTGGACGTACGCCGAATTCGGCGCCGCGGTCGCGCAGTTGGCGCGCGGGTTCCTCGGGGTGGGCGTGGCCAAGGGGGACCGCGTCGGGATCTGGGCGGTGAACTGCGCGGAGTGGGTGCTCGTGCAGTACGCCACCGCGCGCATCGGCGCCATCATGGTGAACATCAACCCGGCCTACAGAACTCATGAGTTGGAGTTCGTCCTCAACCAGGCGGGCGTCTGCGTCCTCATCGCCTCGCAGGCCCACAAGAGCAGTGACTACCGCGCGCTGGTCGACGAGGTGCGGCCCCGCTGTACCGGGCTGCGCGCCGTCCACTACATCGGGGACGGCTCGTGGGACGCGCTCCTGGCCGCCGCCGATGCGGTCGGCCCCGGCGAACTCGCTGCCCGGGAGGCGCTGTTGAGCTGCGACGACCCGGTGAACATCCAGTACACCTCGGGCACCACGGGCTTCCCCAAGGGCGCCACCCTCTCCCACCACAACATCCTCAACAACGGCTACTGGGTGGGCCGTACGGTCGGCTACACCGAGCAGGACCGGATCTGTCTGCCCGTGCCCTTTTACCACTGCTTCGGCATGGTGATGGGCAACCTCGGCGCCACCACGCACGGCGCGTGCATCGTCATCCCCGCGCCGTCCTTCGACCCCGTCGCCACGTTGCACGCCGTCGAACGGGAGCGCTGCACCTCGCTGTACGGCGTACCGACGATGTTCATCGCGGAGCTGAACCTCGCCGACTTCGCGACGTACGACCTGAGTTCGCTGCGCACCGGCATCATGGCGGGCTCGCCCTGCCCTGTCGAGGTGATGAAGCGAGTGGTCGCCGAGATGCACATGGAGGAGGTGTCCATCTGCTACGGCATGACCGAGACCTCGCCCGTCTCCACCCAGACGCGCCGCACCGATGACCTGGAGCGCCGCACGGGCACGGTCGGCCGCGTCCTGCCGCACATCGAGGTGAAGGTCGTCGACCCGGCGACCGGGGTGACGCTGCCGCGCGGTGCGTCCGGCGAGCTGTGCACCCGCGGCTACAGCGTGATGGTCGGCTACTGGGACGAGCCCGAACGGACCCGCGAGGTCATCGACGCCGGGCGCTGGATGCACACAGGGGACCTCGCGGTGATACGGGAGGACGGCTACGTCCAGGTCGTCGGCCGCATCAAGGACATGATCATCAGGGGCGGCGAGAACATCTACCCCCGGGAGATCGAGGAGTTCCTGTACGGCCACCCGAAGATCGCCGACGTCCAGGTGGTGGGTGTCCCGCACGAGCGGTACGGAGAGGTGCCGCTCGCCTGCGTGATCCTGCGGGACCCCGGCGAGGGGCTGACGCTCGAAGAGCTCCAGGCCTATTGCGAGGGGCAGTTGGCCCATTACAAGGTCCCGGCCGGGCTGCGACTCCTGGATTCCTTCCCGATGACGGTCTCCGGAAAGGTGCGCAAGATCGAGCTCAGGGAGCGGTACGGGGAGTGAGGTCCTGTCTTTGAACCCCAACCGTCCCCGTGAGGTCGCGGCGCATGCAGAGGCGGGGCCACCGGTCGAGGCCGAGCTCCGCCTCGTGCGCGCGGACCGTGCGCAGGGCAGGGGAGAGATCGGCGTCCGCGAGCGGGGTGAAGCCGATGCGGGCGTAGTACGGGGCGTTCCACGGGACGTCGGCGAAAGTGGTCAGCGTCAGCGCGGTCGCGCCCCGCGCGCGGGCCTGCCGGGCGGCGTGCTCGATGAGGGCGCGGCCGACGCCGCGGCGGGCGGCGCGGGGGTGTACGGAGACCTGCTCGATGTGGAAGGCGGTGGGGCCGGTACGGGTACGGGTGGTACCGGGGTCGGTACCACCCGTACCGGTACCGGCGTCGGTGCCTGCCGCCGCGGTGGTGTCTTCGAGCGGCTCACCGATCAGGTACGCGACCGGGGAGTCGTCCGCGATTCCCGCGTCAGCCGCGTCCCCCGCCTCTTCCGCGTCGACGGCGACCCACGCTCCGCCCGCGCGGCGGAAGCGGTCCAACTCCTCGACGGTGGGCGGCTCGTCGTCCGCGATCGCCGCCATGCCGAGGGCGCGGAAGGGTTCACCCGCGGCCCGCTCGATGTCCTGGAGCGCGGGCAGGTCGGCTGCGGTGACGGGGCGGATGCGCATGGGGCGAGTATGCCGTGGCCAAAACCGGTTGTGCGGCCGGGGGCCGACCGGCGATCGTGGGCCGGTCCGTCAGCCGATCCCGTGAGGTGAGTGTGCAGTTGCCGAAGACCGGCGAGCCCGAGAGATCGGGTACGGGTACTACGGGCACGGGCACGGGCACGGGTACGGGGACAGAGGCGGGGGCGACGGGGGCGAAGGTCCGCCCGCCCGGTCTCAGCCGCGGCATGGTGCTGCTCCTCGCCGTCACCTGTGGCGTCGCCGTCGGCAACGTCTACTTCCCGCAGGCCGCCAGCCCCTTGGTCGCCGACGGTCTGCACGTCTCGGCCGACACGGCGGCGCTCGTCGTGACGGCCACCCAGTTCGGCTACGCGGGTGGCATCTTCCTGCTCGTGCCGCTCGGTGACCGCATCCCGTACCGGACGCTCATCGTCACGCTTCTCGCGCTCACCGGGCTCGGCCTGCTCGGCGCCGGTGCCGCGCCGGGGCTCCCGCCGCTGCTCGTCGCGAGCGTCCTCGTCGGTGTCACCACCGTCGTCGCCCAGGTCATCGCGCCCACCGCGGCAGGCCTCGTCCCCGAGGAACGCCGCGGCGCCGTCGCGGGCACCCTGCTGAGCGGTTCGATCGGCGGCATGCTGCTCTCGCGCGTCTTCGGCGGCGCGGTGGGGGAGTGGCTGGGCTGGCGGGCCCCGTACCTGATGACGTCGGCCGTCACCCTGATCATCGCGTGCGTCCTCGTCCGCGCGCTGCCGAGGTCGACCGCGCCGTCCCGGCAGAGCTACCCCGCACTCCTCGCCGAGTCCCTCCGCCTGCTGCGCACCGAACCGGACCTGCGCCGCTCCGGCTTCTACCAGGCGATGATCTTCGGCGGGTTCTCCGCGCTGTGGACCGGCGTCGCGCTGCTCCTTACCGGTCCCGAGTACGGGATGGGCGCGTCGGCGGTCGGCGTGCTGGCCCTGGTCAACGCGGCGACCATGATCTGTACGCCGGTGGCGGGGCGGCAGGTGGACCGGCGGGGGTCCGACGCGGTCAATCTGGTCTGCATGGTCGCCGTCCTGGTGGCGTCCGCCGTCCTCTTCGCCGGCGGGCTCGGCGGAGCGGTGGGGCTCGCGGCGCTCGCGGTGGGATCGCTGCTGCTCGACGTGGCGATGCAGTCCGGCACGGTCGCCAACCAGGTACGGATCTTCGGCCTCAGCGACGAGGCGCGCGCCCGGCTCAACACGGCCTACATGACCTGCGCCTACCTGGGCGGAAGCGTCGGCTCCTGGCTCTCGGTACGGGCGTACGGCGCCTTCGGCTGGCCGGGGGTGTGCGGGCTCGTCGCACTGATGACCGCGCTGGCGCTCGCCCGGCACCTGGCGCATCTGCGGGGCGCGGGCCGGGCTCCCCGCACGCCCCGGGCCCCGCTCACGCCCCGGAGGCGAACAGCTCGTCCGCGGGGGCGTTGACCGGCTGGGGCGTGCCGGTCGCGTCCAGGGTGAACAGGGGTACGCCGAGCGCTTCCGCGCGGATGCGGGCCCCGGCCGTGTACCCGGACAGGGAGAAGCAGACGCAGGTGACGGGGGTGTCGTCGGCCTCGGTCATGGCGGTCAGCCACAGGCACTCGATGTCCCGCAGGGTGGTGGGCCGCGAGGCGGGGTCGACCTGCGCCAGCAGTCCGCGCGCGGCGATCCGGGCCCCCGAGGGCGGGCGCCGGGCGGCGCTGCGCGTGTTCAGGTAGCCGAGCCACCGCAGGTACAGGGCGGCCACGGTCACGGCGTCGCGGCCGTCGCGGATCGCCATGGGGCGGAAGGTGGGCCGCGGGCGCGGGGCGGTGCGGGGGAGCGGGATGTGCGAGGGGAGGGTGGGGCCCTCCTCGACGGGTCCCGCTCCGTCGAGCCCGCCCGTTCCGTCGAGCCCGCCCGTTCCGTCCACCCCCTCCCCGCCGAGTACCACGGCCACCCGCAGCACCGCTCCGCAGGCGCAGTCCAGCTCCGGCCGGGGCCACTCGCTCCGGCGGCCGCAGGCCCCGCACCGCACCGCCACCCACTCCTCCGCCCACGTGCGGTCGGTGACCGGCTCCGCCGTCGCGCCGCGCGCCACGGGAGGCGTCACGAGGGCGCCGCACGCGCAGGGGTAGGCCGGGGGCGCGTACAGCTGCTCGCGCCGGCAGCCGGGGCACCGTATCGGCACGCCACTGTCCGTCACCGTCATCACCACCGCCTGCCGTAGCCGACCCGCCGTGTCCCGCCGCCCTCATCCTCCACCCAAGCGGTGGCGGCCCGCCGCAAGTTGGGGCAACGGGTGAAGCGACGGGCGCCGTAGGGGCGTAGCGACGGGCGAATCACCGGATCTCTCTTGACGCTCTCGGGCGCACCCGCTTACATTGCTTCCATATAGCAGAACTAAATTTCCACAATGCGGAAACAGAAGCTCACCGCGGGGCGCGACGGGAGCCGGATCCGCCAGCCGAATCCGGCAGCCGAAGAGCTGTCGAAGCTGTCGAAGCAGGAGAACCCCATGGCTCGTATGACCGCTGCACGCGCGGCAGTTGAGATCCTCAAGCGCGAAGGCGTCGTCAACGCGTTCGGTGTGCCGGGCGCCGCGATCAATCCCTTCTACAAGGCGCTCAAGGAGGGCGGTGGCATCGACCACACCCTCGCCCGCCACGTCGAGGGCGCCTCGCACATGGCCGAGGGCTACACCCGGGCCGACCCGGGCAACATCGGTGTCTGCATCGGTACGTCGGGCCCGGCGGGCACCGACATGATCACCGGCCTGTACTCCGCGACCGGTGACTCGATCCCGATCCTCTGCATCACCGGCCAGGCGCCGACGCACCTCCTGCACAAGGAGGACTTTCAGGCCGTCGACATCGCGACGATCGCCAAGCCGGTCACGAAGATGGCCGTCACGGTCCTGGAGGCCGCGCAGGTCCCCGGCGTCTTCCAGCAGGCTTTCCACCTGATGCGCTCGGGCCGTCCGGGCCCGGTCCTCATCGACCTGCCGATCGACGTCCAGCAGACCGAGATCGAGTTCGACCCGGAGACGTACGAGCCGCTGCCGGTCTACAAGCCGACCGCGACCCGCGCCCAGATCGAGAAGGCGATCCGCTTCCTGGTCGAGTCCGAGCGCCCGCTGATCGTCGCGGGCGGCGGCATCATCAACGCCGACGCGTCCGACCTGCTTGTCGAGTTCGCCGAGCTGACCGACACGCCTGTCGTGCCGACCCTGATGGGCTGGGGCACGATCCCCGACGACCACGACCTGAACGCCGGCATGGTGGGCCAGCAGACCGGCCACCGCTACGGCAACGCGACGTTCCTGGAGTCGGACTTCGTCCTCGGCATCGGCAACCGCTGGGCCAACCGCCACACCGGGTACGCGCTGGACGTGTACACCGAGGGCCGCAAGTTCGTGCACGTCGACATCGAGCCGACCCAGATCGGCAAGATCTTCGCCCCGGACTACGGGATCGCCTCCGACGCCAAGGCCGCCCTCGAACTCTTCGTCGAGGTCGCCAAGGAGCTGAAGGCGGCCGGTGAGCTGCCCGACCGCTCCGCGTGGGTCGCCTCGCACCTGGAGCGCAAGGAGACCCTCCAGCGCCGCACGCACTTCGACAACATCCCTATGAAGCCGCAGCGCGTCTACGAGGAGATGAACAAGGCCTTCGGCAAGGACACGCGCTACGTCACGACGATCGGCCTCTCGCAGATCGCGGGCGCGCAGATGCTGCACGTCTACAAGCCCCGCCACTGGATCAACTGCGGCCAGGCGGGCCCGCTCGGCTGGACCATCCCGGCCGCGCTCGGCGTCGCGAAGGCCGACCCGGACACGCAGGTCGTCGCCCTCTCCGGGGACTACGACTTCCAGTTCATGATCGAGGAGCTGGCGGTCGGCGCGCAGCACCGCATCCCGTACGTCCATGTCCTGGTGAACAACGCCTACTTGGGCCTGATCCGCCAGGCGCAGATCGGCCTGGACATCAACTTCCAGGTCAACCTGGAGTTCGAGAACCAGAACAGCCCCGAGCTCGGCGTCTACGGCGTCGACCACGTCAAGGTCGCCGAGGGCCTGGGCTGCAAGGCGATCCGCGTCACCGACCCGAACGAGCTGGCGGCCGCCTTCGAGCAGGCCAAGAAGCTCGCCCAGGAGCACCAGGTGCCGGTCGTCGTCGAGGCGATCCTGGAGCGCATCACGAACATCGCGATGAGCCCCACGGCCGACATCAGCGCGGTCAAGGAGTTCGAGGAACTCGCCACGGAGCCGGGCCACGCGCCCACGGCGATCCGCCCGCTGAAGGTCTGACACCGGCCTGCCCACCGACTGGGGCGGCCCACCCGTGGGGGGTGGGCCGCCCCTTTGGCGTGCGGAGGCTCCGAGGGCTCTCCGGGGGCTCCGGGGCGCCAGGAGAGCGGTACGGCACCGACAGCGGCTGCGACACACGCCTCCGCGCCCACACGCACACGCACATCTACACGCAGGCATCCGCCCATGGGTCGCAGCAGGCCTACAGGGCCGACTCCGTAGCCATGGCGGCCGTCCGACACCCGCGACGCCTACGACATCCCCAGCGAGCAACTCACCGCTACCGCACACCTGTTACCGTGCGCCCGGACCGCACACCCGTACCGCACACAAAGAAGAGCGCCGAGTACGGGACCGTCCGTACTCGGCGCTCTGGCCATGAGCTCTTGAGTTGTGACCGCCCGACCGCGCGCGACTGGCGGAACATGCATACGCGCTGCCGGGCGGAGTCTGTGGGCCCCGAAGGGGGCGTCGGCCGGGACCGCGGCGGCTGCGATTGGACCGGGGGTTTCCTCCCCTCAGGTCGAGAAGGAAGCCGTCGGACCTTGACCACCGCACTGGCTCGCAGAGCCGCCGCGGACCGTGCCTGCCCGGCCGCGTCACGTACCACCCCTCATCCGGGTCCGTGACATCGGCTCGGGCTCAGCGCCGGTGAGTCGACCTCCCGTCAACTCACCGGCGCAGCCTGGGAGTTACTCGCTCAGTCCTCGCGCAGGGCGCGGACGGCCTCCTCGACGCGCTTGCCGTAGTCGGCGTCGGCGGCGTGGAAGTGGGCGAGGTTCTTCTCGATGACGTCGTCGCGGGAGACCTGGGACAGGCCGCCGGCGATGTTCGCCACCAGGCGCGACTTCTCGTCCTCGGACATCAGGCGGTAGAGCTCGCCCGCCTGGAAGAAGTCGTCGTCCTTGGTGTGGGTCGCGGCCGCGTGCGTGCCGGTGTAGCCGGCGACCGCGAGCGGCGCGGACAGCGGCCGGCCGGTCTCGGCGGGGCCGTCGTACGAGTTGGGCTCGTAGTTCTTGCGGTCGCGGCCGTAGGCGTTGGACGCCATCAGGCCGTCGCGGCCGTAGTTGTCGGCCTTGGTCGCCTTGGGGGCGTTGACCGCGAGCTGGGTGTGGTTGACGCCCAGGCGGTAGCGGTGCGCGTCCGCGTAGGCGAACAGGCGGCCCTGGAGCATCTTGTCGGGGGAGGGGCCGATGCCGGGAACGAAGTTGTTCGGGGAGAAGGCGGCCTGCTCGACCTCGGCGAAGACGTTGTCGGGGTTGCGGTCGAGGACCAGTCGGCCCACGCGCTGCAGCGGGTAGTCCGCGTGCGGCCACACCTTGGTGAGGTCGAACGGGTTGAAGCGGTAGTCCGCCGCGTCGGCCGCCGGCATGACCTGCACGTGCAGCGTCCAGGACGGGTTCACGCCGCGCTCGATGGCCTGGAGCAGGTCCGTCTGGTGCGAGTTGGGGTCCTTGCCCGCGATCTCGGCGCCCTGCTCGGCGGAGAGGCAGCGGATGCCCTGGTTCGTCTTGAAGTGGTACTTGACGAAGAAGGCCTCGCCCTTGGCGTTCGTCCACTGGTAGGTGTGCGAGCCGTAGCCGTTCATGTGGCGGTACGAGGCGGGGATGCCGCGGTCGCCCATCAGCCAGGTGACCTGGTGCGTGGCCTCGGGGGCGTGCGCCCAGAAGTCCCAGACGTTGTCCGGCTCCTGCTTGCCCGTGAAGGGGTCGCGCTTCTGGGAGTGGATGAAGTCGGGGAACTTCAGCGGGTCCTTGATGAAGAACACCGGGGTGTTGTTGCCGACGAGGTCGTAGTTGCCCTCTTCGGTGTAGAACTTCACCGCGAAGCCGCGTGGGTCACGGACGGCGTCCGCGCCGCCGAGGTTGTCGGCCACGGTCGAGAAGCGCAGGAAGACCTCGGTGCGCTTGCCGATCTCGCCGAGGAAGTCGGCGTGCGTGAAGCCGGTGACGTCGTCGGTCACCTCGAAGTAGCCGTACGCGCCGGAGCCACGGGCGTGCACGACGCGCTCCGGGATGCGCTCACGGTTGAAGCGGGCCAGCTTCTCCAGGAGGTGCTGGTCCTGGAGGAGGATCGGGCCACCGACGCCGGCGGTGGCGGAGTTCTGATTGTCGGCGACGGGGGCGCCGGACTCGGTCGTGAGCACACGCTTCGACATGGTGGCGGGGTTGACCTTCCGTACGGAACTGCTTCGACTGACGACGGTGTTCGGGAGCGTATGGAGCCCTGAGCAGCTACGTCAACAGTTTGTTGAAGTTTTTGGGTGGGTCTTGTTCACGGCATGGGGCGTGAGGATGAGGCGTGAGGCATGGCAGAGGGTTCCGGGCCGCGGCGACGCCTGGGCGCGACAGGACAGGTGTCAGCGCCACCGCGGCCCGGAAGTTCGTGGGAGAGCTCCGGGTGGTTAGAGCTCGGCGCCCGAGAGGCGCTCGACGGAGCGCAGCAGGGCGGAGTGGTCCAGGCCGCCGTCACCCTGCGCACGCAGCGAGGCGACGAGCTGGGCGACGACCGCGCCGACCGGCAGGGCGGCGCCGACGTTGCGGGCGGCGTCGGTGACGATGCCCATGTCCTTGTGGTGCAGGTCGATCCGGAAACCGGGCTTGAAGTCGCGGTTCAGGAAGTTGTCCTTCTTGCGGGTCAGCACGGTCGAGCCGGCGAGACCGCCGTTGAGGACGTCGAGCGCGGCCTTCAGGTCCACGCCGGACTTCTCCAGGAAGACCACGGCCTCGGCGCACGCCTGGATGTTGACGGCGACGATGAGCTGGTTGGCGGCCTTCACGGTCTGGCCCGAGCCGTGCGGGCCGCACAGCACGATGGTCTTGCCCAGGGCGTCGAGGAGCGGCTTGGCCTCGTCGAAGTCGGCCTGCTCGCCGCCGACCATGATGGAGAGCACGGCCTCGATGGCACCGGCCTCGCCGCCGGACACCGGGGCGTCCAGGACGCGCAGGCCCTTCTCCTTGGCGGCCTTGGCCAGGTCCACGGAGGTCTGCGGGGTGATCGACGACATGTCGACGATCAGCGCGCCCGACCTCGCGTTCTCCAGGATGCCGTCAGGACCGTACGCGATGGCCTCGACCTGCGGGGACGCGGGCACCATCGTGACGATCACGTCGGCGTCCCTGACGGCTTCCGCGATCGACTTCGCGGCGGTGCCGCCGGCGGCCGAGAGCCGGTCCAGCTTGTCCTGCTCCAGGGTGTAGCCGGTGACGGAGTAACCCGCCTTGATCAGGTTCTCGGACATGGGGGAGCCCATGATGCCGAGGCCGATCCACGCGATCTTGGGAAGGTTGCTCATGAGGGTGCCTCTCTAACTGCTGTCGTACGTCGGGGTGTTGGCGCTCAGCGCGCGGCGCGGGCCTCGGCGGGCAGCCAGTCGAAGGCCTCGGCGCTCGGGCGGTCGCCTGCCTTGTACTCCAGGCCGACCCACCCGTCGTAACCCGCCTTCTTGAGCTGGTCGAGAAGGCCCTCGAGGGGGAGCGAGCCGGTGCCGGGGGCGCCGCGGCCGGGGTTGTCCGCGATCTGCACATGGCCGGTCCTGGCCGCGTACTGCTCGATGACCGCGGGGAGGTCCTCGCCGTTCATGGACAGGTGGTACAGGTCCATCAGGAACTTGGCGTTGCCGAGGCCGGTGGCCGCGTTCACCTTGTCCACGATCTCGATCGCCTTGGGGGCGCTCACGATCGGGCACTTGGGCGACTCGGGGGCGTTCAGCGCCTCGATCAGCAGGATCGCGCCGACGCGGTCGGCCTCGCGGGCCGCGAGCACCAGGTTCTCCAGGGCGAGTTCGTCCTGGACGGCCGGGTCCACGCCGTCGACGCGGTTGCCGTACAGCGCGTTCAGCGCCGTGCAGCCGAGGGACTTCGCGAAGTCCGCCGCCACCGCGAGGTTGGCGCGGAACTTCTCGCTCTCCTCGCCGGGGATCGACAGGGCGCCGCGGTCCGGGCCCGGCAGCTGCCCGGCGTAGAAGTTCAGGCCCACGAGCCGCACGCCCGCGTCCTCGATCGCCTTCTTCAGGGCGTCGAGCTCGGACTGCTCGGGGGTGGGGGCGTCGACCCAGGGCCACCACAGCTCGACCGCGCCGAAGCCCGCCTTCGCGGCGGCCGCGGGGCGCTCCAGGAGCGGGAGCTCGGTGAAGAGGATCGACAGGTTCACATTGAAGCGCTGGTCGGAGTATCCCATGGGGCTTCCGCGCTCCTTCCGTATTGCGGAAGTTCATTTCTGCTTGATGGAAGACTGCCTGCGATCTGCGGAAGCTGTCAAGAGGGGACTGCCGAAAATTCGAGCGGCGGCGCTAGGTTGTTGAGCGTGCGATTGAGAGTGGAGTTCACAACCGAACCCTTCGATCTCGACGAGGCACCCGCGCATGCGCTGGTGGCCCGCGAGGTCATACAGGGAGCCCCGCTGGACGCCGTGGACGTAGGTCCCTTCGGCAATACGGCGGAGGGGGACGTCGACGCGGTGCTGACCGCCGTCGACGCCATGCTGCGCCGGTCCCTGGGTGCCGGCGCCACTCGCGTCTCGCTCCAGGTCAACGTGATCGGCGAGCCGGGCGGTCCGGCGGACCCGGGGGAGGCGGATAAGTGACCGGTTTCGGGGACGACCCCTTCGTCGCCGCGGTGAAGCCGCTGGTGGACGCCATGGGCGGCGAGATGGTGCCGCCCGACGAGGCGGGGACCGACGATGTGGTGCTCAGCTGGGAGGGCGAGGACGTGGTGGCCGTGCGGCTGCCGCAGCTCGCCGACTCCCTCGACCACATCCTGCTCGCCCTTGAGCGCAAGCAGGGCCGTCCCCTCTCTGAGCTTGACCGCAAGTCCAAGCAGGAGGTCGTACGGATCCTGGAGGCGCGCGGCGCGTTCTCCGTCCGGCACGGCGTGGAGACGGTGGCGGGCGCCCTGGGCGTCTCGCGTTTCACCGTGTACAACTACCTGAACAGGGAAAATGCCGCGAAGGGCGACTGACCGCCCCCAGTTGCCCCGCTGCCCCTCTGCCGCGAGTCACGCTGTGCAGCCGAGCCGTCACCCGTATTGCCGGGTGGCGGCTTCTTTGTTCAAGTTATTTCAACAAAGTGTTGACGCTGCGTTGTTGAAGGTCTTAGCTGTTCCGCAGCCCGTCCAGCACAAGGCCACGGAGGCTCCCCGTGACTTCGAGTACACAGCGCTTTGCGGGGGAAGCCCCCACACCCCCCGCGGGTCTCACCCGGTTCAACGCCTTGGAGGAGGCCGCGGCCACCGCCGCGCTCCACGAGGCCTGCGCCTCCTCGGCCTGGGGAAGCAAACTGCTCTCCCGGCGCCCCTACGCCACCGCCGAAGCCCTCTTCGCCGCGAGCGACGCCGCCATGGCCGAGCTCACCGCGGAGGATCTCGCCGAGGCGATGGCGGGGCACCCGCCGATCGGCCGCCCGAAGCCCGGGGACCCGACCTCGTCCCGCGAGCAGCGGGGCATGGCGGGCGCCTCGGCGGAACTCCAGGCCGAGATGCTCGAACTGAATCTGGCCTACCAGGACAAGTTCGGACACGTCTTCCTGATCTGCGCCACCGGTCGCACCGGTGAGCAGATGCGGGACGCGGTCAAGGAGCGGATCGGCAACTCGCCCGAACAGGAGCGGGAGATCGTCCGCTCCGAGCTGGGCAAGATCAACCGCATCCGCCTGACCCGCCTCCTGGAAGAGGAAGCCGCATGAGCACGGAAACGACCGCCTCGGTGTCCACGCACATCCTGGACACCAGCGTCGGACGCCCCGCCGAGGGCGTCGCCATCTCGCTGTGCGCCCGCAGCGGCCCGGACGCCGAGTGGCTGGCGCTCGGCGGCAGCGCGACCGACGCGGACGGGCGCTGCAAGGACCTCCCGGCGCTGCCGGAAGGTGTCACACACGTACGTCTCGACTTCGAGACCGAGGCGTACTTCCTGACCAAGAACAACCAGCAAGCCGAGGCGCAGCAGGACGCCCCCGCGAATCGGGACAGCGGTGCGACCGGAGCGTTCTTCCCGGAGGTGGCGATCACGTTCGCCGTCACGCCGGGCGAGCACTACCACGTACCGCTGCTGCTCAACCCGTTCGGCTACTCCGTTTACCGAGGGAGCTAGCAGACATGCCCACCATTCTGGGACAGAACCAGTACGGCAAGGCTGAGAACCGGGTCGTAAAGATCACGCGGGACGGCGACACCCATCACATCAAGGACCTGAACGTCTCCGTCGCCCTCTCCGGCGACCTGGACGACGTGCACTACAACGGCTCGAACGCCAACTGCCTGCCGACGGACACGACGAAGAACACCTGCTTCGCGTTCGCCAAGGAATACGGCATCGAGTCCGCCGAGCAGTACGGCATCCACCTCGCCCGGCACTTCGTGGACAGCCAGCCCTCGATCCACCGCGCGCGCATCCGCATCGAGGAGTACAGCTGGGAGCGCATCGGCGGCTCCGACAGCAACTCCAAGTTCATAGGCGCCGACGAGGTCAAGCACTCCTTCGTCCGCAAGGGCCAGGAGACGCGGCTCGCCCAGATTACCTATGACGGCGAGAACTTCGAGGTCCTCTCGGGTCTGAAGGACCTGACCGTGATGAACTCCACGAACTCCGAGTTCTGGGGCTACATCAAGGACAAGTACACGACGCTCCAGGAAGACTACGACCGCATCCTCGCCACCTCCCTGTCCACCTGGTGGCGGCACAACTGGACCAACGACGAGCAGCGCATGCCGAGTTGGGAGCGGAGTTACGAGCAGGCGAAGAAGCACATCCTGCACGCCTTCGTGGAGACCTACTCGCTGTCGCTTCAGCAGACGCTGTACCAGATGGGTTCGCGGGTCATCAACAACCGCAGCGAGATCGACGAGATCCGCTTCTCCGCGCCCAACAAGCACCACTTCCGTCAGGACCTCTCGCCCTTCGGCCTCGACAACGCCGCCAAGGACGGAGCCGTCTACTACGCCGCCGACCGCCCGTACGGCCTCATCGAGGCCACGATCCTGCGGGACGGCGTCGAGCCGAAGATCCCGGTCGACATGACCAACCTCTGACGCGGGATGCGCGCCCCCGCTCCACCGCAGTGGGCGGGGGCGCGCCACACCGGAGGGAACAGCAATGGCACAGCCTGCAAAGGGGCCGGCACCAGCCGAAGGCCCGTGTTCCACCCCACCGGACGTAGCTGACAGCGCAGCAACTGCCCCCTGTCACCCGGTGGATGAGAAGCTCCACCCCTCGCGGCTCGTCCCCGCCGCGCTCCAGCACATCGCCGCCATGTACGCGGGTGTCGTCACCCCTCCGCTCATCATCGGCCAGGCCTGCGGCCTGGAGACCGTGGCCCAGACCCGGCTGATCGCCGCCGGTCTGCTGATCGCCGGTCTCGCCACCATCCTGCAGACCCTCGGCGTCAAGGGCTTCGTCGGCAACCGCCTGCCGTTCGTGAACGCCGCCTCCTCGGCCGGTATCGCGCCGATCCTCGCCATCGCCGAGACCAACGCCAAGGGCGACCAACTCCCCGCGATCTACGGCGCGGTGATGGTCGCCGGCGTCTTCTGCCTCGCCGTCGGCCCCTTCTTCGGCAAGCTGCTGCGCTTCTTCCCGCCGCTGGTCACCGGCGTCGTCATCACCCTCATCGGCGTCACACTGATGCCGGTGCCCGTGAAGTGGGCCCAGGGCGGCGACGAGAGTGACCCGACGTTCGGCAACATGAGGTACCTGGCGCTCGCCGCCTTCACGCTCGTCGTGATCCTGCTCTTCCAGCGCTTCGGCCGCGGCTTTTTCAAGCAAGTCGCCCTGCTCGCCGGGCTGTTCATCGGCACGCTCGCCGCGATCCCTTTCGGCATGGCCGACTTCACATCGGTGCAGACGGCCCCGCTCGCCGCCCTGCCCACGCCGTTCGCCTCCGGCGCGCCCGTCTTCCAGCCCGCCGCGATCCTCTCGCTCTGCATCGTGATGCTCGTCCTGATGACCGAGTCCGCGGCCGGCATGCTCGCCCTCGGCGAGATCTGCGAGCGCAAGACCGACGGGAGGACGATCACCCGTGGCCTGCGCACCGACGGCATCGCCACCCTGGTGGGCCCCGTCTTCGGCGGCTTCCCGACCTCCGCCTTCGCGCAGAACGTCGGTGTGGTCTCGCTGACCCGGGTGCGCAGCCGGTACGTCGTCGCCGTCGCCGGTGGCGCGCTCATCGTCCTCGGCGCCTTCCCGGTGCTCGGCGCGGTCGTCAACGTGGTCCCCATGCCGGTCCTCGGCGGCGCGGGCATCGTCCTCTTCGGCTCCATCGCGGTCAGCGGCATCCGTACGCTCTCCGAGGCGGGCCTCGACGACAGCTCCAACATCATCCTGGTGGCCGTGTCGCTCGGGGCGGGCATCATCCCGCTCGCCGCGCCCACCTTCTACGCGGACTTCCCCGCGTGGGCCCAGACCGTGCTCGGCTCCGGCATCAGCGCCGGTGCGCTCGTGGCGGTCTCGCTCAACCTGTTCTTCCACCATCTCGGCACCCGTGGCGGCGCGCGGAGCGCGGCCGCGGCACTCAAATCTTCCTAGGGTCATGCCGTGCCCACATCGCATCGCCACCAGTAGAGAAGGAAGCACCATGGCTGCAGCATCGGCAACCCGGGAAGGCGCCGTAGAGCGCATCGTCATCGAGAACGCCGCCATCGCGACGGTCGACGCCAACGACACCGAGTACGCCTCGGGATACGTCGTCGTCGCCGGCAACAAGATCGAGTCGATCGGCGCGGGCAAGGCCCCCGAGGGCCTGGCGAACGTGGTGCGCCGTGTCGACGCCACCGGCCACCTGGTCACCCCCGGCCTGATCAACACGCACCACCACTTCTACCAGTGGATCACCCGGGGCCTGGCCACCGACCACAACCTGTTCAACTGGCTGGTGGCGCTCTACCCGACCTGGGCGCGCATCGACGAGCAGATGACGTACACGGCCGCGCAGGGCTCCCTCGGCATGATGGCCCGCGGCGGTGTCACCACCGCCATGGACCACCACTACGTCTTCCCGCGGGGCTCCGGCGACCTCTCCGGC
Source organism: Streptomyces sp. NPDC044106 (assembly GCF_056433985.1). Lineage (NCBI taxonomy): Bacteria > Bacillati > Actinomycetota > Actinomycetes > Kitasatosporales > Streptomycetaceae > Streptomyces > Streptomyces sp. NPDC044106. Next base: position 195,179 of record NZ_JBWKFZ010000008.1, read on the forward strand.
TCCATCATCCGCGCCGCCTCCGAGATGGGCGTCCGCTTCACCCTGGCCCGCGGCTCCATGGACCGCAGCGAGAAGGACGGCGGCCTGCCGCCGGACTTCGCCGTCGAGACCCTGGAGGGCGCGCTCGCCGCGACCGAGGAGACCGTCAAGAAGCACCACGACGCCTCCTTCGACGCGATGACCCAGGTCGCCGTCGCGCCCTGCTCGCCGTTCTCCGTCTCGACCGAACTCATGCAGCAGGGCGCCGAGTTGGCCCGCCGCCTGGGGGTACGCCTGCACACCCACGGCAGCGAGACGGTCGAGGAGGAGAAGTTCTGCCACGAGCTCTTCGGCAAGGGCCCGACCGACTACTTCGAGTCGACCGGCTGGCTCGGTGAGGACGTGTGGATGGCGCACTGCGTCCACATGAACGACTCCGACATCGCCGCGTTCGCCCGCACCGGCACGGGCGTCGCGCACTGCCCGTCCTCCAACGCCCGCCTCGCGGCCGGCATCGCCCGGGTGCCCGACATGCTGAAGGCGGGCGTCCCGGTCGGCCTCGGTGTCGACGGCACCGCGTCCAACGAGTCCGGCGAACTCCACACCGAGCTGCGCAACGCGCTGCTGATCAACCGCCTCGGCGCCCACCGCGAGGCCGCCCTGACCGCCCGTCAGGCGCTGCGCCTCGGCACGTACGGCGGCGCGCAGGTCCTCGGCCGTGCCGCGCAGATCGGCTCGCTTGAGGCCGGCAAGCTCGCCGACCTCGTCCTCTGGAAGATCGACGGCATCGGACACTCGTCCATCGCCGACCCGGTGACCGCCATCGTCTTCGGCGCGGCGGCCCCGGTCACGCTCTCCCTCGTCAACGGCAGGCCGGTCGTCGAGGACGGCCGCCTGCTGCACGCCGACGAGGACGCCATCGCCCGCTCCACGCGGGACCAGGCGCAGCGACTCGCGCGGATCGCCGCCGGGAGCTGACACCGAGAACTCCGGTCAGGGGGGACGGCCCCTGACCGGACTTGAGCAGCCGAGCGGGCTGCTCAAGTGCCGCCCCGGAACGCGGCCCAAAGCTTCGCGTTCCCGGGGCGGTCAGTACTACCTGGGCGCATTTCCCACAACTGCACACCGAGCAAGTCCTTGCACCACGCACCACCTCCCAGAAGCGAAAAGTGCCGGCGGCCCCGCCGGGACCGGAAAACAACCGGAGGAGCCACAGTGGCCACTCAGCCCAGGTTCACCAAGCAAGGCACCACCCCTGAGCCACCCGGAAGCGACGGCGGAACCGCCATACATCCGGTCGACGAGAAGCTCCCCGCGATGAAGATGGCGACCACCGGCCTCCAGCACGTCGCCGCCATGTACGCGGGCGTCGTCGCGCCGCCGCTCATCGTGGGTGCCGCGATCGGCCTCTCGCCCAAGGAACTCACCTTCCTCACCGGTGCCTGCCTCTTCACCGCGGGCCTCGCGACCTTCCTGCAGACCCTCGGGTTCTGGAAGATCGGCGCCCGGCTGCCCTTCGTCAACGGCGTCACCTTCGCCGGTGTCGCGCCCATGCTCGCGGTCGTCGAATCGACCGACAACAAGGACGACGCGCTGCCGCTCATCTTCGGCGCGGTGATCGTGGCGGGCGTGCTCGGCTTCATCGCCGCCCCGTTCTTCTCGAAGCTGGTCCGCTTCTTCCCACCCGTGGTGACCGGCACGGTCATCACCCTCATCGGCATCTCACTGATGCCGGTCGCCTTCGGCTGGGCACAGGGACCCGTCCCCGGCGCCCACGACTACGGCTCCATGAAGAACCTGGGCCTCGCGGGCATCACCCTCGTCGTCGTCCTGCTCCTTCGCCGCTTCACCACCGGCTTCGTCAAGCAGATCGCGGTCCTGCTCGGCCTCGTCATCGGCACCGTCATCGCGATCCCCTTCGACGCCACCGACTTCGGCCCGATCGGCGACGCGGACGTCGTGGGCTTCCCGACGCCGTTCCACTTCGGCGCCCCCCAGTTCGCAGCCGCCGCGATCGTCTCCCTCTGCGTCGTCATGGTCGTCTCCATGACGGAGTCGACGGCCGACATGCTGGCCCTCGGCGAGATCGTGGAGCGGCCCGCCGACGAGAAGACCATCGCGGCCGGACTGCGCGCCGACACCCTCGGCTCCGCGCTCAGCCCGCTCTTCAACGGCTTCATGTGCAGCGCCTTCGCGCAGAACATCGGCCTGGTCGCGATGACGAAGATCCGCAGCCGTTACGTGGTCGCCGCCGGCGGTGGCTTCCTGGTCCTGATGGGCCTGTGCCCGATGGCCGCCTCGCTGATCGCGGTCGTGCCGCGCCCGGTCCTCGGCGGCGCGGGCGTCGTGCTCTTCGGCTCGGTCGCGGCGAGCGGCATCCAGACGCTGGTCAAGGCCAACCTGGAGCGGGACAACAACGTCCTCATAGTCGCCGTCTCGCTGGCCGTCGGCCTGATCCCGATCGCCGCGCCGGAGTTCTACCACGCGTTCCCGGAGACCGCGAAGATCATCCTGGACTCGGGCATCTCGACGGGCTGCGTGGCCGCCGTGCTCCTGAACCTGGTCTTCAACCACATCGGCAAGGGCCGCGAGGAGGACGACGTGACGGCTCCGATGGAGCCCGGCAGGGAGATCGCCGAGACGCGCGTGCCGGGGCAGGCCGTGGCGCACTGAGCCACCGGCGACCTACCCGGTCCGAACTCCTCCGGGGCGGTGGCCCCTCGCGCGGTCAAGTGCCGTGCGAGGGGCCGCTGTTCAGCTGTCGATGTCCATGGCGTCCGCCTGATCCGGCGCCGCACCGCCACCGGCCGGGATCACCTTGAGGATGTTGCCGTTCTTGTCGCACAACTCCGCACGCAGGATGTGGCCGGCCTGCATGCCACGCCAGAAGATGACCTCCTGCTGCTGGACGAAGGCCGTGGTGCCCAGCGTGTCCACCAGGTCGATGCCGCCGGGAGCACTGATCACATAGCGGTAGCCGCTGCCGTCGGGCTGCCGTGCCCAGTCGGGCACGTACCCGCCCGGCGATCGGGTGGTGCTGACGAAACCGGTCTTCTGGAGCAGCTTCTGGTAGTGCCGCAGGCTGGCGGGCAGCTTCTCGTTCCAGGCGTCGAACCCCTTGCCGAGGATCTCGTCGGGCGTCCGCTTGTCCCACCGGTAAAGCAGCTCGTTGTCCTTGCGGTAGCGCAACGGCGGGAGCGGGCGCCCCTGCTTCCTGTCCTCGCGCATCGACTTCACCTTGCCGGGATCAGGGCCGTACGTACTCTCCCCGAACCCCACCGCGGGCTGCGGCGTCGGCGTGGTCTCGCGCGGGTACTTGCCGCGCTCCGCCATGAACGTCGCGTAGTCGTACTCGTCCGCCTCCGAGTCCATCCCGCCGTCCGACAGCTCCTCGGCGTCGGAGAAGTCCCGCGCGTCGACGTCCATCGCGTTGGGGTCCCGGCCGGGCGCGCGCTGCACCGCGGGCCGCTCCTCCTGCTGGTGGCCGCAGCCCGCCCCGTGCCGGTGCTGCTCCTGCTCCCCGGCGCGGCCGTCCTTGCGGAGCATCTGGACGACGGCCGCGTTGCCCGCCGCCCCTTGCAGGGCGAGGAGCCCGTGGAGCGGGGCGTCGGCCGGGGCCGCGGGTCTGCGGGCCGCGGTCCGCGCCTTCGCGGCGTCGTGCTTTGCGGCGTGGTCATGGTCGCGCAACGGGACTCCTCCAGGTACAGAGCGACCCACTCTGCCCTCAGGACCCCCGTCGGGGCCAGGAACCGAAGGGCAGCATCGCGTGCAGTCCTCGTGGTCCGATCGCTTGACCTCACGTGTTCCTGAGGTCCGAGGATGCGGAGCGGGGAAGCCCGCAGGGGGCGTCCCGCTCCAGACCGCCACGGGGAGCCGTCATGCGTAGCGATGCGTCAGGCACGGACGTCACCGTTCGCCGACGTGGCCACCCGTCTTGAGGCGGTGACCCCGTTGCCCGCCTCCGCGGGACGCCTCACGCACGTGCTGGTGAAGGAGGACGGGACCTGGCGGATCACGTCCTCCCGGACCACCCCGAGCCTCGGCTGAACGGCCGCCTTCAGGGGTGGTCGTACCAGGAGAACGCGGCGATCCGCCAGCCTTCCGGCGTGCGGACGAACTGCATCGTCTTCGTGCCGCCGCCCTCGAACGGCTCGCCGTCCATGACGCCCGCCTTGGCGTACTCGCCGAACCGGCACGCGATGTCGCCGGCGATGTCGGTGCGTTCCGAGACCTCCCACTCGGCGAACTCGACGAGACGTCCTTCGGTGAGCAGCCGCTCGCGGGGCTCGATGAACTCCTCCACGGTGTAGGCCGCGTACTGCGGTCCCGTCACGACGATCACGCCGCCGGGCAGCATGAGCCGTCGGATCCTGGCGACGTCCGCGGCCTTGCCGCCGCGGTTGTCGAAGGCCCCGAAGAACTCGGCGGTCAGTGCGTCGATTTCGGCCTTGGGGTGCTCGGCCTCGGGTATCTCGATCTCGGACATGCCGGGACCGTAACACCCCTATTTCCCGCACACCGGCGCGGAGTTGACCGAGCCACCCGCGTTCTCGTCGTCCGTGCCGAGCACGGCCCTGCCGCCGGCGCCCGGCGCGCACTCGACCGCCTCGATCTTGACGCCCTTGAACTTCCGTACGACCTCGGGGGACTTGGCGACGGACAGCCGCACCGTGCCGGAGCGGCTCACGGAAAGCTTGCCCGCGTTCAGGACCGCCGAGGCGAAGGGGCCGTCGTCGCCCGCGTCGGACGCCGAGCTGATCACGAGGCGGCCCGAGGGCGTGACGGAGATGTCCGAGGCGTGCCGGACGTCACCGGTCGGGTAGGGGGCGCGGAGCCGGGCCGTGGCGACCGGGCCGAAGTCGGCCTCGCCGTACCGGTTGAAGGAGAAGGGCGCGGCGTGCAGCGTCGCAGGACGCTTCTTGCCCGCGCCCCGGTCCGCCCAGACCGCGGCCATCTCTCCGTGCCGCGAGGTCAGCGCGAAGCTCTCGTAGTTGTCGCCGTCGGCTATCCCGGGGAGCGGGGAGGTGTCGAGGACCTCGACCCCGGACCCGGACACCTTGAGGTGGTAGACCAGGCCGCGGCTGGCCAGGGCCACGTACTCGTCGTGGGCGCCCGGCACCGCCTCGATCGCCTCCAGGTCGACGGGCTCCGCGGTGCCCGCCCAGGCGAGCGGTGTGACGTGGGTGGCGGTGGAGCGGTCGCCGTCGGCGCCGGGGCGGTAGGTCAGCCGGGCGACGCGGTTCTCGCCGGGCTTCTTGTTGTCGCGCACGACGACGGCGTCCGTCCGCCCGTGCCGGTGGCCGCCGCTCGTGACGGCGAGCCCGCTGATGCCGGACCTGATGTCGTCGCCGACCTTCTGCCAGCCGCCGCTCGGGGCGTGCGCCGCGGACGCCGTGAGGCCGCCCGCCGACAGGAGGGCGGCTGTCGCGGTCAGCACGGTCGTGGCCGTACGGAGGAACATGGAGATCTCTCACCTCGGTGCGGATCGAGCGCAGGTCGAACGCAGGGACGGCTGTGATGACGCGCGTAGACGGGAAGTTGGCGGGGACCGTACCCAGTTCAACCACCGCGAGGCAAGAGGTGAGAGGGAAGAGGCAAGAGGGGGGCGCGGGCGCGCGGGACGCCGAGGGCGCCCCGCGCGTCCGACTCATCCGATGTGGTACGGGTCCCCGTAGACCTTCCAGTCGAGCGGCGTGTCCAGGTTGAGGTTCCGCTTCTTCAGGAACACCCGCTGCGCGGTGTCGACCCGGCTGGTGTCCTCGTGGGCCTCCTCCTGCTTCATCGCCCAGACGCGCGCGTCGAGGAAGGCGTTCAGGTACGTCACCTCGTCGCCGCCCTGGGCCGGCGGCTTGGCCGAACGCAGGGCGCGCTTGCGGATGTTGCGGAAGCTGGTGGAGTCGCCGCCGTCGCCGTGCATGACGATCGCGTCGTAGTAGCAGAACTGGCCGAGGACGCCGATGCCGTCCGTCTTGCCCTGCTTGACCGCGGGGTTGAAGTAGACGCGGTCGCGCTCGTCGTTCTGCGCCTTGCGGAACTCCGCGTCGGTGTCGGCGGCCCGCTCCCAGTCGCGCTTGAAGTTCGGGTCGAGGCCGTCGTGCGAGTCGGTGCCGTCGACCCGGCGCAGCGCCGGGAGGTACTTGGCCAGGACGTTCCCCGGCTTGCGCTGCGTGTAGAGCTCGACCAGGTCGAGCATGTCGCCGGTGCCGGAACAGAAGCCGATGATGCCCGCGGTGTAGCCGCGGCCGTCGTCGATGTCCTCGCAGTATCGATACTGCTTCTTCCAGTCGAGGGAGGAGTTCTCCGCGCTGCAGACGATCTGCATCGCGATCTCCTTCTTCGCCGGGTCGTCGAGCCCGCCCGCGGAGATCCGCGGGGCGGTGGGCCGGGGCGAGGTGGACCGGGACGAGGTCTGGGTCGCGTTCGCCGTCTGCGTGGCGAGGAGCGGGCCCGCGACGGCCGCGGCGCCCATGAAGGCGAGCAGCTTGCGGCGGGAGCTGTTACGGGGGGTGTCGGTGGTGCGCGGGCGTATGTGGGGGGTCTCCACGAGGGCCTCCAGATAAGGGAGTTCACGGTTCCGCGTCTGTTAGGAAGGTTTCCTACCAGAGATTGGGGATGACGTATACCCGTCAAGCGACGATGAGTCCGCGGCACCGAATGGCCGGACCTCGCTCTGGCCGCCGGCCCCACGGGTCCGTACGCTCCCCCTCGCTCACGCAATCCGCTCCAGGCACCGCAATGCGTTCCACGCATCACAGGCAGCTCTCCAACCCCCCTCCTCAGAAATGGAATGGAGAACCATGGCCGGTGCACTGCTGCTGAGCGGCGCCCTCGTGGCGCTTTTCGGCTCGACGCTCCCCGCTCAGGACACGTCCACGATCCTGGACCCTCCCCCGGACAAGATCGTGATCGAGGTCGCCACGGTGAACGGTTCCGGGTGCCCGCTGGGCACCGCGGCCGTCGCCGTCTCCCAGGACAACACGGCCTTCACGGTCACCTACAGCGACTACCTCGCCCGTACGGGTGCGGGGGCCGACCCCACGGCCTTCCGTCGCAACTGCCAGCTCAACCTCATCGTGCATGTCCCGCAGGGCTTCACGTACGCGATCGCCAGCGCCGACTATCGCGGCTACGCCTCGCTCCAGGCGGGCGCCAAGGGTAAGGAGAAGGCCTCGTACTACTTCCAGGGCTCACCCCAGACGACGTCCATCAGCCATGAGTTCAAGGGCGCCTACAGCGACAACTGGCAGGCGACGGACTCGACGGACTGGGCGCAGCTCGTCTGGGCTCCGTGCGGGGTGAAGCGGAACTTCAACATCAACACCGAGCTGCGGGTGGACGGCGGGACATCCGATCCGGCGAAGTCGAGCTTCATGACGATGGACTCGACGGACGGGGACATCAGCACGGTGTACCACCTGGCGTGGAAGGAGTGCCCGCGCGCCTGAGTCCTGAGCGCGGCGCCCCTTCAGGGGCGCGGGGAACTGCGCTCTCGGCCACGATGGGCCCGCGGGTCGTGAACCGGCCTGCGGGCCCCACGCACGGCGCCGCCCGAGAGCCGCCCCCGCACCACCGCGGCGACCGCGTACGTGCTGCCCGAAGGGCGGGTCGCCAGGTGGCCCGGGTGGTGGGCCCAGGTGTTGTCGACGGTGAACCAGTCGATCTCGGCGGGCGCGCGGCCCTCCGCGAGGGCGGTGCTGAGTTTGTCGAAGTAGAGGGACCAGCGGTGGCGGTAGAGGCCGCCGACCAGACCCGCCCACTCCCGGTTGGCGTAATCGTGCAGCCCCGCCTTACTGGCCGCGCGGTCGCCCCACACCGTCAGCAGGGAGAGCTGGTCGTACGCCAGCCGATCCCGCTCCTCCTCGCCCACGCCCCACATACGTGCGTCCGCGACCCAACGGCCCAGCAGATGACGGGAGTCGGTCGCCAGGAGCCGGTCGAGCAAGGTCATGAGGGAGAGCCAGTCGCGGGTGAGCGTGTGGAAGCGGGCGGTGTTGCCGGCGTCGTACGCCTCCTCGATGTGCGGCAGCAGGACGCGGCTGCGATGGGAGAGGGCCTGCCGGGCGACGTCGAGCAGGTCGCGCCGGTACGCCGACGAGCGCCGCAGATCCCGCCGTACCGCGAGGAGTTCGCCGAGCGCGGGTTCGAAGTCGTCCGGGTCGTAGCGCAGGGACTTCGGTGACCAGGCCGCCGCCGACTTCGCGGCGAGGTCGGGCCGCGCCCCGAAGAGTCCGTCGGCGCCCTCGGCCCACCCGTCGGCGCGGGTCGTGCCGTAGGCGGTGCGGCGCAGCACGTCCCAGGCGGCCGACGCGTGCGGATCGGCGGCTCCGTAACGGTAGGCCGACCACTCGGCGAACCAGGCGGAGAGATCCAAGCCGCTCACCCGCCAAGCCAGTTCGGAGAAGAGCTCGAAAGCGGCGGGGTTGTTGTCGGCGGCCTCCGGCATGAGTGAGATGCCGCGCAAGGCGCTGCCGTCCTTGGTGCGCCACTTCTCGAAGAGGTCGGCCCAGTCCGGGGTGTTGGCGCCGAGAGCCGTATGGCCGCCGAAGTTCCAGATCGAGCCGAAGGTGTACGGCGTCGAGCCCCAGTCCGACTCGCGGTCGGTGATGTGCGGGAAGCGGTCGGAGAGGCCGTCGACGACGAGCATCCGCTGCTTGTCGACGGCGTCGGTGATGGCCTTCGGTGGATTGTGCTGCCAGCCGAGGATGACCCAGGTAGCGCCGGGGTGTGCGGTCCGCAGGGCCTTCTCGACCCCCTTGGCGGCCTCGCCCACGGGCACGTCGCCGGGCCTTCCGCCTTCGTGGAGAAGGTCCATCTTGTACATCGTGGTCGGTCCGAACAGCTCGTCCTGCACGCGGTAGAACGCCGCGGCGACGCGCGCGAAATGGCCGGTGCGCGGATCCAGCCAGTCCGGTCGCCCGAAGCCCACCCAGTCACCCTGCGGAACCGTTTCCGCGCCGGGGTTCCTGTCGGCGAAACCGTCCGGCACGGTGCCGTAGTAGCCGGGCAGGACCGGCGTCATGCCGAGCTCGCGGAGCCGGTCGCAGATGCGGCGGCCGAGACGCGCGCGGGCGTCGAGCAGCTGCCGGGAGACCGGGTACGGGAACGACGACATGTTCTGCAGGAGCCACCACGGCTGGTGGGCGGGGGCGGGGATCCACGCCCGCAGCTCGTCGCCCGGGTAGCCGAACTCCTGGAAGGCGCGGTGGTGGACGGCGTCCGCGCCCGCGTAGACGAGGACTTCGTTGTAGCCGTGCAGGGCGAGCACGTCGATCTCGTGCTCCCAGTAGTCCCAGTCGTGGTACGCGCCGGTGTAGCCGTCGTTGGTGTCGTTGAGGACGAAGCGGTGGGGGGTGTTGGCGGCGCCGGTGAGCGGGCGGGGAGGGGCCGGGAGGCGGTCGGGGAGGTGGTCGGTGCGGCTCCCCGCCCAGGTGATGTTGGCGTGCCCGACGTGCTTCAAGTAGTGGTGCAAACCGGTGAGTTGGGTGGCAGGGCCGGTCGCCGTGATCGTGATGCGGCCGCGGTGTCCGGTGATCCGGAAGGAGTCGTCGGCGCCGGATTCCTTGGGGACGGTCCTGTACGTGATCTGGTCCCAGTGGCGGGGGAGCAGGCGCCGGGTCGCCTCGGCGGCGGCCGTCCGGCGCGGAGCGGGCGCGCCGTCGGCCGTGCTGCCGGAGCAGGCGACGGCTGCGGCTGCGGCACCGGCCGTACCGGCGAGACCGGTGAGGAGAGTGCGGCGGGGGAGAGGCATACGGGCTCCGGGGTCGGGAGGGGTGCGTGCGGTGCGTATGCGGGTGCGGATGCGGGCGCGAGCCCCAGTGCGCGGTACGCGGGGCATGGGGCGCGGGGCGTTCCCGAGGTGTCTCTTCCCCAGCCCGATCCTTGGCCACGCCTTCCTGGAGACGCGCTCGCGGGGGCATCGAGCCGGGAAATGGGCCTGCCCCACCCCCGTGCGGCGGAGCAGACTGGGACCGGCAGCAGGCAAGGGGCGACGGCAACAGCCCACGGGTAACGGGGTATCGACCACCGGGCAACGGCAACAGCCCACGGGCAACGTGTACCAACCAACGGGGGAGACCATGAAACGCGGACGCGCACCCACGCACGAGAGCAGCACCGACATCCCGGCAGGCCGGGGCGTACTGGAAGGGGCGTTCCTGCTGCTGGACGAGCTCGCCAGAAAGGGCGAGGCGGGACTGACCGACCTCGCGGCGGGCGCCGGTCTGCCGAAGGCCACCGCGCACCGGCTCCTGGACCAACTCGCCGCGGTCGGCGCGGTCGAGCGCGCGTCCGGCCGCTACCACATGGGCGCGGCGTTGGCCCGCCTGGCGCGGTCATGGGGTGCCAGTCACCCGCTGGGCAGGGCCGCCGTGCAGCCTCTGCGGCGCCTGTCGGCAGCGACCGGGGCCGCTGTGGCCCTGGCGGCTCCTGTCGGCGGCAGCATGGTGGTCGTCAGCGGAATGCCCGGTCCCGGGGACGAGGCGTTCCCCCACATGCCCGGCATGGTCCTGCCGCCCGGCAACGCGGCCGAGGCCGTCATGTCCGCGTACCGGCCGGTCACGGCGCTGCCGCCGGAACGCTCCCCGGGCGAGTGGGCCCGTCGCCTGCGCAAGGTGCGTGAGCACGGTGTGGACCTGCACCACTGCGAGGACGAGGAGCCCGCGTCCTGTCTGGTGGCACCGGTCCATGCCCCTTCGGGCGGGGTCGTGGGGGCCATCGGCGTGCGCTTCCCGGGGCACCGCCTGCCGTCGGCCAACATGGTCGATGCGACGCGGAGGGCGGCGCGGATGCTCAGCGCCAACCTGGCACGCCGGCCCCGTGCCCGAGAGCTCTGAAAGGGCTCGTTCCGGGGCGTGTTCCGCTGGGTGGACCGGAATCTGGGGGTTCGGCCACCGGGGCGTAACGCTGGACGAGCCGCATCCAGAACACTGGGTGTGGCGCCAACTCGGCGGCTGTGTAGGCGAGTTGGCGGTCCTTGCATCGCGAGCGCGAATCGGAGAACAGCTATGAGCACAGTCAAGGCGGCCGACGCCGTCACCCCCCGGGTCACCAGGAGCAAGCAGGATGCTGCCCGGGGCGCGAGCGCCGAGGCGGTCGGCGGCAACGTCGGCGCGGTGTGGCGGGGCGTCTGGTGGTGGGGCCCGGGGAACGGGACCTGGAACCTGACGATCCCCTGGAGCGTGATCAACGCGAACTCGACCGTCGTCATCACGGCTTCCGAGGTCGACGGCAACGGCACGAGGTTCGTCGGCTCGGCACCGTTCGACGTGTCGAGCATCGCCCCTCAGGCCGGCCAAGTGGTATTCAAGATCAATATCGGCTGGGGGAGCGCCATCCCGATGCGTACGGACGTACTCGTCTTCGACTGAGGGGTCCCACGGGCGAGGCCCGGGGCTCTGGGGCAGTACGCCACCCGGAGTAGCCGGTGCCGCCACCACATGCCGCCGCCGTGTGCCGCTCACGCGCGCCACGGCGGCGGCGAACTCTTTCCGGGGCGACTCAGGACCGGGTTCCGACGTCCACGCGGTGCAGGAACGCCTCGACCAGTCGGTCGGTGAAAGCCTCGCCGACGGGTTCCGCCGTCACCAGGACGCGGTGGTAGACCGGCCCCACGAGTTGGTCGATCTCCGCCGCCATGTCGAGTCCGGCGGCGAGCCGGCCGCGTGCCACCGCGCGTTCCAGCGGGAGCCGGTCGCGGCGGCGCTGTTCGTCGAGGTATCCGGAGCGCAGGGCGGCGGCGAACGCGGGATCGTGCTGGGCGTGTCCGACGAGGGCCTTGAAGACGGCGCCCGCGTCGGACCGGGTGAGGAAGAGAGCCAGTTGGCGCAGGTGGGCGCGTAGGTCCCGGGCCAGGTCGCCGTGGTCGGGCGGGGTCAGGGCTTCGGCCGCGTCCTGGAGGAAGGCGTCCAGGAGGATGTCGGTCTTGGACTTCCACCAGCGGTAGACGGTCTGCTTGGCGACGCCCGCCCGGGCGGCGATGCCCTCGATGGTGACGCCGGTGAAACCCTTCTCGACCAAGAGATCGTCGGCCGCCTCCAGCACTGCCTGCCGGTCCTGCGACTCCTCGAACCGCGCCTCGCGCCCGGTACCCTCGTCGTCGCCGACGACGTCGACCTGGCGGACCTCGCGCCCTACCTCGACTACGTCCGCGACCCCCGGAACGGCTACCAGAGCGTCACGTTCCCCGTGGAGGACGGAATGGAGATCAGCTGCCGCCTGTAGGGCCCTCGACGCCCAGGGCCCCGCAGGACGGCGAGAAGCCGGCGTCCTGCATCCGCACCGCGGGCAAGCGGCACTCCATCATGGTGGAGTACGCGGAGCGGACGGGTGAGGCGCACCTGAAGCTGCTGTGGTCGAGTCCGGGCCAGGAGCAGCAGGTCATTCCGCGGTCGCAGTTGTACGCCCGGTGGCTTCTACCCGGTGAATATGTGGTGAAACGGGCCTCAGGTCCCTGAGATCAGGGACCTGAGGCCATGTTCGTGAGGACCATCAGCGGGCACGTTCCCTGACCTGGGATTGGCAATGTTGATCGACGGTTGACGATCAATGATCGACGATCGACGTCCGTCCCACGGACCCACGGCCGACAGAGAGAGTGACTGACCAGTGAGCGCGCCCGAAGCCCCTGAAGCACCGGCACCGCCGGCTCCCGAAGCCGTTGCACGGCACCGGGCGCTCTTCCGGGCGATCCACCGCCGCAAGAACCCGCGCCTGCGCCAGTCGGACATCACCGTCACGGAGGAGGCCCAGGTCAAGCGCGCGGTGAAGGCGACCGCGCTGGGCAACGCCATGGAGTGGTACGACTTCGGCGTCTACGCCTACCTCGCCGTCATCATCGGCAAGGAGTTCTTCCCCTCCGGGAACGAGACCGCGCAGACCCTCTCCTCCCTCGCGACCTTCGCGGCTGCCTTCCTGGTGCGCCCCATCGGCGGCATGTTCTTCGGCCCGCTCGGCGACCGCGTGGGCCGCAAGAAGATCCTCGCCCTCACTATGATCATGATGTCGACGGCGACGCTCGCGATCGGCCTGATCCCCAGCTACACCTCGATCGGCGTCTGGGCGCCGGTCCTCCTCGTCCTCTGCCGCATGGTGCAGGGCTTCTCGACGGGCGGTGAGTACGGGGGCGCCGCGACGTTCATCGCGGAGTACGCGCCCGACAAGCGCCGCGGCTTCTGGGGCTCGTTCCTGGAGTTCGGCACGCTGATCGGCTACACGGTCGCCGCGGTCCTCGTCACCGCCCTCACCGCGGGGCTCAGCGACGACGCCATGCAGTCCTGGGGCTGGCGCATCCCGTTCCTCGTTGCGGCGCCGCTCGGCCTCATCGGTCTCTACCTGCGGATGAAGCTCGACGAGTCGCCCGCGTTCCAGAAGATGGAGGAGGGCGACGGGCCCGCCGCCGAACGCCAGAAGAAGTCCCTCAAGGAGTCCTTCTTCGGCCAGTGGCGCGCGATGCTGCTCTGCATCGCGCTCGTCGCCGCGTTCAACGTCACCGACTACATGCTGCTCTCGTACATGCCGACGTACCTCACGCAGCTCGGCTTCGGCGAGACCGGCGGCCTGATGTCCATCGTCGTCGTGATGCTGATCCTGATGGCGCTGATCAACTCGGTCGGCCGCCTCTCCGACCGCATCGGCCGCAAGCCCGTCCTGATGGCGGGCTCGATCGGCTTCTTCGTGCTCGCCCTCCCCGCCTTCCTCCTCATCAAGCAGGGCGGCACGCTGCCCGTCTTCTCGGGCCTGCTCATCCTCGGCCTGGCCCTGGTCTGCTACCTGGGCGCCATGTCCTCATCGCTGCCCGCCCTCTTCCCGACAGACGTGCGCTACGGCTCCCTCTCCATCGGCTTCAACATCTCCGTCTCCCTCTTCGGCGGTACGACCCCGCTGGTCGTCGCCGCCCTGATCGGCGCCACCGGCAACGACCTGATGCCCGCGTTCTACACGATGCTCGCCGGTCTGGTCGGCATCATCGCGGTCACCGCGATGAAGGAGACGGCCCGCAAGCCGCTGGAGGGCTCGCCGCCGTCCGTCGCGACGGACGAGGAGGCGCGGGAACTGGTGGAGGCGCAGCGCGGTCAGGGTGCGTGAAAGGCGACCTCCGGGTTGCTTCGACTGACCGTTCAGCAGGGGCGTGGCCCGGGGCGTGTGCTTCTTGTCGGTACCGAGGGAGTTGGTGCGGACGGAGGTCAACTGCTCGCTGACAAGGCAACTCCACTGCTGGGATCGCGTACGACGGAAAGCGCCCGGCCGGGATATTTCCGGCCGGGCGCTCTTGGGTCCTGCTGTCGTGCCCTGCTCACCAAAGGTGATCAGCAGGGGAGAGTGGTCTTGCCCGCGGCGCCGGTGGCGCCGGTGGTGCCGTTCGCGAACGCCGTGGCGTCGGTTCCGTTGCCGCCGGGCTTGCCCGGGCACACCGGACTGGCCGCGCCGCCGGCCCCGCCCTTGCCGCCCGTGTGGCCGCCCATGACGACAGCCGCTCCGCCGTTGCCGCCCTTGCCGCCGTTGATACCGGTACCGGCATCGCCGACGCCGCCCACGCCGCCCTGGCCGCCGGTGCCGCCGAGTTTCGCCTCGCCGCCGTAGCCGCCGTTACCGCCGTTCCCGTTGCCGCCGCCCGCTCCGCCCGTGCCGCCGAGGCCGCCGACGCTGGCAAGGCCACTGGCATTGCCTCCGGCCCCTCCGTTGCCGCCGTTGCCATTGGCACCCGCGGCGCCACCGGTGCCGCCGAGGCCACCGAGGCCACCGAGCGTCCCGACGCCGTTCGCCCCGTTGCTGCCGGGGGCCCCGGCGAGGCTCTGCGCAGGACCGCCGCCCGTACCGGGCTGGGCGGAGGCGAGAGCGGGAGTGAAGGCGAGACCGGCCACGGCGATCGTGGCGATGAGGAATGTCCTGGCAGTGGTCGTGCGCATGGTGCGCATGGTGTTACTTCCTTCGCTTGTTCAGGCGGAGAGATACTCCGCCTGACAGTCCCAACGTAGGGAAGTACGACGCGCTGCATACTCCAAAGGTTGATCAAATGCCTTTAATGGCCCGAATCATCAAACTTTGGCTCCAAAGTCCAAATTCTGGTGAGCCTACGAGTGTGTATCGGCGCCGGTGTGCGCCACGAACTCCGTCCAGGCGCGGGAGCCCAGAGCGAGCCGCGGTCCTTCGGGGCGCTTGGAGTCGCGGATGTGGATGACGCTGGGGCAGGACGCGATCTCTACGCAGTCGTCTCCGTCCCCGCTGCTGTAGCTGGACTTGCGCCAGCTGAGTGCGACTTCGAGACAGTCGCCAGAGCTGCCGCTGCTGTAGCTGCTCTTGAACCAGGCCCGTTTCGGGGTGTTCATGGCGCTCCCGGGGTTCGCTCCAGCTGTGCCACGAACTGCGTCCAGGCGCGGGGTGCCAGGGCGAGTTGGGGGCCGTCGGGGTTCTTGGAGTCGCGTACGTGGAGGGTAGTGGGGCAGGACGCGATCTCTACGCAGTCACCGTCCCCGCTGCTGGAGTAGCTGGACTTGCGCCAGCTGAGTGCGACTTCGAGACAGTCTCCGTCGCCGCCGCTGCTGTAGCTGCTCTTGTACCAGGCCAGTTCGGGGGTGCTCATGCCGCTCCTCGCATCCGCTCCAGCAGGCTCACCGAGTCCTCGAACGTGAGAGCCTGTGCGCGCATCCTGGCATACCGCATCTGGAGAACGCTGATCTCCTTGGGTTGGGAGATCAACTGACCGCTCCGTTGCCCCTCGGCGTAAGCGAACCAACGGTTCTCCGGTGTTTCCAGCAACTGCATCGGGCCGCCCATCCCCGCATGGTTCGTCCGTACCACCGGCATGACTTGAACTTCGATGTTCCGGCGCTCGGCAAGCCCGAGAACATGGTCGATGAGTTCCATGGTGACTTCATGCCCGCCCATGCCGCGCAGGAACAAGTGTTCCTCAAGGATGAAGCTGTACGCCGTGTTCGGCCGCTCCGTGAGGAGTTGTTGGCGCTCGATACGCGCCTCCAGCTGCGCCTCGATCTGGTCGTCGCCCAGCGGCGGAAGCTGATTGACGAAGAGCGTCCGCGCATAGGCCCTGGTCTGCAACAAGCCCGGAATCAACCGGCACTCGTACGTGGAGAGCGCCACCGCCTCCTGCTCCAACTGCGCCCACTGGCGGAACCAGGACGCCAGACCCCGCTGTCGCGACAGCTGATTCGCCGCCAGCCGCAGCGTCCCGAACGCGTCCAGCGCCACCTCGCACTGGTCGACGAAGCGCGGCGGCGGAAAGCGGCGGCCCTGTTCGACGGAGGCGATGAAATGGGCCGAGTAGCCGATCTCGGGCGCCAGGGACTCCTGCGTGTACCCGGCGCGTTTGCGGAAGCTCTTCAGGACCGCGCCGAAGGCCTTGAGCCCATCGGTCGGTTCGGGCTCATTGCTGCCCGTCGTACTTGACGACATCACGGGTATCCCCTGACGCTCGGCTATCGGTCTGCGCCAACGCGCCCATGGTCACGTTCGGTTACCCGTACTGTCCACCCTTCGCACTCGTACACTTACGCAGCGTACGAGTTTCGTGCCTGGTGTCCCCGGCCGCGTACGGCCACCGTTGCCGCCATGTCGACGCAAGCGCGCCCCGCCGCCGCACCCCGTACCTTCGCGCAACGCTTCAGTGCCACGCCCCGGGGTGCCCGCCTCGCGAGGAGGCTGACCAGGTATCACCTGGACGGCTGGGGAATCGCGTACGACACCGAGCTCTCCGACGCCGCCGAGGCGATCGTCGCCGAGTTCGCGGCGAACGCCGTGACCCACGGCCGCGTACCGGGCCGCGACTTCGAGCTCGGCCTGACGCTGCGTACCGACACGCTGCGTATCGAGGTCGCCGACGCGCGCTCGGACGTCGGCTCCCACGTCGCGCGCAAATCCCCGGGTCTCGAAGGGGAGTCGGGGCGGGGGCTCGTGATCGTCGCCGCGCTCGCCGCCGAGTGGGGCGTGGCCGGGCGCGAGGTCGGCAAGACGGTGTGGGCGGAGCTTCCCGTGGAGCGATGAGCGCCGCCCTCAACCCGCCGGATCACAACCGGAGTTCACCCTGTGTGCATTCGAGCGGGGTGTTACCCGACGTGCTGCGTACGCCACGCGGACACCGTCGGGCCCCAGTCTCACGCAAGATCCATCCGTTCCCGGAACGAGGAGACATCGCGTGACCAGACACTGTCCGACCCGTCGAACGATCGGTTCGGTCGTGCTCGCACTGACCACCGTCCTCGCGGCGACCTCCGCCACGGCCGGCGCCGCCGACCCGCTGCCGGGGATATCCCCGCGGGCCGAGACTCCCGTCCTGCACGATGACGACGCGGGCGGCAACGCCGACGCCGACGACCCGGCGATCTGGCGCAACACCGCCGACCCGGCGCGCAGCCTGGTGATCGCCACCGCCAAGGAGGGCGGGCTGAGGGCCTACGACCTGGACGCCCGCCCCGTCCAGTCCGTCGCCGCCCCGCCCGCGAAGGGGCCCGACGACGCGCCGGGCCGCTTCAACAACGTCGACCTGGTGGACGGCCTCAAGCTGTCGTCCGGCCGCGCCGACCTCGCCGTCACCAGCGACCGGGGCAACGACCGACTGCGCTTCTACCGCATCGACCGCGAGCGCACCGGCGGCCCGCTCACCGACGTCACGGACCCGGCGGTCCCGCCCGTCTTCTCCGCCGACCAGGCAGAGATCAACGAGCAGCGCACCGCGTACGGCCTCGCGACCTGGCAGGACAAGTCGAGCGGCCGCTCGTACGCCCTGGTCAGCCAACGCGAGCGCTCCAGCGTCGCGCTCCTCGAACTCCTCCCGGCCGCGGGCGGCAAGGTCACGTACCGCAAGGTCCGCACGCTGGACCTGCCGTCGTCGTTCAGGCTGCCCAACGGCACCTCGTGGACGCCGTGCGCCGAGCCCGGCGAACTGCCGCAGGTCGAGGGCATGGTCGTCGACCCGTCCAACGGCACGCTCTACGCGGGGCAGGAGGACGTCGGCATCTGGCGCCTGCGTGCCGACCTGACCGGCAAGCCCGAACTCGTCGACAAGGTACGGGAGTACGGCGTTCCCGGCGTCTATGACGAGGAGACCGAGGAGTGCGAGCCCGGCGCCGACCCCGGGTACGGCGGCAAGCGGATCACGGCCGACGTCGAGGGCCTCACCCTCGTCAACGAAGCAGACGGGGACGGCTACCTCCTCGCCTCCAGCCAGGGCGACAACACCTTCGCCGCGTACGACCGCGAACTGAGCGACCACAACGAGTACGAGGGCGGTTTCCGCGTCACGCCCGCGGGTGGCGCGCTCGACGGCTCCGAGGAGTGCGACGGCGCAGCCGCGCTGAACGAGCCGCTGGGGCCGAAGTACCCGCACGGCCTGCTGGTCGTCCAGGACGGGCATGACGCTCCCGGAGAGGGTGACCGCCCGTCCACGAACTTCAAGTTCGTCGACCTCGGGAAGGTCATGACGGCCTTGGACGACTGACGGTCGTCGGCTGTCGGTCGTCGGCTGACGGCTGACGGTTGCGAGCGTTGGTCGGGATAACCCCCCTGTTGATCTTCCGGCCTGCCGCATGGCCCCTGGCGGGCCGGTCGGGGATCGTCGATTCCCTGGCGCAAGGCGCGTACGGGGAAGGGAAGACAGTGCGACACAGGAGCTCCAAAGCCGCGACGGTGGCCGTGGCGCTGGCCATCACGGGCGGGGTGCTGGCGCCCGCCGCGGCGGCCCAGCGGTCGACGGGGCGGGCACCGGCGTCCGTCGACGGCGTCTGGCGCGTGGCGGGCTACGGTGCCGTCCTGACGATCGAGGGCGGACGGCTGCGGGAGTACCAGACGACACGGATCAGCTGCATGAAGGGCGACTCCGCGAAGCGGACGGGGCCGGGCACGTACCGCGGTGCCGACAAGACGGTCCTCACCGTCCGGCCGACCGGGTCTTCGCGCATGTCGCTGCACGTGTCCGGGTCGGCGGGCGACCGGCAGCTGCGGCGCGTCCAGGCGCTCCCCGCGACCTGCGACCGCGACCGGCCAAGGCCCAAGGACCCGGTGACGGCGTTCGACGTCTTCTGGCAGTCCTTCGAGGAGAACTACCCGTTCTTCGCCGCCAAGGGAATCGACTGGCATGCCGTGCGCGCCACCTACCGGCCCAGGGTGCACGCCGACACGACGAGGCGCGAACTCTTCGCCGTGTTCAGCGAGATGGTGGAGCCGCTGTACGACGCGCATGTCGCCGTTTTCGACGGCGAGCGCAGGTTCTACCGGGTCCGCCCGGGGACGACCGCGCCCAGCGAGAAGCTGGACACCAAGGTCAAGAAGTACGTGGTGCGGCGCGACCTCAAGGGCGAGAAGCCGCAGGAGTTCGCCAATGGCCGCATCAGCTACGCGGACCTGCCCGCCTCCGGGTCCGCGTCCGGTCACGGCGCCGCCTCCGGCTCAGGTTCCGGCTCCGGCTCCGGCAAGCTGGGATACCTCCGCATCTCCGGTTTCGCCGGGTACGACGCGAAGGACCCCGCGTACGCCGCCCAGCTCGCCGGACTCGACAAGGCCCTGGACGCCGTCCTCACCCCCGAACGCACCACCTCCCTCGCCGGTCTGATGATCGACCTGCGAGTCAACGGCGGCGGTTCCGACGCGCTCGGCCTGCACATCGCCGGGCGCCTGACCGACAAGGCGTACGTCGCCTACCGCAAGCGCACCCAGTACACGCGCCCGCGGCCCGTCCCCGTACGGCCCGCCGAGAACACTCCCCGCTACACGGGCCCGGTCGCCCTGCTGACCGGCGGCTCGACGGTCAGCGCGGGGGAGACCTTCACCCAGGCCCTGCTGGACCGCCCCGGCACGACGGTCCGCATCGGGGAGCCCACGCAGGGCGTCTTCTCGGACGTCATGACCCGCAAGCTCCCGAACGGCATGGAGGCCTGGCTCCCGAACGAGGAATTCCTGACCCGCACGGGCCGGACCTTCGACGGCGCGGGTATCCCGCCCCACCTGCGTACGCCGGTCTTCACCAAGGAGGAGTTCGAGAAGAACCGCGACTCGGCGTTCGACAAGGCGGTCGCGGTTCTTCGACACCAGCACCAGCCTCACCAGCCCTGAGCGGCGGCCCGGCCCGGGTTCACTTGCTGCTGCCCGGCCGCAGGATCGCCGCCGCGAGGACCAAGCCCACTGCCGCGATGGCCGCGGCCACCCAGAAGGCGAGCCGGTAGCCGTCGGCCGTGGCGGCGAGCGTTTCCGTGCCCCGGCCGGTCAGGGACTCGGTGCGGCCCGCCGCCAGGGTCGTCAGGATCGCGAGGCCCAGTGAACCGCCCACCACCTGCGTGGTGTTGAAGAGGCCGGAGGCCAGACCCGCGTCCTCCTCGGACGCGCCGCCCATCGCGAGCCCCGTCACGGCGGGCAGCGCCGCCGCGAACCCCGCGCCGAGCAGCAGCATCGCGGGCAGGACGTCGACGGCGTACGAACCGTCGGCGGGCAGGCGGCCGAGGAGGGCGAGGCCGAGGGTGATCAGGGCGAGGCCGACGAGGAGCGTGCGGTACGCGCCGTAGCGGCCGATGAGCCGGGCCGAGAGGGTCAGCATCAGGACGCCGATCACGACGGGCGCGGGCAGGAAGGCCACGCCGGTCATCAACTCACCAAGGCCCAGGACGCGTTGGAGGTAGAGCGCGCCGATGTACTGGAAGCCGTACATCCCGGCGATCATCAGCATCTGCACGGCGTTGGCGCCCGTCAGGACGCGTGAGCGGAAGAGGCGCAGCCGGAGGAGGGGCCGGGCGGCGCGGGCCTGCCGGGCGGCGAAGGCGGCGTGGAGGAGGAGGGCGCCGACGGCGAGTGCGGCCGTCGCGACCGTGCCGTGCTCGGCGGCGGTGACGATGGTGTAGACGGTGAGCATGAGCGCGCCGGTGATGAGCGCGGCGCCGAGGTAGTCCGCGCCGCCGCCGAGACCGGTCCCGCGGTCACCCTCCAGTACGCGCACCGCCGCGATCAGCGCGACGACGCCGATGGGCAGGTTGATGAGGAAGATCCAGTGCCAGTTCAGGGTCTCGGTCAGCGCCCCGCCGAGGAACGTGCCGATCGCGCCGCCCGCCGCCCCGACCGCGCTGAACACCGCGATGGCTCCGGCCTGTTCGCGCGGCTCGGGAAAGAGCGCGACGAGCATGCCGAGCACGACCGCCGACGTCATCGCGCCGCCGACACCTTGCAGCGCGCGGGCCGCGATCAGCATCCCCTGATCGGTGGCGACGCCGCACAGCACGGACGCGGTCGTGAAGACGGCGAGCCCCGACACGAACATCCGCTTGCGTCCGACCAGATCCCCGAGCCGCCCGGCGAGCAGCAGCAGCCCGCCGAAGGCGATGAGGTAGGCGTTGACGACCCAGGCGAGCCCGGCGGCCGTGAAGCCCAGGTCGGCCTGGACGGCGGGCATCGCCACCGTGACGATGTTGCCGTCGATGATGGTCATCAGGGCGCCGGACGACAGCACGGCGAGCGACGCCCAGGGGGACGCGCGCCGACGGGACGACGGCGCGGCCGGCGCCGGGGTGTTGACCTCGGACAGGACCTGGGACATGGTGACGACCTCCGCACTTGGCACCCTTGACCTGCAAAGGTGCACGACTTGTAACGGGGCTCATCGTGGGTGACCGGGTGGGCCGGCAGAAGGAGGCACTTTGATGTCCCAGGGGAACACGCGTGTTACCGCCCAGGTGGTGAACGCGCAGGCGTGCCCGGTCCGCGAGGTTCTTGACAGGGTGGTCGGCAAATGGAGCGTGCCGATCCTCATCGCGGCGGCCCACGGCCCCATCCGCTTCACGGAACTGGAGCGCGCCATCGAGGGCATCAGCCGCCGCATGCTGACCCTGACCCTGCGCAACCTGGAGCGCGACGGCCTCCTCGTACGGACCGTGCACCCCACGGTCCCGCCGAAGGTCGAGTACGAACTGACACCCGTCGCCCTCGAACTGCACGGCACACTGCTGCAGCTCACCGGCTGGGCGGAGCGGCACCGGGTGACGATCGCGGAATCCCGGGCGGCGTACGACGAGAGACGGGAGCTGGTGGAGTCGTAGAGCGGGCGTTCGTGGGCGGAGTCGCGCCGGGTGCTCTCCGGGTGAGGTCCGACGCACTCGGCGCCGCGGCGGCGCGAGCGTTCCGCTCAGCCGCCCGTGCCCGTCTGCCCATCGAACGCCAGCTCCCGCGCCCGCAAACCCGCCTGGAAGCGCGACGTCGCGCCCAGTGTCGTCATCAGGTCGGCCACGCGCCTGCGGTACGTGCGCAGGGACATGCCCAGCTCGCGTGCCGCCACCTCGTCCGTGTGGCCGGCGCCCAGCGCCCGCAGGACCCGGCGCGCCTCGTCGTCCAGCGCCGGGGGCCGCGTGCGGCGGAACTCCGCGAGGTCGGTGGCCGTTTCCCACGCGGCGTACACGAGTGCCCTGACTCCCTCGACCGCGACCTGGGACCGGATCACCGTGAAGGTCCGCACGCCCCGGACCGGGGCGCCGGCCAGGATCGCGACGCGCCGGTCGATGACAATCGCCTCGTGGGCCAGCGGCGCCGCCGAGATGCGTACCTGCGCGCCCGACTCGGCGATCCTCAGCAGCCGCTCCTCGGACCCCTGGTCGGCGAGCGCCCGCGGCGTGTACAGCTTGCGCATCGCCAGGCCGCCGGGGGTGAGCGGTGGCCGCCTGCCGCCGGCGAACGCGGCGTTCACCCCGGCGGAGAAGGTCACCAGGTCCGCCGCCGCGCACAGGAACTCCTCGCGGGCCCCGGTGAACAGGGAGCCCGCTCGGCGTACCAGTTCCCGCTCGCCCCGCAGGGACACGATCTGATCGTCATTCGATGTGCTCGCCATGGTGGCGACAGTCTGCGGTGCCCGGCGGAAGCGGTCAACGCTGGCAGCAAGTGGCCATGCGTTCGCTTGTGAAACGCCTACGCCGGAGGATCTGCCCCATGGCGACGACGAACAGCACCAGCAGCAGTACGAGTGCCAGCACCAGTACCAATACGAGTGCGGGCACCAACCCCCTTCCGGCCGCGTCCGCCGGGGGTTTCCGTATCGGCGGCGACCTCCCCGTCCACCGCATGGGCTTCGGCGCGATGCGGCTGCCCGCGCCCCAGTGGGACGGGCCCGCCCACGACCCGGAGCGGAGCATCGCCGTGCTGCGCCGCGCCGTCGAGCTCGGCGTGAACCACATCGACACCGCGGCCTTCTACTTCTTCGAGGACATCGCGGCCAACGACCTGATCCGCAAGGCCCTGCACCCCTACTCCGACGACCTCGTCATCGCCACGAAGGTGGGCCCCGGGCGCCTTCCCGACGGCAGCTGGACGGACCCGGCGGACCCGGCGGAGCTGCGCGCGGCCGTGCACCGCAACCTGCGCGAGCTGGGCCGCGACCACCTCGACCTGGTCTACCTCCGGTTCCTGCGGAGCGACGGCCCCGGCGGGGACCGCTTCGCCACGCTGGCGGCGCTGCGCGATGAGGGGCTCATCCGCCACCTCGGCGTCAGCAGCGCCACGCCGGAACAGCTCGCCGAGGCCCAGGAGATCGCGCCGGTGGCCGCCGTGCAGAACAGGTTCAGCCCGCTGACGCGCGAGCACGACGAACTGGTCGGCCTGTGCGAGCGGCGGGACATCGCGTACGTCCCGTACTTCCCGTTCGGCGGCGTCGGGGCCCCCGATCTTCAGGTGCTCCGACGCGTCGCCGACCGGCACGGGGTCACGCCGGCCCAGATCTCGCTGGCCTGGCTGCTCGGCATCTCCCCGGCGATGCTGGTGATCCCGGGAACGTCGTCGCCGGACCACCTGGAGGAGAACGTGGCGGCGGCCGGGCTGCGGCTCGGCGCCGACGACCTCGCCGAGCTCACCGCACTCTCCTACCAGACCGCTTCCACCCACTCCGGGTGATCGATGAACGGGTTCCGGTTGTGCTGGAACCTGTCGAAGATGACCTGGTTCCGGTTCTTCTCGAACGCGTCCGGCGGGTCGTCGTCGCTCCACTGCTTCAGGACCGAGAGGCGGCCGATGGCGGGCGCGCTGCCGTTGTCCACCTTGTCGTTGGGCTCCAGGTCGGGGAAGCCGTTCTCGCCGTCGTACCGCACGGCCATGTAGAGGATCATCCGGGCCACATCGCCCTTGACGGCGTCACGCGGCTCGAAGGAGTCGCCGTCGGTGAGGCTGCCGGGGGCTCCTTCGACCGCGCTGCCGCCGTTGTCGAAGTCCTTGTTGCCGCGGATGCTGTTGACCGTGACATCCTCGGGGCGCAGGTGGTGGACGTCGGTGCCGGGCCCCGTCGCCGTGCCGAAGTCGCCGTGCGACTTGGCCCAGACGTGCTCGCGGTTCCAGTCGCCCTGGTCACCGCCGCTCGCGCTCTTGCTCCGAGAGGTGCCGCTGTAGAGCAGGATCACGTTCGAGCGGTTGGCGGGGTCCTCGTCGGTGGTCTTGAGAGCGTCCCAGACCTGGTCGTACGAGAGTTTGGTCTGCTCGCTGATGATCGTGTGCAGCGCGGCCTTGAGCTCGGGGCCCGTCTTGCCGAGCGCGTCCTTGTAGTACGTGTCGTCGTACGTGGCGTGGGCGCCGACGGCCGCCGGTGTGGGGGAGGGCGTGGCCGTCGCGGTGGCCGGCAGGGTGATGCCGGCGAGCACCGCGGCGGCGGTCAGGGCCAGTGGTTTCCAGCGGTGTACACGCGGGAGGGGCATGTGGGGGTGTGTCCTTTCCCGGAGGCCTCGCGGGTGCCGTCCGCCGGGCTCGGGGCCATTCGGCGGGCGGTCTACGCGAGTTGACTAATCAACCATCGGGAGAGTCGCACGGATGCGCGTACGGCCGTGTGAACGGTGTGGGGTGGTTGGGTGACGATGTCATGTACACAGTCGGGTGGAAGTTGGTTGCGTGGGCCATCGAATCGGCTTAGCGTGCTGCACGCTGCGTGCTGCCTGGTCGCCGCGCCCTGACGCCAGTTCCCTCCGCCCCGAGGAGCCATGTTGCTTGACGCCCCCTCTGCCACCGGACGAGGCGGCAGGTCGTCGGCGCCGCCCGGCAGCGGGCTGATGCTCGGCGTGCTGCTGTCGGCGATGTTCATCGTTCAGTTCGACTTCTTCGTCGTCAACGTGGCCGCGCCCTCACTGGCACGCGACCTCCACGCCGGTGCGGGAATGCTCGAACTCGTCGTTGGCGGCTACGCGTTCGCCTTCGCCAGCGGGATGATCACGGGCGGGCGGCTCGGTGACATCTACGGACACCGCCGTCTCTTCGTCATCGGTATGGCCGCGTTCGGCGTCGCCTCCCTGCTGTGCGGCGTCACGGCCACCGCGGGGCAGCTCGTGGCGGCGCGGCTCCTGCAGGGCGCCGCGGGGGCGCTGATGGTTCCGCAGGTGCTCGCCGTGATCACCGCCCACTTTCCGGCGGCGTCCAAGCCCCGGGCCCTCGCCGGCTACGGCATGGCGAGCGGTCTGGGCTCCATCGCCGGGCAGGTACTCGGCGGCGCGCTCCTCGAACCGCGGCTGTCCGTGCCGGGCTGGCGGCTGATCTTCCTGATCAACGTGCCGGTCTGCGCGGTCGCCGCGGTGCTTGCGGCCCGCTACCTGCCCGCCCCGGTTCCCGGCAGGAACGCCGGTCTCGACCCGGTGGGCGCCGTCGGGGTCTGCCTCGCACTCGTACTCGTCCTGCTGCCGCTCACGCTGGGCAGGACCTCGGGATGGCCGGTCTGGTCCTGGATCTGCATGGCGGCGGCCGTGCCGGTGACGGTCGGCACGCTGCTCTGGGAACGCGCCCTGACCCGCCGCTCGGGCAGCCCCGTCCTCGATCTCACCCTGTTCCGCAGCCGCTCCTTCAGCTCCGGGATGGTCGCCGGAATCGCCTTCCAGCTCTACTTCGGCAGCTTCATGTTCACCCTGACGCTGCTGCTCCAGTCCGGACTCGGCCTCCGCCCGCTCGCCGCCGGACTGGTCTTCGCACCCATGGGGATCCTCTTCGGCGCAAGCTCACTGCTGGGCAGAAGGCTCATCGGCCGGTACGGGATGCGGATCCTCCTCGTCGGCAGCGCGACAACGGCGTGCGGACTGCTCTCGCTGACCCTGCTGCTCCACGGGTCCGGCCCGTCCGTCGAGGCCCCCTGGGTCGTGCCCTGCCTCTGTCTCTGCCTCTGCCTGGTCGGGGCGGGAAACGGGCTCGTGCTGCCCGCGCTGATCGGCGCCGCGCTCGTCCAGGTGCGGCCGGAGAAGGCGGGGGCAGCCTCCGGAGTGCTCACCACCACACAGCAGTTCGCGAGTTCCGCGGGCGTCGCGGTGGTCGGCGCCACATTCTTCGTCATGCTCGGCGGGGCACCGGACGCCCAGGACTACGCACGCGCCATGACGGCATCAGCGCTGATCGACGTGGTGCTGGTGGCGGCGGTCCTGTGCATGTGCTGGCTGATCATGCGCCGCACGGCCGCGGGAGCGGGGGCTGGGGCGGAGGCGGAGGCCGGAGGGTGACGGGGACAAGGTGATCTTGCGGCTGGGGCGCGGCGCGGGACCGGGCGCTCGGGCACCTGCGCGGGGCGCGAGGCCCTTCGACCGGCGCGCGGCTCGCGGGCCCGAACCTACGTTCCCTCCACCACGGCGGCGCCGCCCGTCACTTCCTGCGCGGCGATGCGAGAACGTACCGACCGCCCCTGCGCGGCTCGGCGTGTTCGCCGGTCTGCCAGCCCGCCCGCTCCAGCGCGGCCACGCACCCGCGCAGCCCCTCCGGCGTCGGGTCCCGCACGGCGACGGCCTCCGGCTGCGGTGTCTCCGTGACCCGGTAGCCCTCGCCGCCGGGGCCCGCCGGGCGGCAGCCCGCCGCTTCGAGGGCCAGCGCCGCCGCCTGCACCAGATGCGACCGCTCCCAGGCGCAGGGGCGGTCCCGCGCGCCGTCGTGGTTCGTCATGCGGCGCAGTTCTACCAGGCCCTCCCAGGCGCTGCGCACCTCCCGCGCGCGGGCGGGGCCCTCGGCGGCGGGCGGCTCCGTCTCCGTGCCGGTGCGCGCGGCGAAGGCGCCGTCGGACGCCGGGCGCGGCGGCTCCACGGGCGCGGGCGCGGTGCCCTCCTCCCGTACGCGATGACCGGCCGGCGTCAGGAAGCAGGCGTGCGGGGGCCGGGGATGGCGGAAGGCCAGGCGTGCCCGCACCAGGCCCGCGAGCTGGCTCTCGGTGCCGGTCAGGCGCCCGGTCTCCGGGTCCGCCGCCTCGATGACCCGTAGCTGCGCGGCTGTCGGAGGCTTCATCGCACGCTCCCTTCCCCGGTGCCGGTTCCGTCGACCTGTCCGACGACTCGTCCCGTCAACTACTGGTGATGGTGCACTGTGCCACTGACATCACGAGTTCGAGGACCCGCCGGTCGTCGTCCGCGTCCCCCCGCTCCCCGGGGCTCCCGGGGTACGTGTCAAGCAGGACATCCGTGGCGCCGAGACCCGCCAGCGTCTCCAGGTCGCCCCGGATCTGGTCCACGCTGCCGTGACCGAGCGGACGCTCCGGAGTGTCCTGCTGCTGCCCGAGCCGGATCTGCAGACGCGGCACCAGGTCCGGCACGGGACGGCCCGCCGCCTCCGCCACGGCCGTCATGCGCGGAAGCGCCGTACGCAGCAGCTCCCGGCTCGGCATGAACGGGTGCCAGCCCTCACCGAGGCGCGCCGCACGGCGCTGCGCGGCGGGGGAGTTGCCGCCGACCCAGACGGGCAGGCGGGGACGGGTCGCGGGGGCGGGGGCGGTGCGGACACCGGCGTACGAGACGTACGTGCCGTCGAAGGACGTCGGGTCCTCGCTCCACGCGGCCCGGATCGCCGCGAGGTACTCGTCGGTGATCGCGCCGCGCTCCCGGAAGGGGACGCCGAGCACCTCGTACTCCGCGGCGGACCAGCCCACCCCGGCGCCGAGGATGAACCCCGCGTCGTTCAGCCGGTCGATGTTCGCGGCCATGCGCGCGGTCTGCAGGGGGTGCCGGTACGGGATGACGGTGATGGTCGTGCCGAGCCGCAGCCCCGGTACGCGGCCCGCGAGGTACGCGGCGAGCACGAACTGGTCGTAGAACGGCGCCGGATAGACCTCGTGGACGTCGGGCGTCACCGCGATGTGGTCGGAGATCATCGCGAATTCGAGGCCGAGGTCGTGGGCGTCGGCCGCCTGGCGCAGGAGGGAGTCGGGGGTGGTGCCGGAGCCGAAGTTGAGGAGGTTCACGCCGTATCGCATGAGCGCAGTCTTGATGATCATCGGCGAGGCTGTCGAATGCGCGGCTGTCGAATCGCGGCTGTCGGATACGGCGGGGCCCGCGGGAAGCGGAACCCCGCCGCTCTCAGTTCACTTCACCAGCTGCGGCCGCAGGTTCCAGCTCGCCACCACATGCCGCCGGTGCTCCGTGCTCAGCCGGCTCACCGTGCCGGTGGCGAGCAGGAACATCGAGCCGCCCGACGCGGGCAGGCCGAGGCGGCGGGCCGCGAGGACGCGCAGGAAGTGGCTGTGGGCGAAGAGGACGACACTGCCCTCGTTGTCGGCGAGCGCCGCGTCGACCTTGGCCAGCATGCGGTCGGCGCGCTCGCCCACCTGCTCCGGGCTCTCGCCGGGATGCTCCGGCGGGCCGGGGGCGACGCCGTCCGTGAAGAGGTACCAGTCGGGACGGGTGCGGTGGATCTCGACGGTCGTGACGCCCTCGTACGCGCCGTAGTCCCACTCGCTCAGATCCGGGTCGACCCGGGCGTGCGCGAAGCCGGCCAGCTCCGCGGTCTCCCGCGAGCGAAGGCGGGGACTGGTGAACGCCGCCCCGATCCGGAACCTGCCGATGAGCGGGGCGAGCGAGCGGGCCTGCTCCCTGCCGTTGTCCGTGAGGGGGATGTCCGTCCAGCTGGTGTGCTGCCCCGAAAGGGACCACTCCGTCTCGCCGTGCCGGACGAGGAGCAGATCACCCATGGTCGCGCCGTTCCTGTTCTTCCGGTGGTGGCGGAACCGTCCGGCACCGCCACCACCGAGCCTGCCACGCCCCGGGGACCACGCGCCCGGCGGGACCCGGCAAGCGGGTCCCCCGACCTGCCCTGCTACCTGCCCTGCGGCACCCGCGCCGGACGCCCGGAGCCGCGCGTCAGGGCGTAGCCGCCGACGCCAGCGAGCGCCGCGAGGACGCCGCCGGCCGCCGTCCACAGCCAGCGCGAGGACCACCAGCCGCCCGACCAGCCGTCCTCGGGCTCAACGGCGGCCGCGGCCTGCCGCTTGCCCGCGTCGTCCGATCCCGCGCCCGGCACCAGCGGCTCACCGAGCGAGCCGTCCACCGCCTGCGCGCCGCCCGCGTCGGTCGTGGTGACCTTCGCCTCGGCCCGCACCGGAAGGCCCAGGTCGTCGGCCTTGAGGTCGCCGACCGTGAGCCGCAGGTAGTAGGTGCCCGGCAGCGGGTCGTTGGCCCACTGCTCCGACCAGGCCCTGACGGTACGCAGCGTGCAGGAGAGCGACACCGACGCGGCGTCCTGCGCGGCCGTCTTCGCGGGCGTGCCGAGCCGGCAGGCCTGGCGGCGCCGCAGCCCGTCGTACACGTCGACCCGCCAGGTCGACGCGGCGTGCCGGGCCGCGGCGTCGGGGAGCTTCACCGTCGCGTGCACGGTGGCGCGCTGCCCGGTGTCCACGGGGAACGCCCAGTAGAGGTAGTCGCCCGTGGAGGCCTGTGCCGAGGCCTCCTGGTCGATGCGGAGCGCGGTCGCGGTACGGAAGGACGTGCCCGCCTCCGTGACCTTCTCGGCGGGTTCGTCGTCGTCGGCCGTCGCGACCCCCGCGGCGCAGGAGAGGGCCAGCAGGGCGGCACCGGCCACGGCGGCGAAGCGCCCCGTCACACGTGTCGTACGCATCAGTTGGTCCTCCAGACCGCGAAGCGCCAGCGTGAGATCCAGCCCCAGACCAGACCGGCGAGGAAGCCGACGAGGACGAGCAGGCCGAGCAGCCACCAGCCGTGGCCGAGCCCGAAGAAGGCGACGTCCGACGCCTCGTCGGGCGAGTCGACCAGGTCGACGGCGAGTTCGACCGGCAGGCCCGGCGTCGTCTTCACGGAAGCGGGCGCGGAGAACGAGTTGCTGACGCGCAGACAGACGGTCTCGGCGGCGGTGTTCTCGTCGTCATCGTCGTCCGCCTCCGGCGTCGGATGGCGCAGGCCGGTCGAGATCACGTCGGTGCGCCCGTCGCCGGACTCCTGGCCGCGCACCAGCTCGCGGCCCTGCGGCGTCTCGGCGCGCAGCAGCACGCCGTAGTCCTGGTTGACGGCGCGGTCCGCGGACACGCTCACGGAGGCGCGCAGCTCCTTGCCCGCCGGGACGTTCACGCGGTACCAGCGGTGCTCGCCGAACTTCTCGCGGTCGGTGTAGAGGCCCGACTTCAGCTCGGGGGCGTCGGTGCACTGCGCGGCGCCCTTCGCCTCGACGGGCGTGACGACCGGATCGGCCGCGCGGTCCACCAACTGCTTCACGCGCCCGGAGAGTTCATCGGTGTGGCGGACCGACGTGTACGTTCCGCCGGTGGCCTCCGCGATGCAGCTCAGCTGGTCGCGGGTCTTCGCGTCGGGCACCAGGCCGAGGGTGTCGATGGTGAGGTGGATGCCCTTGGCGGAGATGTCGCGGGCGACCACGCACGGGTCGAGCGGCTGGCAGGTGTCCTCGCCGTCGGAGATCAGCACGATGCGGCGGCTGCGCTCGGCGTCGTCGCCCTTCGTCAGGTCGTCGGCGGCCTTGAGGAGCGTCGGGCCGATCGGGGTCCAGCCGGTCGGCGCGAGCGTCGCCACGGCGGTCTTCGCGTCGGTGCGGCCCGCCTTGTCGAGTTGCTCCACGGGGTAGAGCAGCTCGGTGTCCTTGCAGCCCGTCTTCCGGTCGTCGCCGTGGTAGTTGGCGCCAAGCGTGCGGATGCCGAGCGCGACGTCGTCCGGGGTCGCGTCGAGGACCTCGTTGAAGGCCTGCTTCGCGGCGGCCATCCGGGACTTGCCGTCGATGTCGCGGGCCCGCATGGAGCCGCTGACGTCGAGGACCAGCTCGACCTTGGGGTTGGGCGGTGCCGGTTCGTCGTCATCGGCCGCGGCGGGGCCGGCCGTGACGAGCCCCGCGGTCAGGGCGGCGAGCAGGGCGATGACCCAGGCCGCCGGCCGTTGTCTTGTGATCATCGCCGGATACTATTGATCTCGGGCGCGCATCCCCAAAACGAGGCCGGAACGGCACGCAGAGCCATGGCCTGACCACGCGTCACGCCATGACGTGAGCACGCGTCACACCACCGCCTGACCACGCGTCACGCCCATCCGCACGGAGTGGGTCAGCGCTTCAGCTCCCGGCCCCCGAACGCCCCCGACCCGTCCGCCCGCTTCCACCACGACTCCATCGCCGCCTGGTCCATGGCCCGCCAGTCCGGGGTCGCCTGGACGAGCGCGCCGCCCAGGCGCCGCCCGAGGTCCACCATCGATCGGCCGGAGGTGGTGCGGTCGGCGTCGTACGCGGCCAGGGCGTCCGCCCAGTCGTCCGCGGCGGTGAGGGCGGACTCCAGGACCGTGGCGTCCTGCAGCGCCTTGACCGCGCCCGCGCCGGTGTGCGGCCGGGCCACCGCCGCCGCGTCGCCGACCAGCAGGACACGCCCTGCGGTGCAGCGCGGCGCGGCGAAGTCGTACATGGGCTGGAGGAAGAGCTCGGCGGGCGCGGTCTCCCGCACCAGCGTGCCCCAGTAGGGCGGCAGCAGCGCGTCGGCGACGTACGCGAGATGCGCGGCGAGCGCCTCGGTGAGGCCGCCGGGCGGCAGGCTCGTGGGGCCGGTGAGCCGCAGGTCGAGGCCGAGCCCGAGGTCGAGGTCCGGGGGTGGGGCGGTGTACAGGACCCAGTTGACGCGGTGGCCGCCCGCGCCGTCCGGGATGCGGTAGACGATGAGGTGCCCGCCGGGGAAGACGGCGTACACACAGTCTTCGTCGGCCCACCGCTCCGGATCGTCGAGACGGGCCTCGGGGAACGCGCCGCGCCAGGCGAGATAGCCCGCGTACGCCGGACGTACGTCGCCGAAGCGGGCCGCGCGGATCGCCGAACGGTAGCCGTCGGCACCGATGACGAGGTCGTGGTGCGTGCTCCCCGCGTCGGTCGCCACCTCGACGCCCCTGTCGCCGGGACGCACCTCCCGCACCGTGGCGCCCGCGTGGAAGTCGACGTCCGACGGGATGCGGCGGCGCAACTCCCGCCACAACGGGCCCCAGTTGTACGTGCGGAAGGGGAACGGCAGGACGGCGATCTCGCGGCCCAGCGGGGACACGGACGCCTCGTCCCGCACGTACCAGCGCCGCCGCACGAGCTGCACCCACGGCATGCCCGCGTCCACGTACCCCGCCGATTCGAGCTCCGCGTAACGGGAGTCGTGCATGGCGAGCCCGACACCGCGGTCCGCCAGGCCGTCCGCGGCGCGCTCGTACACCGTGATCTCGTCCGCGCCGCCGCGGTGCGCGGCCAGTGCCGCGGCGCACCCGGCGATGCTGCCGCCCACGACGGCGACCCTGCCCCCACGCATCATGGCGCCATCCTGGCAGCCCCGATGACCGCCTGTCAGCCGAGCGAGACCCCGCGCCCGGCGAAGAACGGCTCGAACTCGTCGGCGGACATCTCGGCGGTGCGGGTGCGCGCGTCGATGCCGGAGGGGTTGTGGAAGTGCAGCAGCCCTTCGGGTGTACGGCGGGTGAGCAGGACCAGATGACCGCCCCGGCCCGGCGCGGGCCGGTGCGGGCGGCGGATCTCGAAGTGGACGGAGGTGACGACCCGCCGCCCCTCGTCGAGGAGCGCGCCGATCTCCGCCACGGTCAGGTGCCGGTGGACCTCGGCGCGCAGGCCGAACTCCGCGCGGGCGTACTCGGCGAACGGGGCGTAGATCATGCCCTTGATCACCCCGCCCTCCTCGGTGTACGCCCCGTACTTGAGGGCGCCGTCGCGCAGGGCGAAGAGGGACGGGGCGGACGCGCCGAGCGCCATCCGGAAGCAGGTCAGTCCGCACAGATGGCCGCACCAGCGCGCGTAGTCCTCGACGGTCGCCGCGCCCGAGGTGGGCCACGCCGGGTCCGCGGCGCGGTCGAACCCGTCGTACACGATGGGTCCGACCAGTTCGGGCGAGGCGAACTGCGTGTGGACGGGCACGGCACAGGTGGTGCAGGGCGGCACGACGCTCCCGGGGGCCGGTGTCACTGGAGGCTGGGCTGGGGCTACTGACGATAGCCGCTGAGGAAGCGGCCGATGCGGCTGATCGCCGCGTCCAGGTCGTCCGCGTGGGGGAGGGTCAGGACGCGGAAGTGGTCGGGGCGGGGCCAGTTGAAGCCGGTGCCCTGGACGACCTGGATCTTCTCCTGGAGGAGGAGGTCGAGGACGAACTTCTCGTCGTCGTGGATGGGGTGGACCTTCGGGTCCAGGCGCGGGAACGCGTACAGGGCGCCCTTCGGCTTCACGCAGGAGACGCCGGGGATCTCGTTCAGCTTCTCCCAGGCGCGGTCGCGCTGCTCGTGCAACCGGCCGCCGGGCGCGGTCAGTTCGTGGATCGACTGGCGACCGCCGAGCGCGGCCTGGATGGCGTACTGCGCGGGGGCGTTCGGGCACAGCCGCATGGAGGCGAGCATCGTCAGCCCCTCCAGGTAGTTCTTCGCGTGCTGCCGCGGGCCGGTGACGACCAGCCAGCCCGACCGGAACCCCGCCACGCGGTACGTCTTGGACAGCCCGCAGAAGGTGAGGACCACGAGGTCCGGGGCGAGCGCGGCGACGCTGTGGTGCACCGCGTCGTCGTACAGGATCCGGTCGTAGATCTCGTCGGCGAAGACCATCAGGCCGTGCCGGCGCGCCAGGTCGAGGATGCCCTCCAGGGTCTCCTTCGGATAGACCGCGCCCGTCGGGTTGTTGGGGTTGATGATGACGACGGCCTTGGTACGGTCGGTGATCTTCGAGGCCATGTCGTCGAGATCGGGGTACCAGTCCGCGGACTCGTCGCACACGTAGTGGACGGCCTTGCCTCCGGAGAGGGTCGTGACGGCGGTCCACAGCGGGAAGTCGGGGGCCGGGATGAGGACTTCGTCGCCGTCCTCCAGGAGGGCCTGCACGGCCATGGTGACCAGTTCGGAGACGCCGTTGCCGAGGAACACGTCGTCCACGGAGACCTCGTCGAGGCCGAGCGCCTGGTAGCGCTGGGCGACGGCGCGGCGGGCGGAGAGGACGCCGCGCGAGTCCGTGTAGCCGTGCGCGTTCGGGAGCATCCGGATCATGTCCTGGACGATCTCCTCGGGCGCCTCGAAACCGAAGAGCGCGGGGTTGCCGGTGTTGAGGCGCAGGACGCTGTGGCCCGCCTCCTCCAGGGCGTTCGCGTGCTCGATGACGGGGCCCCGGATCTCGTAACAGACCTCGCTGAGCTTGCTCGATTGCCGGAACTCCATGCGGTGCGCCTCCCATGACGTGTGTTGCTTGGTTTTACCAAGTCACCGCTTGGAAAGTCCAACAACTTGCATAGACTATGCCGCATGCCACCTCGCCGAAGCTACGACCAGTACTGCGCAGCCGCCCGGGCGCTCGACGCCGTGGGCGACCGCTGGACCCTGCTGATCGTCAGGGAACTGCTGGTCGGCCCCCGTCGCTACACCGACCTCCACGCCGACCTGCCGGGCGTCAGCACGGACGTGCTCGCCTCGCGCCTGAAGGACCTGGAGCAGCGGGGCCTGGCGACCCGCCGCAGGCTGCCTCCTCCCTCGGCGGCGTACGTCTACGAACTCACCGACAGGGGACGGGAGTTGCTGCCCGTCCTCGAAGCCCTCGCCGCCTGGGGCGCGCCCGGCCTTGAGGAGCGCGCGCCCACGGACGCGGTGCGGGCGCACTGGTTCGCGCTGCCGCTGCTGCGGCGTCTCGGGGAAGCCGGGGCGGAGGGTGTGGTGGAGGTACGGCTGCCCGAGGGCGGCTTCCACGTACGGCTGGCGGGCGGCGCGCGGAGCTACGGGGACGGGCCCGCGCCGGACGGTTGTGACGCGGGCCTCGCCCTGGACGCCGCCACCTGCCTGGCGGTGAGCCGCGGCGAACTCACCGTCGGGCAGGGAGTGCGGGAGGGCCGGATCGAGCTCACCGGCGACTCGGTCCTCGCGAAGGCGCTGCGCGAGACGTGACGGGCCAGGCGCCCCGGAGCGGGGCGCCTGTCACGGCAGTGGCACGCCGCGGGCGGTGACCCACAGCTCGTACCACTCCTCGTGGGTGAGCTCGGGCTCGCGGGTGACCGCGTCGCGGCACGCCAGGATGCGCTCGGGCCTGCTGCTGCCGATGACCGGGGCGATACGGGCCGGATGGCGCTGGAGCCACCACAGCAGGATCGTCTCCGGCGTCGTCCGCTTGCGCTCGGCGAGGTCGGCGACGAGCCGCGCGGCCGGTGAGTCGAGAGGGCCGGTGAAGCGGCCCTGGGCCAGGGGGCCCCAGGCCTGCACCTGGACGTCGTGGGCCTGGCAGTACTCCAGGGTCCCGTGCGGGAAGCCGTTCTCGTTCGCGGCGGGCGTGTTGAGGAGCACCCCCGCCTCGACCCAGTCCCGGCTCCCCAGGCCCATCTCCAACTGGTTGGCGAACAGGGGCAGTTCGAGGTGGGCCTGGAGCCGGCCCATCTGCGCGGCGCTCATGTTCGACACGCCGAAGCGGCGCACCAGGCCCTGCCGGTGCAGGGAGGTGAGCGCCGCCGCGATCTCCTCAGGGCCTGTCAGC
Organism: Streptomyces sp. NPDC044106; assembly: GCF_056433985.1. NCBI lineage: Bacteria > Bacillati > Actinomycetota > Actinomycetes > Kitasatosporales > Streptomycetaceae > Streptomyces > Streptomyces sp. NPDC044106. The sequence goes on from NZ_JBWKFZ010000008.1 coordinate 230,813, forward strand.
GGATCGGGCCGGTGCAGGAGGAGTACGTCGATCACGTCGGTACGCAGCCGGGTGAGGCTCTCCTCGACGCGCCGGACGATGCTCGGCCCGCGCAGGTCGTACATGCCGGGCAGGCCGCCCTCGGCCTGCCGGATGCCGCACTTGGTCTGCAGGACGATGCGGCTCCGCAGCTCGGGCGCCCTGGCGAGCAGTTCGCCGAAGACCGCCTCGGCCTTGCCGCGCCGGTAGATGTCGGCGTGGTCGAACGCCGTGATGCCGATGGCCAGCGCGGCCTCGACGGCGGCCTCCGCGTGCGCGATGTCCGACGCGGTGTACGGTGCGGAGTCCCAGGTGCCGCCGAGCCCCATGCACCCGTACAGCGGCTGCCCTGCGGGCGGTTCGTGCTGCGCAGTCATGTCTCTCCCTCCGTGGTGGACCCGGCCATCGTCGCGCAGACCCCGCGCCGGACGATCAGTTTCCGCAGACGATCAGTTTCGGAGAGGGTCACTCTCCGGAGAGGATCACTTTCCGAAGGGCACGTCGCGCGTGGTGGCCATCCGCCGGGTGCCGTCGTGGGCCCGTACGAACTCCTTGATGTGGCCGACGGCCTGCTTCGCGGACGACTCGTCCTTGCCGCATCCGCCGGTGCCCGGGACGCCGTCGGGATAGCAGGAGGCCCGGTGGCCGTAGATCAGCCCGTCGGCGTCGCCACCCGACGCGTCCAGGAGGCGGTCGGTCGCCGCGCGGTCGCCCGCCGCGGTCGTCCAGCCGAAGGTGCGCGCGAGTTCGCCGCGGTCGCGTGCCTGCGACCCGAGACGCAGCTGTTCCGTCACCTTCCCGAGAACGGTCGGCAGGTTGAGGTCGAACAGGCCCTTGTCCATGACGCGCTGGTTGTGCGCGACGGCGTCGCCGTGCGCGCCGAACTGCTCGCGCACGTCGGCGGCGTCCCCGCTGATGTCCACACCCTCGCGGTCGGTGAGGCCGCTGCTGACATCCTTCCAGCCGGCCCCGCCCGCGGTGCCGTAGAACCCGTACAGGACCCGTACCCCGGTGCTCTCCAGCTTGGCGCGGGCCAGGTCGCGCAGGGCCGCGACCGAGCAGTGGCGCCACTTCGCGTCACCGCTGTCGCAGTAGTCGGGGTTCTTGATGTCGAGCCAGACGAACCCGATGTTCGCGCCCGCCCCGCGCTGCCGCGCGATCCGGTCGAACATGTCCGCCACGGTGTCGCCGGCGCTGGTGGGCGTCCCGTCGTGATCGGCCCACCACCCCTTCTTCCAGGCGGTGGCGTCGATCTCCAGCGCGTTGGCCCCGTGGTCGAGCGCCTTGTCGACACCGCCGACGGTCAGGACACGGTGCGCGATGGCCCAGACGGGCCGCTTGCCCTGCGGGTCCTCGCGGGACGCGGCCGTAGCCGTCACCGAGGGACCGGCGAGCCCCATCACCAGGGCAGCGCACGCGGTGGCCAGCGTCGCGGCCCGAGCGGTCGAGCGGGTACGGGCACGATGTATCACGGTTGTCTCTCCATCCGTTCCTGTGCGCTCGCTCCGGGCGCGGCGGCGCGAGGGCGCGGCACCGCGGGAGGAGACGCGCCGGGCCCCTGATCGCGGGACCCGGCTCAGCTACCGCGCCTGCCCACGCCGTCCCACGTGAAACGCCCCTGGTCAGTCAGGAGAGGGACGCGACGATCACCGTGGCGTCGAGCTCGTCGTCGGTGGCGACCCGCGCCCGCAGCCCGGCGCCGGTGACGGCCGCGACGGCCGCGTCGGCCTGCCGCTCGCTGGTCTCGAACAGCAGGACGCCGCCGGGCGCGAGCCACTCGGCCGCACCGGCGACCACGCGCCGCAGCACGTCCAGGCCGTCCGCGCCGCCGTCGAGCGCCACGCGCGCCTCGTACTCGCGGGCCTCGGCGGGCAGCAACTCGATCTCCACCGTGGGCACGTACGGCACGTTGGACAGCAGGACGTCGACGCGGCCCTTCAGTCCGGTGGGCAGCGGGTCGAAGAGGTCGCCCTCGTACACCTCGCCGCCCGCGGCCGTGACATTGCGCCGGGCGCAGCGGACGGCGGCGGCGTCCACGTCGGACGCGTACAGCTCGACCTCGTCGAGACGGTCCGCGAGCGCCACGCCGAGCGCGCCGGAGCCGCAGCACAGATCCACGACGACCGCCCGCGGCGGCGCGAGCGCGACGGCCCGCTGAACGAGCGCCTCGGTACGCCGCCGGGGCACGAACACCTCGGCGTCCACCTCGACGCGGAGCCCGTAGAACTCCGCGTAACCGACCACGTGTTCCAGCGGCAGGCCACGGACCCGGCGCTCGACCATCGCGTCGAGTTCGGCGGGGCCGCGCGCCGCGGACATGATCATCCGTGCCTCGTCCTCGGCGAAGACGCACCCCGCGGCGCGGAGCCGGGCGGTGACGGCGGCGGACTGGTCCAGCGAGGAAACCGACATGAAGGCCTTTCGGCTGAGGGCACGGTGAGACAGCTCAGGTTATCCGCGGCCTTCTTCGTCGGCAGGGTCGGCCCGACCGGGCCGGACCCATGGCGGCGGTGACACTTCGAGCGGACTTCGAGCGGTCCCTCCCCGCTTTCCGAAAGTGAATCCCGGGCAGCGCGCGGAAGCGGAATATATTCAAAGTTGTTGAGTAAATAGAAGGCGTGACGCATTCGTTATTGATTGGGGGCAACCCGGAACTGCCTATTCCGAAACTTCACGATTGCTTTACCTGAATCGGTACAGTACGGACATCTGGACACGCTCATCTGTCCCGAAATCTCACTGATAGCCACATAAGCGCGCTATCTTATGGTGGACATGTGAACACTCTGTGTATTTGAATGGCCCCGGCACGCGTCGAAGACGAGAAATTTATTTCCTCGCATTGCGTATGCGTGGACCCGTGACCAGGGCGACGCAGGAGAGCGGACAGTGAAGATCGCGTTTCTCATCAACAACGCCTACGGCATCGGCGGGACGATCCGCGCCACCGCCAACCTCTCCCGTGCGCTGGCGGCCCGGCACGACGTCGAGGTCGTGAGCGTCCACCAGGTCGGCGACAGGCCCGAAATCCCGCTGGATGAGCGGGTACGGCTGACCACGCTGATCGACATGCGCAAGGACGGCCCCGGCTACGAGGGCGACCACCCGCTGACCCGCCTGCCGTGCACGATGTTCCCGGACACCGGCGCCGCGGCGAACTCCGCGCGCCTGCCCTACTCGGCGTTCCAGGACGAGCGCATCGGCCAGTGGCTGAGCGGGACCGACGCCGACGTGGTGATCGCCACCCGGCCCGACCTCAACGGCTACCTCGCCCGCGACGGCCACAACCGCTACCTGCGCATCGGCCAGGAACACCTGAGCCTGGACGCCCACAACCCCGCCCTGCGCGGGTACCAGAACGAGGCGGTCGCGAGGCTTGACGCCTTCGTCACGGTCTCCGAGGCCGACGCCGCACAGTACCGCCGCGCCCTGCCGCACGTACCGGCCCGCATCCTGTGCATCCCCAACAGCGTCCCGGAGCCCGCGGTCGAGCCCGTCGACCACCGCTCACGCGTCATTATCGCCGCGGGACGGCTCGCCGCCGTCAAACGCTACGACCGGCTGATCGACGCCTTCGCGAAGGTCGCCGACCGCCACCCGGAGTGGACGCTGCGGCTGTACGGGCGCGGCCCCGAGCGGCCGAGGCTGCGCCGCCGGATCGACCAACTTGGCCTGTACGACCGGGTGTTCCTCATGGGCCCGGTCTCCCCGATCGAGACCGAGTGGGCCAAGGGCGCCATCGCCGCCGTCTCCTCCGACATGGAGTCGTTCGGCATGACCATCGTCGAGGCCATGCACTGCGGAGCCCCCGTGATCTCCACCGACTGCCCGCACGGCCCCTCGGAGATCATCGACGGGACCAACGGCGTCCTGGTGCCGCTCGCCGACGGCGTCGACGGATACGCCGAGGCACTCGACTCCTTGATGGCCGACGCGCCCCTTCGCGTACGCCTCGGGGCAGCGGCCCGCGAACGGGCCGGGCACTACGCTCCGTCCGCCGTCGCCCGGCGCTACGAGACCCTGTTCCAGCAGATCTCCACCCCCTCCCGCCGACGCCTGGCGAAGGCCGCACGCCGCGGCTCCTTATGGACCCGCCTCAGATCGACGCTGCCGACGACCCCGGCCACGCACGCCCAACCGGCGCCCGCCCCGGCTCTCGAACCCGAGCCGCAACCCCCCGCGCCGCCCGTCGCCCACGTCAGGGCCACCGCCGAAGGCGGCATCGGCTTCCGACTCGACGGGGCGTCCCTGCCGCCCGGCCCCCTCGACTTCCTGGCCCGCCTGCGCCGCGACCCCAAGGGGCGTACCGTCCGGGTCCCGCTGCCGCCCACGCCCACCACCCCCGGCGCTCCCGACCCGCACTTCACGCTCGACCCGGCCGAGTACCCGCTCGCGGAGGGCCGTTGGGACTGCTACCTCGTCAGCCGGGACACGGAGGCGGGCAGGGCACGCCTCGTCTGCGCCCTGGCGGAACAGGCGCGTGGTGTCGGCCGGGCCCCCGCCCTCGTCGACGGCAGCGTCACGGCCTGGCTCCCCTACACCACCACCGACGGCTTCCTGGCCCTGCGCGTCTGGCAGCGCGACGCGCACGCCGAAGTCACGGACATCTCCGTCGGCGACGACGAAGCCACCGTCACCGCCCGCCTCTTCACCGCGGGCACCCCCCGCCCCCTGCACACGGCCACCGTGGTCGCCGTCTCCCGCCAGGGCGAGGCCCACGACTTCACACTCCCCGTCGACCCGGCCCCCGCGCGGTCCACCGACTTCGCCTTCACGATGCCGTACTTCAGGGCCCTCGCACGCCGCGGCAGCGAACACGACGTGTGGGATCTGCGCCTGCACCTGGGGCACAGCAGCCCGCCCATCACCATCGGCCGCATCGGCGGCGACATCGTCGACCGCAAGAAGACGGACGTGGTCCCGGCGGTCCACCTGCCGCACAGCGAACGCGGCACAACCCGCGTCAAGCCCTTCTTCACCGTGACCAACGACTTGGCGCTGAGCCTGCGGGACCACGACCGCGACCCGGAGCCGGACCAGCCCCGTTGACCTCCGGTACTGCCACCGCACTGCTACCGCTTCCCGCGCCTCGCCGACTTCGCCGCACGCCCCCGGCGCCCCGATCGTCATCGGTTCGGCGTCCACATGACCGGCCCGCGCCCACAGGCCGCGCATCGTGACGTTCGTCAGTACGAGGAAGGGCACAGGCAGCGGCGGGAGCGCCGCGGTGGACAGGGACAGCGGCAGCAGACCGAAGGCCCGTCCCTGGACGAGGGAGGCCCGAAAGCGCACCGTACCGGTCAGGGTGAGCCGGCCCGCGGCCGTGCACGAGGCGCCTTGGGCGCTGCCGTAGTGGACGCGCGGCCGCCGCGCCTCGACCGAGGTCGCCCGGCAGGTGCCCGCGGCAGGGGGACAGAACAGCCCCTGCACCGTGAGGGCATCCGCGCGCAGGTCACCGCCGTCGGCCCCCGCCCGCGCAGCGGAGGAGGCCACGGTCAGGCATGCGCGCACCGTCAGCGCGGCCCGCATACGGTGCCCGCGTACAACGTCCCGCGTGGGCAGCGCCTCCCGGTCGCACTCGCGGTCGGCGGCCACCTGCCCATGGGGGACGGCCGGTTCGGGGGCGGGCCCCGGCCTGGTCACCCAGCGCGCCTGCTGTCCGTACGATCCGCGCGCCCCCGTGATGCCGCCGCCCCGCAGGGTGGCCGCGTCGCGGCCCATCTCCACCGAGCCGAACGTCATGCCCCCCTTGAGGGAGGACAGGTCGAGGGCCATCCGTGAGGCCCGCACCGGCTTCTGCCCGGCCGACCGGATCTGCAGGGTCACCGCCCCCAACGGCGTGTGCGCCACCGCGGACTGGCACAGGCCCTACAGCTCGGCCTCGCGCAGCCCCACAGCGGCGACCGCGTGCCGCTCACCGGATGCGTCCTCGCGGAAGGAGGCGAACTGCACGGCTCCCGCCGCCTCGAGCCGCCGGGCGGTCACGGAGAAGGGGCTGGAGGCGACAGCGAAGGACAGCGGGACGGACGCGGCCGTCGTGGTCGTGACCGTGCCGACGCCCAGGGCCGGCGCGCAGGCCGCCGCGACGCCGAACCGGCGCCAGTTCGTCCTGCCCGCGGCGGCGCGGCACGACGTTCTGCCTCCTGCCCGGCCAGGGGCATCTGCGTTCCGCAACGGCGTTCCCTCCCGAGTCCGGATTCCCGGCCCTGCCGACAGTCCAGCCCTGCCAACGGTCCAGCCCTGCCAACCGTCCTGCATGGCCGACGGTTCTGCTCCATCCGGGGGGTGTGCCCGACGCGCGGCGCCGAACGGGTGGCGCTACCGCGGCCCGGGCCGGGGCCGGACGCCTCGTACGGGGACGGCGTCGGGGTCGCCGGGCGGCGGCAGGGCGGTGGTGCCGTCGACGATGTCCCGGGCGAGGTCGGCGAGGCGCAGATGGTGGTGGCGTGCGTGGGCGCGCAGACGCTGGAAGGCGGTGTCGGGGTCGGTGGGGTGACGGGCGGTCAGGAACCCTTTGGCCTGCTCGATGACGGTGCGGGTGTCCAGGGCCTGCTGGAGCTGGGCGTGGATGGTGCGGTGCTGCTCCAGGGTGGTCTGCTGGAGCAGGGAGATGGCGGTGGCGTCGGCCAGGGCCCGGGACAGGTGCCGGTCGGCCGGGGGAAGGGGGCCGGGGGTACGGCGGAAGAGGTTCAGGACGCCGAGGGTCTCGTCGCGCAGCCGGATCGGGGTGGCGTGCACGCCGTGGTAGCCGGTGCGGTGGGCGTGGGCGCTGAAGCGAGGCCAGCGCGGGGTGGGGCCGGCGAGGTGGGTGTGGTCGATCGCCGCGGCCTCGTGGAAGGCGGTGAAGCAGGGGCCTTCGCTGGCGTCGAGTTCGAAGAGTTCCACGAGGCGGACGCGTTCGGAGGAGGCGGCCACCAGGCGCAGCGGCCCGTCGTGGGCGGCGAGCATCACGCCCGCGTCGCCGATGTCCAGCAGGTCCATGCAGTGCTCGGTGACGCGGTAGAGGAAGCCGGCGGGGTCGAAATCCGCGACGAGGGTGTCGGCGAGGTCGATCAGCGCGGCGGACACCCGCATCTCGCGCGACGGGCCTGACGTGGGCAGTGGAGGGACGGACATGGCGGCCTCCGGTCGGGTGGATCAGCGACCGGGGCCGGAAGCACGCTACGGGGTCTGGGTGTGACACCACCCGCACCGAGGCTGATGCGCCCAACGTACGCCTGGTTACAAGGCGAAACACGTCTTCCCCCCACAGAGACAGCCCGATGTGCCTTCCGTATGCCCCAAGGGGTGTATTCGGTCCCAGTTCCCACAGGAGCATCACGGCGTGCGGCACTGACCGAGTGCGTCCGAACGGCACCGCATGAACCTGCCCGTCCCGCGCGTCAAGGCAGGGCCGCCCGGCGCAAGATGAGTCGCTCGTCCGGAGGTGAGGAGACGTTTCCGCTGTTCCGGGCGGTGCACGGCACGGGACAGGACCCCGGGGCCTGCCCGCCAGGGCCTCCCCCTCGTGTCCCACCCCGGAGGTGACCGTCCGTGGTCCTCGTCATCGTCGTCGCCGTGCTGGCCCTGCTCGCCGGCCTCGCCACCAACCGCTGGCTGCGGCCCCGCCTCGTCAGCGAGGACGACGACTCGGGCATGGCGGTCAAAGACCTGGTCGGTCCGCTGCTGACGCTGACCGTGCTACTGCTCGCGTTCGTCCTCGTCACCGCCAACGGGTCGTACGGCAAGGCCGAGGTCGCCTCGCGCGGCGAGGCCCGGGCCCTCGACCAGCTCGTCGAGGCCGCCGAGTACGCGCCCGAAGAGCAGAAGGCCAAGACGCAGGCCGACGCCGTCTGCTACGCCCGTGCGGTACGCGCACAGGAGTGGCCGGCCATGGCCGACGGCAAGGGCTCGGCTGCGCCCAGCGTCTGGTCCACCGACTTGCGCCGCGTCTTCCGAGAGGTGGAGGGCAAGCCCGTCATCGGCATGCTGGTGGGCGCCGACAACAAGCGCTCGGAGGAGCGCGAGGAGCGCCTGACCCAAGCGACCGCGAGCATCCCCGGCCCGATCCTCTGGTTCCTGCTCGCCACCTTGGTCATCACCGTCATGGCCCTCGGGACCTGCATCCCCCGCCGCAACAACCGCGGACAGATCATCACCCTCGCTGTCATCACCGCGCTCCTCACTGCCACCTTGTGCATCATCCGTGACGTCGACCGGCCCTTCGGCGGCATCATCAACGTGAAGCCCACTGCCATGTCGGAGATCGAACGCCAGGCCACCCGTGACTTCGACGCCCATCGCCAGCTCGGCGACCTGCCCTGCGACGCCGAAGGCAACCGCCGCACCACCTGACGCACGGGCGGGCGGCGGAGTGTCTTCGATCAGTCGTGCAGGAGGGCGAGCTGCTCGGTGGCCTGCTTCCAGCCACGGGCATCCGCCTTGGCGCGAGCCCGTAGCTCGGCCGCCACTCGTCCCCGCTCCTCGCTGTCCGAGGTCTTGACGAGCTGAAGGTCTTCGAGCTGGCGTCGCAGCTCGACGCCCGGCCCCGGCAGCCGGGGGTCGCCCTGCCGTGCGGCCATCGCGACTGTCTGCAGGCAGCGAAGGGCGCCGTCCCAGGGCCCACCCGTACAGGCGGTAGCGGCTTCCGACACTGCTGTCAGGGCGTCGAGATGCATCATCACCGCGCCTTCGGGCACCGCCTCCTCCATAAAGGTGCTCAGGTCGGCGGTTGCCGCAGCAGCATCCTCCGGCGGGGCCTCATCCGAGTGGAAGAGTTCGGTCAGCGACAGATGCGCGTACTCGTCGGCCCAGTCGGCCAATTGACCGGCGCGCTCACGGAGTTCAGCCGGGGGCGATTCCTGTTCCTGGGAGGCGTTGGCGTTGGCCCAGCACTTCCGGAGCAGATCCGTGACCATCGCGGATCCCGAACCGCCGTGCCGTTGGAAGCGCTCATCGCCAAGGCAGCCGGAGATCCGTTCGGCGGCGGCCAGACCCACCAGCGCCGCTCCCCGGCTCTCAAGGGCGCTGAGCGCAGCCTGCCACTCGTGAAAGTCCCAGTTCTCCATGCCCGTCCTCAACTCATCCCGTGGCGATCAACTTAGCGCTGGCCGCCACGTCGCAGCCGGGACGAAGGGGAAGGGCGGCCGGTCGTCGTACGTGCGCCGGGCTGACACGGAGCACGTTCCACCGCCACTTCACCGAGCGGGGAGATCCTCACCGCGGGGCAGGGCAGCGCCCGGCCGCGCTCCGGCTACTTCTCGGCGGCGGCTCGTTCCTCCGAGGCCGTGACCGTGGCGGGCTTTCCGGCCTGGAGTTGCTGAAGACGCTTCAGCGTGGCGCTGAGCATGGCCTGCGCACCCGATGGATCACCGCCGGTGTTGCCGTCGATCTGCACGCGGATGTTGACCTTGCCCGAGCGGCTGTAGCCGTCGATGTTGTCCTCGCCGGCGCCGGGGTCGATCACGAGCGTGCTTTCGTCGCCCACCGGCGGCTTCGCGGGCTGCTCCTTGTTCTTCTCGGTGCCCTTCCACGCCACGTACGCGTTGTGCGCGTCCTTGGCCGTGTCGAAGAGGCAGATGTGAACATCCGCCATGTTGAGCGTGGAACCGTTGTATTCGTACGAGGCATCGCTGCCCCGGGCCCACCCCTTCGGGACGGAGTCGTCATCGGAGCGGTTGCAATAGGCCCCCTCGGTCACGTCCTTGGTGCCGTGCACGGTGTATCCGGGAAGTGTCTCGCCGTCGCCCAGCACCGCTTTGGTGAGGTCCGCCTGCGAGAGGTCCTTCGTGATCGGCTTCGGAGCGGGGGAGGAGACCTGCTCCTTGGCGCCCTGGGCGCCGGAGGCGGAGTTGGACTCCTCGCCGCTGGAGGAGCAGGCGGTGAGGGCGGTCATCCCGACGAGCGAGGCGGCAAGGGCGAGGCGTACGCGTGACATGCGCAGAGCCTATCCAGTGCGTGATCATGAACCGACGGGGCCCGTAGATCACTCCCGTTACTATGCTCACTTCATGGCAGAGGTGGAAAGCAGGGGACGCGGCGCTGTCGATGGATTGCCGAGTCGAGTGAATGGGCGGCCTGTGAAAGCGCTGACAGAGGTCACTGCGACCCGTTACGTCGAGCCGTTGCACACGGGCGGCTCCGTGCCCGGCGTCGTCGAGGCCGACGATCTCGGTACGTACGTCGTCAAGTTCACCGGCTCCGCCCAGGGCCGCAAGGCGCTGGTCGCCGAGGTCATCGTCGGTGAGCTGGCGCGCCACCTCGGGCTGCGCTTCCCCGAACTGGTCCTGGTGCACTTCGATCCGGCGGTCGCCGCCGACGAACCGCACCAGGAGGTCCAGGACCTGCTGCACGCCAGCGCGGGCCTCAACCTCGGCATGGACCTGCTGCCGGGCGCGAAGGACTTCACCCCGGAAGCCATCGACGTCGACCCCCTGGAGGCCGGCAAGGTCGTCTGGCTCGACGCCCTCACGGCCAACGTCGACCGCACGGTGCACAGCTCGAACCTGATGATCTGGCCCACCTTCGGAGTCCTGCCGCCGAAGCTGTGGCTCATCGACCACGGGGCGGCCCTGGTCTTCCACCACCGCTGGGGCGCCTCCGCGCCGGACAAGGCGTACGACTTCCGCCACCACGCTCTCGGGGGGTACGGGCCCGACACGGCCGCCGCCGACGCGGAACTGGCGCCCCTGGTCACCGAGGCCGTGCTGCGCGAGATCGTCGGCCTCGTGCCGGAGGCGTGGCTGGCGGACGAGCCGGGCTTCTCCTCCCCCGCACAGGTGCGGGAGGCGTACGTCGCCTTCCTGCTGGCCCGTGCGCGCGCCTCGGCGGCCTGGCTGCCCAGGGACTTTCCCAGCCGGGGGGAGCTTGCCGCGGCGGACGCGCGGCGCGCCGCGGCAACCGAGAAGGCTCGTCCGGCCTGGCTGAAGCGGGTGCCCGATCTGCACGGGAAGCCTGCGGCTGAACAGGATTGGTCCTCGCATCTCGGTTAGCCGCGGGCTGTCCGTGGCTGAGCGCGCGGTTCCCCGCGCCCCTACGGGGCGTGGCGCCCCCCGCTGAGGCGGGCATGACTGAACCCCCGGCGCTGTGCGGTGCCGGGGGCTCAGTCGTTGGTGCACGCTCAGCGCAGCTGCTCGTACGCCGGGAGGGTCAGGAAGTCCGCGTAGTCCGCGTCCAGGGAGACCTGGAGGAGGAGGTCGTGGGCCTGCTGCCACTTGCCGGCCGCGAAGGCCTCGTCGCCGATCTCGGCGCGGATGGCGTCGAGCTCCCGCGCCGCCACCTCGCGGGCGAGGTCGGCTGTGGCGGTCCTGCCGTCCTCGAAGACGACGCCCGCGTTGATCCACTGCCAGATCTGCGAACGCGAGATCTCGGCGGTGGCCGCGTCCTCCATGAGGTTGAAGATGGCGACGGCGCCGAGGCCGCGCAGCCAGGCCTCGATGTAACGGATGCCGACCTGGACGGCGTTGACCAGGCCGTCGAAGGTGGGCTTGGCGTCGAGCGAGTCGATGGCGATCAGATCGCCGGGCGCGACCCGCACGTCCTCGCGCAGGCGGTCCTTCTGGTTCGGCTTGTCGCCGAGCACCGCGTCGAAGGACTTCATGGCGATCGGGACGAGGTCCGGGTGCGCCACCCAGGAGCCGTCGAAGCCGTCGTTCGCCTCGCGGTCCTTGTCGTTCTTGACCTTCTCGAAGGCGACCTTGTTCACCTCGGCGTCCTTGCGGGACGGGATGAACGCGGCCATGCCGCCGATGGCGTGGGCACCGCGCTTGTGGCAGGTGCGCACGAGCAGCTCGGTGTACGCCCGCATGAAGGGGGCCGTCATCGTGACCAGGTTGCGGTCCGGCAGGACGAACTTCGAGCCGCCGTCACGGAAGTTCTTGACGATGGAGAAGAGGTAGTCCCAGCGGCCGGCGTTCAGGCCAGACGCGTGGTCGCGGAGCTCGTAGAGGATCTCCTCCATCTGGTACGCGGCGGTGATCGTCTCGATCAGGACGGTCGCGCGGACCGTGCCCTGCGGGATGCCGACGTAGTCCTGGGCGAAGACGAAGATGTCGTTCCAGAGGCGTGCCTCCAGGTACGACTCCGTCTTCGGAAGGTAGAAGTACGGGCCCTTGCCGAGCTCGATGAGCCGCTTGGCGTTGTGGAAGAAGTAGAGCCCGAAGTCGACGAGGGCACCGGGGACCGGCGCGCCGTCGACCTGCAGGTGGCGCTCCTCCAGGTGCCAGCCGCGCGGCCGCATGACGACCGTGGCGAGCTCGTCGGCGTCCTTGAGGGCGTACGACTTGCCGGTGCGCTCGTCGGTGAAGTCGATCTCGCGCCGGTAGGCGTTGATGAGGTTGAGCTGGCCGAGGATGACGTTCTCCCAGGTGGGAGCGGAGGCGTCCTCGAAGTCGGCGAGCCAGACCCTGGCGCCCGAGTTGAGGGCGTTGATGGTCATCTTGCGGTCGGTCGGACCCGTGATCTCCACGCGGCGGTCGTTCAGCGCGGCCGGGGCCGGGGCGACCTTCCAGGAGTCGTCCTCGCGGACCGCGGCGGTCTCCGGGAGGAAGTCCAGGGTGGAGGTGCGGGCGATCTCGGCACGGCGCTCGGCGCGCCGGGCGAGGAGCTCGTCACGCCGGGGCGTGAACAGCCGGTGCAGCTCGGCCACAAAGGCGAGGGCCGCGTCGGTGAGCACCTCTTCCTGCCGGGGCAGGGGCTCTGCGTCGACGATGGCCAGCGGCGACGGCGCTAGTGCGGACATGAGCTGTCACTTCCTTCAGAGAGCTGCACGGACGGTGCCGGCCGAGCCGCCGGGCAGACGCGGTGGCACTGGGTGCCACAGGAGCCGAGGTGCGGCTGTGGGCCCCGTCCGAGATAACGGGCCTTCTGGTCAGTGGATACTAGTTTCCTCATGGTGGAAGTTCAATGGTTTGTTGATGTCGAGATTCTTCTTGTCGACAGAACGTGTCGCTGAGTGCCACGCCGGTCACTCCACGTGGGCCGTGACGCCGGAGGCTCCGGAGGCCGCGGTTCCCGGTCCCGGCTCCAGGCGGCTCAGATCGTCGGCCGTGTCGATGTCGTACGCCTCGGCCACGTCCCCGCACTCGATGAGCGCGATCTCGCCCGCGTGCTCACGCAAGTAGTCGCGTGCCCCCCGGTCGCCGACCGCACTCGCCCCGATCCCGGCCCAGTGCCCGGAGCCGAACAGGACCGGGTGCCCCCGCTTCCCGTCGTACGCCGCCGCCGCGAGCGTCCCGGGCGAGCGGTACGCGGCGCGTACGCGGGCGGTGGCCTCCGCGCCGATGCCCGGCTGGTCGACGAGCGAGACGAGGGCGGCGCTCGTGCCGGTGCCTCGCAGCGAAGCGAGGCCCGCCCGCAGGGAGGAGCCCATGCCCTCCTCCCACTCCGGGTTGTCGATCAGTACGCAGCCGGGGAGCGAGGCCCGTGCGCGTACGGTGTCGGCGGACGCGCCGAGGACCACGTGCACTCGCGTGCAGCCGGCGTCGCGCAGTACGCGTACGGCGTGCTCCACCAGGGGGCGGCCCCGGTGCTCCAGGAGGGCCTTCGGGTGTCCGCCGAGGCGCCGCCCGCCGCCTGCGGCGAGCAGCAGGCCGATGATCTCCCTCGCCTCGTCCCCCGCCTCGTCGGCCCGTGCGTTCGTCTCTTCTGTCGTCATGCCTCCTGGATACACCTAGCCGGCGCTGCCGCGGTTCGCGGTGGGTGGGTCGGCCCCCGCCGGACAGGGCCGCCGCTTCGCGGCGGATGTATCCCACCCACCCGTTCACCCTGCGACGTACAGCGGGACTAGGAGCAACCCCCACCGGGGCGCGGTCGCACGCGCTCCCGAGGGGACGTGGGGGTATGTGCGAACGGAGCACCGAGCATCCTGTAGCCCCATTGTCCGTGCAGCGCGACGCAGGGATAGCGAGTACGCACATACCCCCGCGGCCCCGCCCCACAGACGAACAACAGGCGCACCAGCCCTCCCCGGCGAGTCACGCCACCCAATGCCGGTGCCCATCACCCCCACCATCCACATCACCCCGCAAGCCATCCGCACCACCCCGCAAGCCGCAGGCCAACGTCGTCGACAGGCGGAGCACCGCCTCCTCCCAACGCTCCGGCGGCAGCGTGTACGGAACGCGCAACCGGTGCTCATGCGTCCCCGGATCCGCACCGAACCGTGAGCCGCCCTCGATCCGTACGCCCCGTGCGAGCGCAGCCCGCGCCAGCGACGAAGCGATCGGCCGGCCCAGGTCCACCCAGAGCGAGAGCCCGCCGGGCGGCAACTGCCAGCGCCACTCCGGGAGGTGGCGGGTGAGGGACGCCGCGAGCGCGTCCCGCTGGGCCCGCAGCCGGGGCAGCCGCTCGCGCAGCACGTCGTCCATGCCGCGCAGCAGATGGAGCGCGACCAGCTGCTCGATGACGGGCGTCGCCATGTCGCCCGGCACCCGTTTCGTGGCGAGTTCGGTGATCAGCCCCGACCCGGCCCGCACCCACCCGATCCGCAGCCCGCCCCAGTGCGTCTTGCTCAACGACCCGAAGGTGACCACCTGTTCACCCGCGCCGTGCGGTGCGAGCGAGGCGAAGGGGGCGGGCGGCGGCCCGTCGAGCGCGATGTCGGCGATGGTCTCGTCGATCAGCAGCCAGGTGCCCGTGGCGCGGGCCGTCTCCATGATGCGTACCCGCTGCTCGCGCGGCATCAGACGGCCCGTCGGGTTCTGGAAGTCCGGTACGAGGTAGGCGATGCGGGGCGCCGCCTGCCGCAGCGACGACTCGACGAGACCGCTGTCCCAGCCGTCCTCGGTGACCGGCACCGGCACCGCGCGCAGCCCCGCGCCGCGGATCGCGTCGAGGGCGTTCGGGTACGAGGGGTTCTCGACGAGGACGCGGTCGCCGGGCCTGCTCAGCAGGGAGAGGGTGAGGGACAGCGCGTGCTGGGCGCCGGTGGTGATCAGGATCTGGTCCGGCACCGTGGGCAGCCCGCGCCGGGTGAAGCGCTCGGCGACGGCGGCCCGCAACTCCGGTATCCCGTAAGGGTGGTAGCCCGGCGTCGGCGCGTGCTCGGCCAGCATCGCACCCGCCGCGGCCAGCGCCGCCGTGAGCTCGGCGGCAGGCGCGCCGGGCGCGGCGATCGCGAGATCCAGCACGTCGTCGTCCGCCATGAACGCCACGACGTTGGACGGCCGTCGCCCGTGCGGCAGCTCGGTCCAGGTACCGGCGCCGCGGCGGCTGTGTGCGTAGCCGCCCTCGCGCAGCACGTCGTACGCCGCCGTGACGGTGGCCCGGCTGACGGTCAGCGCCGAGGCCAGTTCACGCTCGGCGGGCAGCCGGGCGTGCAGCGGGATGCGGCCGTCGAGAAGGAGGGTGCGGACGCAGTGGGCGAGCGCGCGGTAGCCGGGGCGCTCGCCGCAGGCGCTGGTCAGCAGCCCGGCGAGCAGGCGGCTGCCGAGCCTCCTGTCCATGGTGGGGACCACTCGTGCGTCTGCCATGCCAACTCCCGCTGATTGGCCCTGCCCTCCAGGCCAATCAGCGTACAGACTCCCTTCCGAACGGCATCGGTTGACTTGGTTTGGCCTGGGAGGAACAGAGCGATGGCACGGACGGAGAGCGGGGACCGGGACGAGAGGCGCGTCGTCGTGGGAGTGACGGGTTCGCTCGCGAGCCTCGCGGCGCTGCGCGCGGGCGCCGACGAGGCCCGGCGGAGCGACCGCGTGCTCGTCGCCGTGATCGCCTGGGAGCCGCCGGAGGGGGAAGCGCGGTATGTGCGCCACCCCGACGCGAGATGGGCACGGTACTGGGAGGCCGAGGCGCGGGCCCGCATCGACCGGGCCTTCGACGAGGTCTTCGGCGGCGCGCCGGACGGCGTGCGGGTCGAGCGCAGGGTCGTCAGGGGCCGGCCGGGTCGCATCCTGTGCGAGCTGGCGAAGGGGCCGGACGACATGCTGGTCGTCGGGGCCAGGCAGGGCAGGCGCCGGATGACCCGCCTGCACCGCTACGTCACGTCCCGTGCGCGCTGCGCCGTCCTCACGGTCCCGGCACCGCCCGTGCCGCGGGGCCTGCGCCGGGCGCTGCGCAGGATGACGGCGGACGACTTCGCCCTGGTCGGACACTGACGGCCTCGCCCCGAGCCTCGCCCCGAGCCTCGACGCGAGTCTCGTCAGGGTTGCCGTCGGATCAGGCCCCGCGTCGTCGCCGCCGCGACCGCCGCCGTGCGGGAGTCGACCTCCAGCTTGGCGTAGATGTGCACCAGGTGGGACTTCACCGTGGCCTGGCTGAGGAACAGTTCTCTGCTGATCTGCTGGTTGGACAGGCCGTCCTTCACCAGCCGCAGCACCTCCAGCTCGCGGCGGCTCAGCGCCTGGGCGGGCGCCCGCATCCGGTCCATGAGCCGGTGCGCGACCGAGGGGGCGAGCGCGGAACGGCCGGAGGCCGCCGTGCGGACCGCCGCGGCCAGTTCCTCGGGCGGCGCGTCCTTGAGCAGGTACCCCGCGGCGCCCGCCTCCACCGCCGCGAGGATGTCCGCGTCCGTGTCGTACGTGGTGAGGACGAGGACGCGCGGCGCGCCCGCGCGGGCGGTGATCGCCGCGGTCGCGGCGGCGCCGTGCATCCCCGCGCCGAACTGCAGGTCCATCAGGACGACGTCGACGCGGCCGGGACCCTCGGCCGCGGCCCGCTCCACCGCGGCCTCCGCCGTCGCCGCCTCCGCGACGATCTCGAAGTCGGGCTCCGCGTCGAGGACCGCGCGCAGCCCGGCGCGTACGACGGGATGGTCGTCGGCGAGCAGCAGCCGGACCGTCGTGCCGGGCGACCACGTCATGCGGCGGCCTCCCTCGGCGACGCGGGCAGCGGCAGCGAGACGGCCACCGCCGTGCCCTGACCCGGGCCGGACTCGACCGTGAACGTACCGCCGAGCGACCGCGCGCGCGAACGCATCGCGGGCAGCCCGAAGCCGCCGTCGCCATCGGTGGCGCAGCCGTCGCCGGTACGTTCCACCGCCGCGGGGTCGAAGCCGCGGCCGTCGTCGACCACGTCCAGCGTCACCGAGGCGTCCATGAACGTCAGCGTGATCTCGGCGCGGGCCGCACCGGCATGCCGCACCGTGTTGGCGAGGGCGGACTGCGCGACGCGGAGGAGCGCCACCTCGTACGGCGTGGGAAGCTCCGTCGGCGTACCGCTGAGCGAGAACCGGACACGCGGTCCGGGGCTCGCCGCGCTCAGCCGCTCCAGGGCCCCGGCGAGCGAGCCGTGCGCCAGGTCGGGCGGGGAGAGCGCGCGGACGAACCGGCGGGCCTCGGCGAGGTTGTCCTGTGCGGTCGCGCGCGCCCGTTCGATGTGCGGGGCGGCGGGGGCGTCGGACGGCAGGGCGCGCAGGGCCGCGCGCAGCAGGAGCTGGATCGAGGACAGCCCCTGGGCGAGCGTGTCGTGGATCTCCCGGGCCAGGCGCTCCCGCTCCGCCAGCGTGCCCGCGGTGCGCTCGGCGGCGGCGAGTTCGGCGCGCGTGGCCATCAGCTCGTCGATGAGCTCGCGGCGCCGTTCGCTCTCGCGGTACACCGCCTGGTAGCCGAGGACGGTGGCGACGGCCACGGCGGCGCCGAGCAGCGGCCCGATGAAGCTGCCCGGTGTGACGCGCTCGCTGTGCACCAGGAAACTCGCGATGGCGGCCACCGCGGTCACCAGGACCGCGGGCAGCGCCCAGCGCCTCGGCAGCAGGTGCAACTGCAGGAAGTAGAGGGGGAAGGCGGCCCACAGCCCGTCCGGCGAGAGGACGAGCAGCACCAGCCAGCGCACACCGAGCGCCACGAGCCACCAGGCCGCCGCGCGCCCCGAGCGGGTCACGGCGGGACCGACCGTACCCGCGGCGTAGACACCGGCCATGAGCAGCGCCGCCGCGACGGCGGCGGCGGGATGCTCCGCGCCACCGGCCACCGCCTTGACCGCGGCGAGCGCGAGCAGCCCCGCGAGGAGGGCGTGCAGGCAGAGGCGGAGGGTGAGGGAGACGGGGGTGAGGACGGCGGGACCGGCCTCGGCGGGGGCTGCGGCGGGGGCGTTTGCTCGGGTGGGCGTCATGGGGTGATGGGGTGAGGGTCCTGGGGCTGGGGTGGCGGTCAAGGGGGCGGGGCAGGTCCGGCGCGTTGGCGGACCGGGCCGGGCCTGGGTCGTACACCCCGGGGGGCTGGGGCGGCCGGGGCCCGGTGTGTGGGGTGCGCCGCGCGGCGTACGTCGGGTGAGGCGCGCCCCGCGACCGGATGCCGTCCTCCCTCCACCGTACGGCCGTCCCCGCCCCCGTTCGTCAATCGAAAGGTTGATGCTCGGTGCCCCCCTTCGATTCGGGTGAACGCTGCTGTGGCGCGATGCCAGGGCGCCCGGCGTGGCCGCAGGGTGGGGGCATGTTCGTCGCATGGAGAGACCTGCGGTTCGCCAAGGGGCGGTTCGCCCTGATGGGAGCCGTCGTCGTGCTGATCACCCTGCTCGTCGGCCTGCTGTCCGGGTTGACCGCCGGGCTGGCCAGGGAGAACACCTCGGCCATCACGGGGCTGCCCGCCGACCATCTGGCGTTCGCCGCGCCACCGGACGGCCGGTCCGTCTCCTTCACGAGCTCGACCCTGGACCGGGACGCCTGGGAGACCTGGGCGGGCCGCCCGGGTGTCACCTCCGCGCAGCCCATTGGCATCAGCACCCTCGACGCCACATCGGGCGACCGGTCGGGCGCCGTCTCCGCGTTCGGGGTTCGGCCCGACGCCGGGATCGCCCCGGACGGCGTCGCCCCGGGGCGGGCCGTGCTCTCGCGGAAGGCCGCCGCGGACCTCGGGGTCGGCGTCGGGGACCGCGTCAGGCTCGGCGGCCGGGCGGTCGAGGAGCGGGTGGCGCGGGTCGCGTCCGACGCCTCGTACAGCCACACGCCCGTGGTCTGGATCTCCCTCGGCGACTGGCAGGGCCTCGGCCACCGCGGTACGCCCGCGTCGGGCGAGCAGGCGACGGTGGTGGCGCTGCGGACGGCCGACGGGGTCGACCTGGCCGCGGGCGACGCGGCGGCGGGGACCGAGACGACGTCGCTGGAGGGCGCGCTCCCGGCCATCGGCTCGTACCAGGCCGAGAACGGGTCGCTGCAGTTGATGCGCGGGTTCCTGTTCGTGATCTCCGCGCTGGTGATAGGCGCGTTCTTCACCGTCTGGACGATCCAGCGGAGCGCGGACATCGCTGTGCTGAAGGCGCTCGGCGCCTCCACCCGGTACCTGCTGCGGGACGCGCTGGGGCAGGCCGTGATCGTGCTCGTCGCCGGAACGGCGCTCGGCACCGGGATCGCGGCAGCCGTGGGCGGGGCGCTCGCCGGCGGTGACGTGCCGTTCGTCCTTGAGTCGTCGACCGTGCTGGGACCCGCCGGAGTGATGGTCACGCTCGGGGTGGTCGGGGCCGGTCTGTCCGTACGGCGGATCACCGCTGTCGATCCGCTGGTCGCGTTGGGAAGTGCACGATGAGGACGAAGCACGAGTCCGCATCCGGCCTGCTGATCGAGGACGTCACGCTGACGTATCCCGACGGGGCCGGGCGGCTGACCGCGCTGGACGGAGTGGGGCTCGACGTGCCGGGAGGGACGATGACGGCGGTCGTCGGGCCTTCCGGGTCAGGCAAGTCGAGCCTGCTGGCCGTCGCGGCGACGCTGGTCACGCCCGACCGGGGGCGGGTCGTGGTGGACGGCGTGGACACGGCGGGGCTCGGGCGGGCCGAGAGGACGGAGCTGCGGCGGCGGCGCCTGGGGATCGTCTTCCAGCAGCCGCACCTGCTGGCGTCGCTCACGGCGCTGGAGCAGCTGGAGCTGATGGCCCATGTGGACGGACGGCGACGCGGCGCGCGGAGCGGTCAAGTGCGGGAGCGGGCGCGGGAGTTGCTGGCCGAGGTGGGCCTTTCGGCGGAGGCGGGACGGCGCCCGCACCAGCTGTCGGGCGGGCAGCGGCAGCGGGTGGGGATCGCGCGGGCGCTGATGAACGGCCCGGCGGTGCTGCTGGTCGACGAGCCGACCAGCGCCCTTGACCACGAGCGCGGGGCGGCCGTCCTGGACCTGCTGGCCGGGCTCACGCGGGAGCGAGGCACGGCGACGCTACTGGTCACGCACGACCGGGCGCTGCTCGGGCGCGCGGACCGGGTGGCGGAAATGAGGGACGGCCGACTGACGACGGCCACGACTACGGCTCCGGACGGCCCGACCGCTCACGTCCCGAGGTGACCTGACCGGCGGGACCGTCCGACGGCCGATGCCTTACCCAGCCCTCCATCACGGGGCAAAACGGGCGGGGTGGGTGGGAAGCGTCCGCCGCGCAGCGGCGGCCCATCCACCCCGCACCGACCGCCCAGGTCAAAGGCTCAGGAGGCCGCCCCCGCGCTCGCCAACGCCGCCGACAACTCCACCGCCACCTGCTGCAGCACCGGCACGATCCGGTCCGTCGCGGTCTCGGTCACCCGGCCCGCGGGGCCGGAGATGGAGATCGCCGCCGCGGTGGGGGAGTTCGGCACCGGCACGGCCAGGCACCGTACGCCGATCTCCTGCTCGTTGTCGTCCACCGCGTACCCCGAGCGGCGGACCTCGTCGAGCGCCGCGAGGAAACCCTCAGGCGTGGTGATCGTCTTCTCCGTGGCGGCGGGCATCCCGGTGCGGGCGAGCAGCGCCCGCACCTCCTCCGGCTCCGTGTACGCGAGCAGCGCCTTGCCGACCCCCGTGGAGTGCGGCAGGACCCGCCGGCCGACCTCGGTGAACATCCGCATGGAGTGCTTGGACGGCACCTGCGCGACGTACACGATCTCGTCGCCGTCGAGCAGCGCCATGTTCGCCGTCTCGCCGGTCTCCTCGACGAGGCGCGCGAGATAGGGCCGCGCCCACGTGCCGAGCAGCCGCGACGCGGATTCGCCGAGGCGGATCAGGCGCGGGCCGAGGGAGTAGCGGCGGTTGGCCTGCTGGCGTACGTATCCGCAGGCGACCAGCGTGCGCATGAGGCGGTGGATCGTGGGAAGCGGCAGGCCGCTGCTGGCGGAGAGTTCGCTGAGGCCGACCTCGCCCCCCGCGTCCGCCATCCGCTCGAGCAGATCGAAGGCGCGCTCGAGGGACTGGACACCACCGCTGGCGGCGGGGGCTTTGGCTGCGGCGATCTCAGCAGGGGCGTCGCTGGCGCTTGACGTCGGCACGGCGCGTTCCTTTCGGTGCTGGCGGGCAAGGATGCAGCCTACCGGTCGGTTCATCACGAGGGCTCTTGCCGGCCCTGCCGTTGTCGCCGGTCAGGGGGTCTTTGTCCGCGTCTCCGCGGGGTTGTCCCCGGCCCCTTGGGTGCTCGTGTTGTGCGTAGCTACGTTCTGGTAAGCGGAATTCTAATTCCACGTTGTGGAAACGTCCAGTGCGCACCGGAATGCGGGGTGCGCCGCGACGAGGTGCCGAGCCCACCCTTGACGCCGTGCTCCCCAGCGTGAAAACTCCTTCAACAGAACGTTGAATTCCGTTAAGCGGAAGCAAAAGGTCTGTGCAGCGGAACAGAAGAAAGGGGACGCGGGTGTCCGGACAGGACGTGGACGTGGACGCGACGGCGGGCGCGAAGGTGGAACTGGTGCTCCGCTCGACCCGCGTGGTCACCCCGGAGGGAACGCGGGCCGCATCGGTCGCCGTATCAGGCGGGAAGATCGTGGCCGTGGCCGCGTACGACGCCGAGGTGCCGGACGGCGCACGCCTGGCGGATCTCGGCGACGACGCCCTGCTGCCGGGCCTGGTCGACACGCACGTCCACGTGAACGACCCGGGCCGCACCGAGTGGGAGGGCTTCTGGACCGCCACCCGCGCCGCCGCGGCCGGTGGCATCACCACCCTCATCGACATGCCCCTCAACTCGCTGCCGCCCACCACGACCGTCGCCAACCTGCGCACCAAGCAGGAGGTGGCCCGCAGCAAGGCCCACATCGACGTGGGCTTCTGGGGCGGCGCCCTCCCCGACAACGTGCAGGACCTCAAGCCGCTGCACGACGTCGGTGTCTACGGTTTCAAGTGCTTCCTCTCGCCCTCGGGCGTCGAGGAGTTCCCCGAGCTGAACCAGGACCAGCTCGCCGCCTCCATGGCCGAGATCGCCGGGTTCGGCGGACTCCTCATCGTGCACGCCGAGGACCCGCACGAGCTGGACGCGGCCCCGCACAAGACCGGCCCCAAGTACGCGGACTACCTCCGGACCCGGCCCCGTATCTCCGAGGACACCGCGATCGAAGGCCTCGTCGCCGTCGCCAAGCGGATCGGCGCGCGGGTCCACGTACTGCACCTGTCCTCCTCCGACGCCCTGCCGCTCATCGCCGCGGCCAAGCGTGAGGGCGTCGAGCTCACGGTGGAGACCTGCCCCCACTACCTCACCCTGACCGCCGAGGAAGTCCCGGACGGGGCGAGCGAGTTCAAGTGCTGCCCGCCCATCCGGGAGGGCGCCAACCAGGACCTGCTGTGGGAGGCGCTGGCCGACGGCACCATCGACTGCGTCGTCACGGACCACTCCCCGTCCACCGCCGACCTGAAGACCGACGACTTCGCGACCGCCTGGGGCGGCATCTCCGGGCTCCAGCTGAGCCTGCCCGCCGTCTGGACCGAGGCCCGCAAGCGCGGTCACTCCCTCGATGACGTGGTGCGGTGGATGTCCACCCGTACCGCACAACTGGTCGGACTCGACCACAAGGGCGCCATCGAGGCCGGCCGCGACGCCGACTTCGCGGTACTCGCGCCCGACGAGACCTTCACCGTGGACCCCGCGGAGCTGCAGCACAGGAACCGGGTCACGGCGTACGCGGGCAAGACCCTCAGCGGCGTCGTGAAGTCCACCTGGCTGCGCGGCGAACGCATCCTGCACGGCGGCGAGTTCAGTGAACCCGCAGGCCGACTTCTGGAAAGGAACAACTGAGTACTGTGACGGCGATACCCCACTTCACCGGCGACGCCAGCCCCTACGGCGGCGGCGAGCCCTACGCCGACTACCGCACGGCCGACTTCCCCTTCACTCAGTACGCCAACCTCGCCGACCGGCAGCTCGGCGCCGGTGTGATCGCCGCCAACGACGAGTTCTTCGCGATGCGCGAGAACCTGCTGCTCGCGCACCCTGCCGTCTTCGACCCCGAGCACTTCGGCCACAAGGGCAAGGTCATGGACGGCTGGGAGACCCGCCGTCGGCGCGGCGTGTCGGGCGAGCACCCGTGGCCCACCGCGGACGACCACGACTGGGCGCTCGTCCGGCTCGGCGCCCCGGGCGTCGTGCGCGGCATCGTCATCGACACCGCCCACTTCCGCGGCAACTACCCGCAGGCCGTCTCCGTCGAGGGCACCAGCGTCGAAGGTTCGCCGACGCCCGAGCAGCTCTGCGGCGACGACGTGAAGTGGACGACCCTCGTCCCGCGCACGCCGGTCGGCGGCCACGCCGCCAACGGCTTCGCCGTCGACGTCGAGCAGCGCTTCACGCACCTGCGTGTCAACCAGCACCCGGACGGCGGCATCGCCCGCCTCCGGGTCCACGGCGAGGTCGTCGCCGACCCCAAGTGGCTCGCCGCGCTCGGCACGTTCGACGTCGTCGCGCTGGAGAACGGCGGCCAGGTCGAGGACGCCTCCGACCGCTTCTACTCCCCGGCCACCAACACCATCCAGCCGGGCCGCTCCCGCAAGATGGACGACGGCTGGGAGACCCGCAGGCGCCGCGACAACGGCAACGACTGGATCCGCTACCGGCTCGTCCAGCAGTCCGAGATCCGCGCCGTGGAGATCGACACCGCCTACCTCAAGGGCAACTCGGCGGGCTGGGCGTCCCTTTCGGTACGTGACGGGGAGTCGGGGGAGTGGGCCGAGGCGCTGCCGCGCACCCGACTGCAGCCCGACACCAACCACCGCTTCGTCCTCGACGCGCCGGTGGTCGGCACGCACGTGCGCGTCGACATCTTCCCCGACGGCGGCATCTCCCGCCTGCGCCTGTTCGGTTCGCTGACGGAGGACGGCGCGGCCAAGCTGGCCGCCCGCCACCAGGAGCTGGGCGGCTGACTCGCCCCCATGAACGTGGGGCGCACCGGGTGGACAGCCCCGGTGCGCCCCGCACCCATGTCCGGCCCGCGCCGGGACCGGCCGGTTCAGGCCGCGTGACCGCCGTCCACCGACAGCTCGGTGCCGGTGACGTACGCGGCCTCGTCCCCGGCGAGGTAGCCGACCATGGACGCCACCTCGCCGGCCGTCCCGAAGCGGCCGAGCGCGGTCATGGCGCTCTGGCCGTCGGCGAAGGGGCCGTCCGCCGGGTTCATGTCGGTGTCGATCGGGCCCGGCTGGACGAGGTTCGCCGTGATCCGGCGCCCGCCCAGTTCCCGGGCGAGCGCCTTGTTGAGCCCGATCAGCGCGGCCTTGCTGGTGGCGTAGAGCGTGCCGCCCGGCCCCGGCACCCGCTGGGCCATGCAGCTGCCGATGGTGATGATCCGGCCGCCGTCCCGCAGCCGTCCCGCCGCCGTCTGCGAGGCCAGGAAGACGCCGCGGACGTTGACGGCGAGGACGCGGTCGAGGTCGGCGAGCGTCAGATCGCCGACGGGGCCGAGGACGCCGATGCCCGCGTTGTTCACCAGGATGTCCAGGCCGCCCAGGTCGTCGGCCGCCCGGTCCACCGCTCCCGCCGCATCCCCGGCGTCCGCCGCGTCCGCCCTGAGCGCGAAACCGCGCCGCCCCATTGACTCGATCTTCGCCACGACCTCGCGGGCCGCGTCCTCGCTGTGGACGTACGTGATCGCGACGTCCGCGCCCTCCTCGGCCAGCCGCAGCGCGATCGCCGCGCCCATGCCGCGGCTGCCGCCGGTGACCAGGGCGGTCTTGCCGTTGAGAGAAGACATGTCCATACCTCTTCCGCAGATGTACCGGTGAAGTGCACCGGTGGTTCCGCACCGCTCCGGGCGAGAAGTGCTTGCGGGTTCAATAAAAGTCGTCCGGGGCGGCGTGGGCTGGCGGCAATCGGACGCGGATCTCGGCGGCCGGGCGGTGAGCGATGACTTCCGGGCGGCCCCGGGGTCTTAGTGGGTGAGAGCCGAACGAACCGCGCACACGAACCGCTCGCAAGAACCGCCCGCAAGAACCGTGCGCAAGAACCGCCCGCATGAACCGCACACACGAACCGCCCACCGGAGAGAAGGCGTTCACCATGAAGCTCACCCTCACGCAGTTCCTCACCCTCGACGGCGTCTTCCAGGCGCCTGGCGGCCCCGACGAGGACCGCAGCAACGGCTTCGAGCACGGCGGCTGGTCGGTGCCCTACGGCGACGAGGACTTCGGCGCCTTCATGACCGAGGTCTTCGACCGGGTCGACGCCTTCCTGCTCGGCAAGGGGACCTACGAGATCTTCGCCGGGTACTGGCCGAAAATGACGGACCCCGCCGACCCGATCGCCTCGCGGCTCAACTCCCTGCCGAAGTACGTGGCGAGCACCACCCTGACCGCCGCCGACTGGCAGGGCACGCGGATCATCGGCCGCGACGACCTCGTCAAGGACGTCACCGCACTCAAGGAGCAGCCGGGGCGCGAGCTGCAGATGCACGGCAGCGGCGGCCTCGCCCGGTCCCTGATGGCGCACGGCCTGATCGACACCCTGCACCTGCTGACGTTCCCCGTCGTCCTCGGCACGGGCAAGCGCCTGTTCACCGAGGGCGCCCCGCCCACCGCCTTCCGGCACACGCGGTCGCGTACGACGTCCAAGGGCGTGGTCATCAGCACGTACGAGCGCGAGGGGCGGCCGGAGTACGGCAGTTACTAGGAGGGCAGTTCCTGGTCAGCCGGGGGTGAAGGAGCCGAGGGAGACGGCGAGCGGTCCATCGCGTGGCCGCTCGGCGGCGCCCGGTTAACTCCCGGAAAACTTCACAGACTTGACGTTGACACGCCAACCTCTACGCGCGTCACACTGGACCCATGCGAATCCCCCCACGAAACCGCATCCTCGGCGCGGCCACGCTCGCCGCCGCCCTCCTCCTCGGCGGCCCCGTCGCGGCCACCGCGAACGCCGCGCCCGTAGCCCCGGCCGCGCACTCCGTCACCGTCACGCATTCCGTCACGGCGGTCGGCAAGGTCTGCTACTCCGCGCTGCCCTCCCAGGCGCACGACACCCTCGACCTGATCAAGGCGGGCGGCCCCTACCCGTACCCGCAGGACGGCACGGTCTTCCAGAACCGCGAGGGCGTGCTGCCGAAGCAGAGCTCCGGTTACTACCACGAGTACACGGTCGTCACGCCGGGCTCGGGCGACCGCGGCGCCCGCCGCATCGTCACCGGTGACAAGAGCCAGGAGGACTACTACACCGCCGACCACTACGCGTCGTTCGCCCTGGTCGACCGCGGCTGCTGAACCACGGCTGCCGAAGGGCGCGGGCTCACTCCACCCGTCGGCTCCGCGCGGCGGCGAAGAGCGCGCAGGCCAGCACGGTGAGCGCCACGCTCACGTAGGTCTCGTAACCGTCGAGGAATCCGAGGCGCTGCACAAGGCCCCATCCGTGCAGCTCACCGGTGAACCTGTGGACCAGGCCGCCCGCGCCCTGCAACAGCAGCACCACACCGAGAATCTCCAGTACCTGCTTCATGGCGCAGATCCTCGCCCCGCACCTTCCCCGCGGACATCCGCCGCGGGGCGAGGACTCTCCTCGTGGACGGTCCGAAAGTCGGCGACCTGCTCGACTTTGGTAGATGATCATGCGCGAGGCGCCGCCGCGACCGTCACCGGTGCGTAGTTTGTCGACCATGAGCCGTACTGATCCCACGGGTGGGCCCGCGCGCGAGCCCGAGCCGAGGGCCGAGCCAGGGCGCGGACCCGAAGGCCTGGTCAAGCGGCCCTGGACGCTGCCCTCCGCCATCGCCCGGGAGCTCGACCCGAGCCGCGCGGGGAGCAGGGCCCGGCGGACCGCGCGCGACTGGCTCGTCGACTTCGGCTGCTTCTTCGTCGCCGTCCTCATCGGGATGATCGGCGCCGACGCGATCAGCGCGAACCCGCACGTCTCCCAGGGCGCGGCCGACTTCGACCAGGTGACCGGCGCGGTCGCCTGCGCCGCGGTCTGGCTCCGCAGACGGTGGCCGCTCGGTCTCGCCATCGCGATGGTGCCGGTCTCGGCGGTCTCCGACACGGCGGGCGGCGCCGCGGCGGTGGCCCTCTTCACCCTCGCCGTGCACCGGCCGTTCCGGTACGTCGCGTGGGTCGGCGGGGCGTCGATCGCGGCGGTCCCGGTCATGTACCGGCTGCGGCCCGACAGGGAGATGCCCTACGCGGTCGCCATCGGGTTCGGCGTCCTCGCGACCGCGGCGGTCATCGGCTGGGGCATGTTCGTACGCTCCCGCCGCGAGCTCCTGCTCAGCCTGCGCGACCGCGCCGTCCGCGCCGAGAACGAGGCCGCGCTCCGCGCCGAACAGGCCCAGCGGCTCGCCCGCGAGGACATCGCCCGCGAGATGCACGACGTCCTCGCACACCGCCTCACCCTGCTCAGCGTGCACGCGGGAGCCCTCGAATTCCGCCCCGACGCACCCCGACCGGAGATCGCCAGGGCGGCCGGCGTCATCCGGGAGAGCGCCCACGAGGCCTTGCAGGACCTGCGCCAGGTGATCGGCGTCCTGCGCGGAGGGGACGCCGACGCCTCCGGCCGCCCGCAGCCCACACTCGCCGCCCTGGACACCCTGGTCGCCGAATCCCGCGAGGCAGGCATGAAGGTCGTCATCGACAACCGCGTCCCCGACCCCGCCGCCGTACCCGCCGCCCTCGGCCGCACCGCCTACCGCATCGCGCAGGAGGGCCTGACCAACGCCCGCAAGCACGCCCCCGGCGCCGAGGTGACCGTGGCCGTCGCGGGCGCGCCCGGCACAGGCCTGACCCTGTCCGTGCGCAACCCGGCGCCGCCCGGCCCCGTACCCGAGGTGCCCGGCTCCGGGCAGGGGCTGATCGGGCTCGCCGAGCGGGCCGCGCTCGCGGGCGGCCGGCTCGCCCACGCGCCGGGGCCCGACGGCGGATTCGACCTGGAGGCCTGGCTACCGTGGGCGCCATGAAACCGATCAGGCTGCTGCTCGTCGACGACGATCCGCTGGTGCGCGCCGGGCTCTCCTTCATGCTCGGCGGCGCGGACGACATCGAGATCGTGGGCGAGGCGGGCGACGGCACCGAGGTCGCCCCGCTGGTCGGCGAAGTCCGCCCCGACGTCGTCCTGATGGACATCCGCATGCCCACGATGGACGGCCTCGCCGCCACGGAGGCCCTGCGCAGGCGTCCAGGCGCCCCGGAGGTCATCGTCCTGACCACCTTCCACGCCGACGAGCAGGTGCTGCGTGCCCTGCGCGCGGGTGCGGCGGGGTTCGTCCTCAAGGACACCGCGCCGGCCGAGATCGTCGCCGCGGTACGCGCGGTGGCCGCGGGTGATCCGGTGCTCTCACCGACGGTGACCCAGCAGCTGATCACGCGCGTGACCGGCGTCGACCCGCGACTCGACCGCAGGCGGCGGGCGCTGGAGCGACTGGAGACGCTGGGGGAGCGGGAGCGCGAGGTGGCCGTCGCGATCGGGCGCGGCGGGTCCAACGCGGAGATCGCGGCCCAGCTGTACCTGAGCATCGCCACGGTCAAGGCACACGTGTCCCGGATCCTGACGAAACTGGACCTGAACAACCGCGTGCAGATCGCCCTGCTCGTGCACGATGCGGGCCTCCTGGACCTGGACGGCTGAGAGGTGCTGGGGGTGGTCGGGGGGAGGAGGAGCGGGAACTGATTCGTCCGGCCCGCGCGTTGCCCGGGTGAGCACCTGGAGGAGACCCGCATGGCGGACACCATCGACCTCGCGGCGGACGGCGAGCGGTTCAGAAAAGACCCGCACTCCGTCTATGCGGAACTGCGCGCCCTCGGGCCCGTCCACCGCGTCCGCCTGCCACCCCCGGAGGACATCGGCGACGCCTATCTGATCGTCGGGTACGAGGAGTGCAGGACCGCGCTCACCGACCGCCGCTTCGCGAAGTCCTCGGCGAGCACGGGCTTCGCCTTCCACGAGGAGGAGCTGATCGGCACGCACCTCCTGATAGCCGACCCGCCCCACCACACCCGCCTGCGGGCGCTGGTCGCCCGCGAGTTCACCATGCGCAGGGTCGAGGCCCTGCGCCCCCGCGTCCAGCGCATCACGGACGACCTCCTCGACACGATGCTCCTGCGGGGCGAATCGGCGCGGACCCGCCGCGGCGACCTGTTCGAAGCGCTGGCCTTCCCGCTCCCGATCACCGTCATCTGCGAGCTGCTCGGCGTCCCCGACATCGACCGCACCGCCTTCCGCCGGATGTCGAACGGCGTCGTGGCCTCGCCGACCCGGGAGGCGGAGCGCGCCGCCTTCGTGGAACTGGCGGGCTGTCTCACCGATCTGGTCGCGGCCAAGCGCGCGGCGCCCGGCGACGATCTGATGAGCGCGCTGATCCGCACCACCGACGAGGACGGCGACCGGCTCTCGCCCGACGAACTGCGCGCCATGGCCTTCGTGCTGCTGATCGCCGGACACGAGACGACGGTCAACCTCATCGGCAACACCGTGCACACTCTCTTCACCCACCCCGGTCAACTGGCCGCGCTGCGTGCCGACATGACGCTCCTCGACGGCGCCATCGAGGAGGCGCTGCGCTTCGAGGGCCCGGTGGAGGCCGCGACGTACCGCTTCGCCACCGAGGACACGGAGCTGGGCGACCTCGTCATCCCCGCGGGCTCCGTCGTCCGGATCGGCCTCGCCGCGGCCGACCGTGACCCCGCCCGCTTCCCCGACCCCGACCGCTTCGACATCCGCCGCGCCCCGCAGGGCCACGTCGCCTTCGGGTACGGCCTGCACCACTGCCTGGGCGCCCAGCTGGCCCGGGTGGAGGCGAAGGTCGCGCTCGGCTCGCTCCTGGAGCGCTGCCCGGACCTCGCGCCGGACGGCCCGCCGGGGGAGTGGCTTCCGGGGACCCTGATCAGGGGGATGCGGCGGCTTCCCGTCCGGTGGTAGAAGTCGGTCATGACCGAGCCCTCCGCCGAGTTCCCCGCCGAGCCGCCCCTCGCCGACGATCCTGCCGAGATCCCTTCGGAGGCCTCTGCGGAGACCGCGCCCGTGCAGCCTGCCGATGAGCCGCTGCCCGACCTGCGTGGGCTCGCCATGGCCCAGAAGGTCCTGGACGCCCAGCCGTTCAGCCGCCTCGTCCGGGCCCGCATCACCCGGTTCGGCGAGGGCGCGGCCACACTGGAGATCGGCATCCGCGAGGAACTGCACCAGCAGAACGGCTTCGTGCACGGCGGCGTGCTCGCCTACGCGGCCGACAACAGCATCACGTTCGCGGCCGGCACGACGCTCGGGCCCGCCGTGCTGACCTCGGGCTTCTCCATCCAGTACGTACGTCCCGCGACGGGCGCCACACTCGTCGCGCGCGCCGTCGTCGTCCACTCGGGGCGCCGCCAGGCGGTGGTCCGCTGCGAGCTGTCCACCGTGGCCGACGAGGGCACGGAGACACTCTGCGCGATCGCGCAGGGCACGGTGCTCTCCGCGGGCTGAGAGCCTGTCTTTGAACCCCCGTCGTCCGCGCGAAGCGCGGGCGCAGCGGTGTTCGGTGCGTGCGATCGGTGTGCGGAGTCCTGGGTCATGTGGCGGAGCCACCTGTCCTGGGGCTCCGTGCGCCGAGCGTGCGTGCCGGGCGCCGGGGCGCAGGCGGGGGTTCAAAGACAGGCCCTGAGCCGCGCCGCGAGCCTGCCGGCCCGGTAGCGCGGCGCCCTACCCCTCGTACCCCTCCGAGTCCTCCGCGATCTCGGTCATCCGTACCGGCCGACGCTCCCTGCGCGACAGTTCGCACGCCTCCGCGATGCGCAGCGCGTGCAGCGCCTCACGGCCGTCGCAGGGGTTCGTCCGGTTTCCCCGGATGACGTCGACGAAGGCGGCGAGCTCCGCCTCGTACGCGGGGGCGAAACGCTCGAGGAAACCGGGCCAGGGCTTGACCGGCGCGGGCGGGCCCGCCGGTTCCACCGAGGTGAGGGGCGTGCGCTCGTCCATGCCGACCGCCAACTGGTCGCGGTCCCCGGCGAGTTCCATGCGGACGTCGTACCCCGCGCCGTTGCAGCGGGTCGCCGTCGCCGTGGCGAGCGTGCCGTCGTCCAGGGTGAGGACCGCGGCCGCCGTGCCGACGTCGTCCGCCTCGCGGAACATCGCGGGGCCCGCGTCGGAGCCGGTCGCGTACACCTCGGTGACCTCACGCCCGGTGACCCACCGCAGGATGTCGAAGTCGTGGACCAGGCAGTCGCGGTAGAGGCCGCCGGAGAGCGGCAGGTACGCGGCCGGGGGCGGCGCCGGGTCCGAGGTGATCGCCCGCACGGTGTGCAGCCGCCCGAGGCGGCCCGCCCGCACCGCCTCGCGCGCCGCCGCGTACCCCGCGTCGAAGCGCCGCTGGAAGCCGAGTTGCAGCACCGTGCCCGCCGCCTCGACCTCGGCGAGGGCGGCGAGCGTGCCCGGCAGGTCGAGGGCGATGGGCTTCTCGCAGAACACCGGGAGCCCGGCCCGCGCGGCCCTGCCGATCAGCGGCGCGTGCGCCGAGGTCGCCGCCGTGATCACCACGGCGTCCACCCCGGCGGCGAAGACCTCGTCGACCGAGAGCACGGCCGTCGCGCCGGTCCGCGCCGCGAGGTCGGCCGCTCTCGCGGCGTCCACGTCGGCGATCACCAGCGACGTCACCGCCGGGTGGCGGACCAGGGCCGCCGAGTGGAAGGAGCCGATGCGGCCCGTACCGATCAGTCCGATGCGCATGGCCCCACCCTCGCGACACCGGACCGGCCTGTCAATCCTTTGTCCGGACAACAGAACTTAATAACTTCCCGTCATCATCTCCTGGGGCTACGCTCGCCCCGTGTCCAAACCAGTCGCCAAAGCAGCTCAGGACAAGCCGGTCCAGGACCCCACCGTGGACCTCAGGCTCGGCGTCGACCGCAGCAGCCCCGTCCCGCTCTACTTCCAGCTGGCCCAGCAGCTCGAGGCGGCGATCGAGCGCGGCGCCCTCACCCCGGGCAGCCTCCTCGGCAACGAGATCGAGCTCGCCGGGCGGCTCGGCCTGTCCCGGCCCACCGTCCGCCAGGCCATCCAGTCCCTCGTCGACAAGGGCCTGCTCGTGCGCCGCCGCGGCGTCGGCACCCAGGTCGTGCACAGCCAGGTCAAGCGCCCCCTGGAGCTGAGCAGCCTCTTCGACGACCTGGAGGCCGCCGGTCAGCGCCCCGAGACCCGCGTCCTGCGCAACACCCTCGAACCGGCGTCCGCCGAGGTCGCGGCGGCGCTCGGGGTCGCCGAGGGCGACGCCGTGCACCTGGTCGAGCGGCTCAGGCTCGCCCACGGCGAACCCATGGCGCACCTGCGCAACCACCTGCCGACCGGACTCCTCGACCTCGACACCGCCCGCCTGGAGGCCACCGGGCTCTACCGCCTGATGCGCGCCGCGGGCCACACCCTGCACAGCGCGCGCCAGTCCGTCGGCGCCCGCGCCGCCACCGAGGAGGAGGGCGAACTCCTCGCCGAGCCCGCCGGCGCCCCGCTGCTCACGATGCGGCGCACGACCTTCGACGACACGGGCCGGGCGGTCGAGTTCGGCTCGCACGTCTACCGCGCCTCGCGCTACTCCTTCGAGTTCCAGCTCCTCGTACGGCCGTAGCCGCCCGCACGGCCCCGGGCGTCCGGGCGTCCGAATGTTCTGACAAACCCATTGACGCTCCCTCACCCCCACCGCTAGAACTCCTCCAGCCGCACCGGGCGGCCGGGAGAAGAGGGGTGGTCCATCATGCGCACATCCCGCACGGCGAGGGGCGTCACGGCCTGTCTGGCGGTGATCGCGCTCGCCGCCGGCTGCAGCAGCTCCGGCGGCAAGGACGACGAGGACACGTCGGGGGACGGCGGCGGGGGCGGCAAGGGCGTGCACACGCCCCGCCTCAAGATCGCGATGGTCACGCACTCCGGCGAGGGCGACACCTTCTGGGACATCGTCCGCAGCGGCGCCAAGCAGGCGGCCCGCAAGGACAACGTCGACTTCCTCTACGCCAACGACAAGGAGGCCAAGGGCCAGGCCGAGCTCGTCCAGTCCTTCGTCGACAAGAAGGTCGACGGGCTCGTCGTGACCCTGGCCAAGCCCGAGGCGATGCGCTCGGTGCTCGCCAACGCGAAGGACGCCGGCATCCCGGTGATCACCGTCAACTCCGGCGGCGAGTTCTCCGCGAAGTTCGGCGCGCTCGGCCACATCGGCCAGGACGAGTCGGTGGCGGGCGAGGCCGTCGGCGACGAGCTGAACACGCGCGGCAGGAAGAAGGCGCTCTGCGTCATCCACGAACAGGGCAACGTCTCCCTCGAACAGCGGTGTGCGGGCGTCAGGAAGACCTTCGAGGGCACGGTCGAGAACCTCAACGTCGACGGCACCAACGCGCCCGCCGCCCAGTCCTCCATCAGCGCGAAGCTGCAGGCCACCAAGGGCATCGACGCCGTCGTCACGCTCGGCGCGCCCATCGCCGCGTACTCCGTGAAGGCGAAGGACGAGGCGGGGAGCAAGGCGGAGGTCGACACGTTCGACCTGAACGCCGAGGTCGTCAAGCGCCTGAAGGCCAAGGAGGTCGGCTTCGCCGTCGACCAGCAGCCCTACCTCCAGGGCTACGAGGCCGTAGATCTGCTCTGGCTCCACGCGTACAACGCCGACACCCTGGGAGGCGGCAAGCCCGTCCTCACCGGGCCCGCGATCGTCACCGGTAAGGATGTGCCGAAGCTGGAGAAGTACACCGCTCGCGGTACCCGATGAACACATGCGTGATCCGCGTGGTCGATACTTGGGCGGCTGGGGCCGGAGATCCGGACCGGCCGCACAGAGCAGCAGAGCAAGAAGGGCACGGCGTCGTGGCAAGGGTGAAGACAGGGGTACGTGCGGTGGGCGCCGTGCTGGTGGCGGTGCTCGGCGTCACCGCGGGACTGACCGGGTGCAGCAGTACCGGCGGCAAGCGCGCGGAGGACGCCCGCAAGGCGGCGACGGCCGGGGGCAGGGCGGCGGTGGACACGCCCCGCTGGACCTTCGGCATGGTCACCCACTCGGGCGACGGCGACACCTTCTGGGACATCGTCCAGGAAGGCGCCAGGCAGGCGGCCCGCAAGGACAACATCAAATTCCTCTACTCCCACAACGCCGAGGCCCAGCAGCAGGCCCAGCTCGTGGACTCCTACATCGACAAGAAGGTCGACGCGATCATCGTCACCCTCGCCAAGCCCGACGCGATGAAAGGCGCCCTGGCCCGCGCCAGGAAGGCCGGTATCCCGGTGGTCACCGTGAACTCGGGCTCCGCGGAGTCCAAGAAGTTCGGCGCGCTCACCCACATCGGCCAGGACGAGACGATCGCGGGCGAGGCCGTCGGCGAGGAGCTCAACAAGCGCGGCAGGAAGAAGGCGCTCTGCGTCCTGCATGAGCAGGGCAACGTCGGCCACGAGCAGCGCTGCGCGGGCGCCAAGAAGACCTTCGACGGCACGATGCAGAACCTGTACGTGACCGGCACCAACATGCCCGACGTGCAGTCCTCCATCGAGGCCAAGCTGCAGTCCGACAAGTCGGTCGACGCCGTCGTCACGCTCGGCGCGCCCTTCGCGGACACCGCCGTGCAGGCCGCGGAGAGCGCGGGCAGCAAGGCCGAGGTCGACACCTTCGACCTCAACGAGAAGGTCGCCGCGGGCCTGAAGTCCGGCTCCCTCGGCTTCGCCGTCGACCAGCAGCCCTACCTCCAGGGCTACCAGGCCGTCGACCTGCTGTGGCTGTACAAGTACAACGCCGACGTCCTCGGCGGTGGCAAGCCCGTCCTCACAGGACCGCAGATCGTCACCAAGGACCAGGCCGACGAGCTGGAGGAGTACGCGAGGCGAGGGACCCGATGACCGCGAAAGCAACCACCCCCGCACCCGCGCCCGCCGACGACGCCGACGAGCGCCTGGTCAAGACCTCACCGCTGAAGAAGCTGATGGGCCGCCCGGAGCTCGGCTCGGTCGTCGGTGCCATCGCCGTCTTCGTCTTCTTCTCGTTCGTCGCGGACAGCTTCCTGCAGGCCACGAGCCTGGCGACGGTCCTGTACGCCGCCTCGACCCTCGGCATCATGGCGGTGCCGGTCGCGCTGCTCATGATCGGCGGCGAGTTCGACCTGTCGGCGGGCGTGCTCGTGACGACCTCCGCGCTCGTCTCGTCGATGTTCAGCTACCAGATGACGGCGAACGTCTGGGTCGGCGTCGGCGTCTCGCTCCTGGTCACGCTCGCCATCGGCGTCTTCAACGGCGTGATGCTGACCCGCACGGACCCGCCGAGCTTCATCATCACGCTCGGTACGTTCCTGATGCTGACCGGCATGAACCTCGGCTTCACGAAGATGATCAGCGGCACGGTCTCCACCAAGTCGATCTCCGACATGGAGGGCTTCTCCTCCGCCAAGGAGGTCTTCGCCTCGACGATCACCATCGGCGGCGTCGACTACAAGATCACCATCGTCTGGTGGATCGTCCTGGTCGCGGTGGCCACCTGGATCCTGCTGCGCACCCGCGTCGGCAACTGGATCTTCGCGGTCGGCGGCGGCGAGGACGCGGCCCGCGCGGTCGGCGTCCCGGTCGCCAAGACCAAGATCGGCCTCTACATGGGCGTCGCGTTCGGCGCCTGGATCGCGGGCCAGCACCTGCTGTTCAGCTACGACGCCGTGCAGTCCGGCGAGGGCGTCGGCCAGGAGCTGATCTACATCGTCGCGGCCGTCATCGGCGGCTGCCTCATCACCGGCGGCTTCGGTTCCCCGGTCGGCGCGGCCGTCGGGGCGCTGATCTTCGGCATGGCCAGCAAGGGCATCGTGTACGCCGAGTGGAACTCCGACTGGTTCAAGTTCTTCCTCGGCGTGATGCTGCTCCTGGCGACGCTGCTCAACCACTGGGTCCGCAAGCGTGCGGAGGCGACGAAGTGACCACGGACATCACGAAGGCCGACGCGGAGGGCGGGCGCACGCCGCTCGTCGAGCTGGACGACGTCAGCAAGTTCTACGGCAACATCCGCGCGCTCGAAGGGGTGTCCCTGGAGGTGCACGCGGGGGAGATCTCCTGCGTCCTCGGTGACAACGGCGCGGGCAAGTCCACGCTCATCAAGATCATCGCGGGTCTGCACCGGCACGACGCGGGTGTCTTCCGCATCGAGGGCGAGGACATGCGGCTCAGCTCGCCGCGGGCGGCCCTGGACCTGGGCATCGCCACGGTCTACCAGGACCTCGCCGTGGTCCCCCTGATGCCGGTCTGGCGCAACTTCTTCCTCGGCTCCGAGCCGACGAAGGGCGTCGGCCCCTTCCGCCGCATGGACGTCGACCTCATGCGCAGGACGACCCGCGCGGAGCTGCTCCGCATGGGCATCGACCTG
Source organism: Streptomyces sp. NPDC044106 (assembly GCF_056433985.1). Taxonomy (NCBI): domain Bacteria; kingdom Bacillati; phylum Actinomycetota; class Actinomycetes; order Kitasatosporales; family Streptomycetaceae; genus Streptomyces; species Streptomyces sp. NPDC044106. The sequence goes on from NZ_JBWKFZ010000008.1 coordinate 267,197, forward strand.
CGCGACGTCGACCAGCCCATCGGCACGCTCTCGGGCGGTGAGCGCCAGTGCGTGGCGATCGCGCGGGCCGTCTACTTCGGCGCGAAGGTCCTCGTCCTCGACGAGCCGACCGCTGCGCTCGGCGTGAAGCAGTCGGGCGTGGTCCTGAAGTACGTGGCCGCTGCGCGGGACCAGGGCCTGGGTGTGGTCCTGATCACCCACAACCCGCACCACGCGTACCTGGTCGGCAACCGCTTCGTCCTCCTGAAGCGCGGCACGATGTTCGGCTCCTACGCCCGCGAGGACGTCACCCTCGACGAACTCACCCGCCAGATGGCGGGCGGCAGCGAACTGGACGACCTCCGTCACGAGCTGGAGGACCGCGGTTCAGCCTGACGGCTGGGGGAGCTGTGTCAGGGGCGCGGGGAACTGCGCGCCCGGCCCAGGAAGAGCCGCAGTCGCGTCTGCGCAGGTGCCCGGCAGATGCGACTGCGGCTCTTTCGTGGTTGCTCGCGCAGTTCCCCGCGCCCCTGGGGACGCCGCCCCGGGGCCCACGTGATAAGCCCCCCGCCCCGGGGTCCCACTGTGCGCGCCCCCGCGAGGTTGAGGCAGAATCGCCGCAATGAGCACCTACCGCGACCTCGCGCACCGCGGCTCCGCGCGAGCCACCGTTCTGCGGACCGTGGGCACCCGCGAACGCCGATCGCACCTCACGGCGCCCCGCGTCAACACCGTCGGCATCGACATCGGCGGCACCAAGGTGATGGCGGGCGTCGTCGACCCCGACGGCAACATCCTGGAGACCCTCCGCACGGAGACGCCGGACAAGTCGAAGAGCCCCAAGGTCGTCGAGGACACCATCATCGAGCTCGTCCTCGACCTCTCCGACCGGCACGACGTGCACGCCGTCGGCATCGGCGCGGCCGGCTGGGTCGACGCGGACCGCAACCGCGTGCTCTTCGCGCCCCACCTGTCCTGGCGCAACGAGCCCCTGCGGGACCGCATCTCCGGACGCCTCGCCGTCCCCGTCATGGTGGACAACGACGCGAACACCGCCGCCTGGGCCGAGTGGCGCTTCGGCGCGGGCCGCGGCGAGGACCACCTGGTCATGATCACGCTCGGCACCGGCATCGGCGGCGCGATCCTGGAGGACGGCGCGGTCAAGCGCGGCAAGTTCGGCGTCGCCGGCGAGTTCGGCCATATGCAGGTCGTCCCCGGCGGCCACCGCTGCCCGTGCGGCAACCGCGGCTGCTGGGAGCAGTACAGCTCCGGCAACGCCCTGGTCCGCGAGGCCCGCGAGCTCGCCGCCGCCGACTCCCCGGTCGCGTACGGCATCATCGAGCGGGTCAAGGGCAACGTCCCCGACATCACCGGCCCGCTCATCACCGAGCTGGCCCGCGAGGGCGACGCCATGTGCGTCGAGCTCCTCCAGGACATCGGCCAGTGGCTCGGCGTCGGCATCGCCAACCTCGCCGCCGCGCTCGACCCCTCCTGCTTCGTGATCGGCGGCGGCGTCAGCGCGGCCGACGACCTCCTGATCGGCCCGGCCCGCGACGCCTTCCGCCGCCACCTCACCGGCCGCGGCTACCGCCCCGAGGCCCGCGTCGCCCGCGCCCAGCTCGGCCCCGAGGCCGGCATGGTGGGCGCCGCCGACCTCTCGCGCCTGGTCGCCCGCCGCTTCCGCCGCGCCAACCGGCGCCGCGTGGAGCGCTACGAACGTTACGAGCGCTATGCAGAGGCGCGCCGCACCAACGACCGCACCTCCCAGGGAACCCCGTAGATGACCGTGCCCCGCCAGCCCTCGTCCCCGGACCACCCCGGCGCCCCGGAACCGCCGGACCGTGAAGGGGGCAAGGCCCTGAAGACCGAGGACCGCCGCCACATGCTCCGCCGCCGCTGGCTGACGGCGATCATCATCGTGCTGCTCATCGGCGTCCCCGCCGGCTATCTGGTGATCTCCGCGAACCAGAGCCGGAACAGCGGCCGCGACAAGGAGGACAAGTACTCCGCGACCGGCCTCACCGCGGGCTGGCCCTCCAAGGTGCAGCGCCGCCTGTACGACGTGCCGGTCCAGCCGTACTCCGCGGAGGTCGCCTACTACGAGACGAACAACTGGCGCACCAGCCGCCTCTACGTCCAGTTCCTCACCAGCAACGAGGGCCTGAAGCGGTTCCTCACGCAGATCGGCACCACCGAGGACAAGCTCAAGCCGAAGGACATCACCATCAGCAAGCGCGACAGGAACGTCGTCGGCTGGGAGTTCACGGGCCCGGGACCCTGGTCCGGCCTCACCCACGACCAGAAGAACCCCAAGCCGACGCAGGACGTGGTCGTGGACCGCTCGAACGCGCAGCACCCGATGGTGTACGTGGTCTCGACGACGACGCCCTGAATTCTTTAGCGACGGTGAAGATCGGGGCGTTCCCCCGACAGGGGGCCCCAAGGCCTCCTAGCGTGTGGCCATGACAAGAATTTCGGACTCGGAACCGGCGTACGACCGGCACAGACTGCACCAGTGGCTGGCCGGGGAGGCCCGCGCAGAGGGGGTGGGCCGCCGGGACCTCCTGCGGCTCGCGGCCACCGTGGGCCTCGTCTCCGCCGTACCGGCCGCGCTGGCACCGGCCACGGCGAGCGCGGCGGACGTAGCGGACGAGGCGGGCGGAGCGACGGACGGGCAGCCCCGGTCGCGTGCCGCGGGGGACGGCATCGTGAAGCCGCTCCCGCCGGAGCGGTTCATCCTGCACGGCACCAACGCGGAGACCCGCTTCGAGTCCCTCGCGGACACCGGCCACCTCACCCCCGTCTCCCACTTCTTCGTCCGCAACCACACGACGACGCCGCGCGTCGACGCGCGGACCTGGCGGCTGAACGTCTGGGGCGACGGACTCACCGGCGCAGCACGGCAGTTCGGCCTCGCGGAGCTGAAGAGCCTTCCCCCGGTGACCCGTACGGCGTTCGTCGAGTGCGCGGGCAACGCCAGGAACTTCTTCAAGACCCAGCAGGGCCAGTCCGTTTCGGGCACGCCGTGGACCATGGGCGCGATCGGCGCGGCCCGCTGGCGCGGCGTACGCCTCGCCGACGTCCTGCGCAGGGCGGGCCTCTCGCACCGCGCGGTGGACGTCATGCCGCGCGGCCTCGACGACGAGTACGTCACGCCGAACGGCACGAACTACGGCCGCGTGCGGCGCCCCATGCCGGTCTCCAAGGCCCTGGACGACGTCATCCTCGCGTACGAGATGAACGGCGAGCCCCTCCCCGCCGACCACGGGCACCCGGTCCGCCTCCTCGCCCCGTCCTGGGTGGGTATCTCCTCGATCAAGTGGCTGGGCGACATCGAGGTCTCCACCACGCCCCTCTACTCGCCCTGGAACACCGACTTCTACCGGCTCTACGGCGACGCGTACCCGCCGGGCGGCAGCGCCCCGCTGACCCACCAGACCCTCAAGTCGGCCTTCGAACTCCCCTGGAACGCGCCGCTGTCCGCACACACCCGGCACCGGCTCACCGGCCGCGCCTGGTCCGCCACGGGCGCGATCACCAAGGTCGAGGTCAGCACGGACGGCGGCGCCTCCTGGCGACCGGCCCGCCTGCACGACCGCTCGCACCCCGGCTCATGGACACGCTGGTCGACGCGGTGGACCCCCGGCGAGCCCGGCCCCGCCGAACTCCTCTCCCGCGCCACGGACTCCACGGGCCGCACCCAGCCCGAGACCACCGTCCACAACACGCAGGGCTACCTGTTCGACGCGGTCGTGCGGCACGCGGTGACGGTGGGAGCCTGAGAGCCTGTGTCATATCCCCGGCCGGGTGGGCGTCGTCTGGCACGCACGCTCGCCGCGTTGCCGAAAAGCCCTAGTAGCTCCTCCCCCAGGCCTGAACGGCCCGGGGGGACCCCCACCGAGGACTTCCCGGCGCCTTGCGATCGCACGCACCAGACGACGCCCACTGATCCGACCGGGGATATGACACAGGCTCTGAGGGGCCCTCACCCGGCGGCCGCCCACCCCTCGTACACGGCGGCCGCCACCGCCAGGTCCTCCCAGGCCATCCCCGCCGACTTGAACAGCCGGGGCCGCCCCTCCACCGGCTTCACCTCGCCCCTGACCAGGGCGTCCAGCGTGTGCAGGCGCTCCATGGCGAAGGCGCCCTCGGCGACCGCGAGGACCAGGTCGCCGCACTCCCGCTCCGCCACCTCGCGCGACTCCGCCACCACGGTGGCGCGCCCCACGAGGCGGGCGTCCACCTCGCGGGCGTCCGGCTCGTGCGAGCCGACCGCGGCGACCGTCGCGTGGGCGGGCAGCAGGGAGCTGTCGAACAGCGGCTCACGCGCCGTGGTGCAGCAGCAGACCACGTCGGCCCGGGCCACGGCGTCCGCCGTCGCGGGGGACGCCGGGAGGCCGGCCGCGCGGCAGCGGTCGACGAAGGCGGCCACCCGGCCGGTGTGCCGCGCCACCACGTCGACGTGGCGCAGCGCGGGACGTACCGCACGCACCGCCTCGACGTGCCCCCACGCCTGTGGCCCCGTCCCGAAGACGACCAGCCGCTCGGCGTCGGGAACCGCGAGCCGCCCGACGGCCACGCCGGACACCGCGGGAGTACGCAGCGACGTCAGCGCGATCCCGTCCAGCAGGGCCAGCGGCGCATGGGTCACGCCGTCCAGGAGCAGGTACAGCCCCTGGACGCGGGGCAGAGCGCGCTCGGCGTTGCCCGGCGTGACCGTGACCGCCTTCACGCCGGTGTACGAGGCCGTGGCCGACGGCATCAGGAGCAGCTGGCCGCCGGGTACGTCCACGACGGAGCGGGGCGGCTCCGCAGCGGGGTCGAGCCCGGCGGTGATGACGGCCTCCAGCGCGTCGACGGCGGCGGACATGGGGACGAGCCGGGCCATGGTGGCGGCGTCGATGTGGGGCGTGGCGGGGGAGGGGGCCGGTGTGCTCATACGGGTCCTTGTCGTGCGGGTGATGTGACGGATCCGCGGTGCGGCGGGAGTGAAGGCGGACGTCCCGGGCACTCGCGGGGGGAAGGCAAAGGTGCACTGCCCGGCCCCGGCGGAGAAGGGGCCGGACGAGTTCACGAGGAAAGGTGTCATCCGTGTCGCAAGTCGAAGAGTCCATCGAAGTCAACGTGCCGGTCCGCGCGGCGTACAACCAGTGGACCCAGTTCGAGACGTTCCCCGAGTTCATGGAAGGCGTGCAGCGGATCGAACAGCGCACCGACAAGCTCACCCACTGGGTGACGAAGATCGACGGTGTGGAGCGGGAGTTCGACGCCGCGATCACCGAGCAGATCCCGGACGAGCGGGTGGCCTGGACCACGGTCGAGGGGCAGGCCAAGCAGGCCGGTGTCGTCACCTTCCACCGCCTGGACGACTCGCGGACCAAGGTCATGCTGCAGATGGAGTACGACCCCGAGGGTCTGGCCGAGACGGTCGGCGACAAGCTCGGCTTCGTGAAGCGGCAGGTCACCGGGGACCTGGGCCGGTTCAAGAAGTTCATCGAAAAGCGCGACGGCGTGGAGACCGGCGCCTGGCGTGGCCAGGTGTAGTTCCCGGAGCCCGACGCGAGATCCCTGGTGACGCCCAGCGGCGGCGCCCCACGGTCCTCATACGGACCACTGGTGGGGCGCCGCCGCGAGCGCGCAGAGCAGGTGTCCTTCGGCGGTGTCCGTGTGCACATCGGGCCTCGACCGTCTCGCGGCGGGACGGGCCGCGGAAAATCGTAGGCCGAACGCGTCCCGTGTCGGTTAACGTGGAGGCGACTTCGAACATGTGACGAGGAGCCCAGACATGGTGGTGGACGACGACATCTCCGGGTGATGCCCGGACCCGGCAGGCCACCGGCAGGCGCGTGGAAGCGCCGCCGATGTGGTCTCGCTGTCGTGCCGTCCTCCGCTGTCTGCCGCAGGGGCAGAAATGTCTTGCCTGCCCCCCGTCCGCAAGGTCACCACCATGCCCGAAGCGTCCATTGTGTGCTCCAACCTGTCCTTCGCCTGGCCCGACGACACCCCCGTCTTCCAGGACCTGTCCTTCACCGTCGGCTCCGGCCGCACCGCTCTCGTCGCCCCCAACGGCGCAGGCAAGAGCACACTGCTCAAGCTCGTCGCCGGTGAGCTGCGGCCCCGTTCCGGGTCGCTCTCCGTGGCCGGCTCCCTCGGCTACCTCCCGCAGAGCCTCCCGCTGACCGGTGACCTCACCGTCGCCGAGGTGCTGGGCGTCGCCGCGATCATCCGGGCCATCGACGCCGTGGAGTCCGGGGACGTCGACGAGAAGCACTTCACCGCCATCGGCGACGACTGGGACATCGAGGAACGCACCCGCGCCCAGCTCGACCGCCTCGGCCTCGCCGACCTCACCCTGGACCGGCGCCTGCACACCCTCAGCGGCGGCCAGGTCATCTCCCTCGGCCTCGCCGCCGAGTTGCTGAGGCGGCCCGACGTCCTGCTGCTCGACGAACCCACCAACAACCTCGACCTGGACGCGCGACACCACCTCTATGCCGCGCTCGAGGAATTCACCGGCTGTCTCTTCCTGGTCAGCCACGACCGTGCGCTGCTCGACCGCATGGAACGCGTCGCCGAACTCGACGGCGGCGAACTGCGCTTCTACGGCGGGAACTTCACCGAGTACGAGGAGGCCGTCAGGGCCGAGCAGGAAGCCGCCGAGAACAACGTCCGCAACGCCGAACAGCAACTCAAGCGCGAGAAGCGGGAGATGCGGCAGGCCCGCGAGCGCGCGGAGCGCCGGCAGAGCAATGCCGCCCGCAACCTCAAGAGCGCCGGTCTGCCCCGCATCTTCGCCGGCAACATGAAGCGCGGCGCGCAGGAGTCGGCGGGCCGGGCGGGCCGGCTGCACGCGGGCCGGGTCGGCGATGCGCAGGCCCGGCTGGACGAGGCCGGGCGTGCGCTCCGCGAGGAGCAGCGCATCACGATCGACCTGCCGGACACCCAAGTTCCCGCAGGACGCACCCTGTTCCTCGGGGAGCGGCTGCGGGTCCGGCTCGGGGGCAAGGAGGTGTTCGCGGGCCAGGGCGTCGACCTGACGATCCGTGGCCCCGAGCGCATCGCGCTGACCGGTCTCAACGGCGCGGGCAAGAGCACGCTGCTGCGGCTGCTCAACGGCGAGCCGACGGCGGGGTACGAGGGCGTGATCAAGCGGGCCGACGGCCGCGTCGCCCATCTGTCGCAGCGGCTCGACCTGCTGGACGTCGAGCGGACGGTCGCCGAGAACTTCGCCGACCACGCCCCGGAGCGGCCCGAGGCCGAGCGGATGAACCTGCTCGCCCGCTTCCTCTTCCGGGGCGCGCGTGCCCATCTGCCCGTCGGCGTGCTCTCCGGCGGCGAACGGCTGCGCGCCACGCTGGCCTGCGTACTGTGCGCGGAACCGGCCCCGCACCTGCTGCTCCTCGACGAGCCGACGAACAACCTCGACCTGGTCGGCGTGGGGCAGTTGGAGAGCGCCCTGAACTCCTACCGGGGCGCCTTCGTGGTCGTCAGCCACGACGAGCGGTTCCTGCGCGAGATCGGTGTGAGCCGGTGGCTGCGACTGTCCGGGGGTGAGCTCGCGGAGACCGGGGCCCCCGATGACTGAACCACCGCGGCGACCTTGCCCGCGCCGAGAGCCCGGGTGTCGTCCGATGCGACACCCAGGACGGCGCCGGGCGGCACGCGCCCGCGGCCCGGTCCCTCAGCCCCGCACCAGCCGCGTGCTCAGCGCGCGGATGATCTCGGTGCCGAGGACCGCCTGGCCGCGGGCGTTGAGATGGATGCCGTCGCTGCTCCAGACCGACTCCTCGCGGCCCGTCGGATGGCTCTGCATGTCGACGTAGACCGCGTCGAGGCGCTCGGAGACCGCCCGCATGCGCTGCGACAGGACGGCGAGGCGCTCGCGGGCGACGCCGCGGTAGCGCTCGTCGAAGTGGGGGTTGCCGATGATGTCGAAGAAGCCGGACGTCACCAGGGTGCCCGCCGCCTTGCGCAGGGGCGTGAACAGCGCTTCGAGTTCGCTCTCCGCGGCGTCCGGGTCGAAGACCTTGCGCAGGCCGTCGTTGCCCCCGCACAGCGCGATCACCAGATCGGGTCCGAAGTCGAGCGCGGGCTGCAGCTGCGTCTCGCGGACCTGCGACGTCAGCAGGTCGCGTACGCCGAGATTGAGGGTCTCCAGATCCGGGCGCGCCGTGCGCAGCGCCGCGATCACCGGGCTTGACCAGGGCTGCGAGCGGTAGCCGTGGCGCGGCTCGCTGATCCCCGAGGCGACACTGTCACCGACGATCACCAGCCTGGACCAGGGAGCGCCCCGCAGCAGCTCCGCCGCCTCGGCCGGTGACAGCACATAGGGATCATTGCTCTCGGTCACACCAGTGGTTTCCATGGTCCGGACGGTCCCTTCCTCGCGCACAGTCATGCGTCCCCCGTTAACGATGGCCCTCGGGCAGGCCGCCCGCTGGCGGAAATCCGACATCATCGCGGCGCCCGCGCGGTGGCCCCCACGGCGCGTCACTTCTTGTGCGCGCGGAAGCGGAGCTGGTGACCGCGGTGATCCCGCTCCACGACGGCCTCCCCGAACCCGGCCGCGGTGAGCCGCTCCGAGAGGCTTGCGGGCCGGACGACGTTCATGGTGTCCCCGAGGTGCAGCAGCCGGAACGGCAGGGTCGGCTGGCTGTCGCTGCCGGCGAGCACCCCGCCCGGCCGCAGCACCCGGAAGGCCTCCGCGAACAGCCGGTCCTGGAGCGCGACGGTCGGCACGTGATGCAGCATCGTGAAGCACACGACGGCGGAGAAACCGGCGTCGGGCAGCGGCATCGCGGTGGCGTCCCCGAGCACGATCCGGGCGCGGTCGCCCCAGTCGCGTCGGAGCAGGCGCGTGGTCGCCCCGTTGATCTCCAGAGCGGTGAGGCGCGGCACACGCTCCACCAGGACCCGGAGATTGGCGCCGTATCCCGGGCCCAACTCCAGTACGTCCTCGCCCAGTTCGACCCCCTCCAGCGCCCACGGCAACAGCCGCCGCTCGGTGAAGCCCGCCCACGTGCGTGAACCGCACAGCACTCGGTGCGCCCTGTTCATCGGCATGCGCCGAAGCTAACTCCCGGCGTGCAGCCGTCCGCTGACACCGCCGCGCCAGCGCGCCGTCAGCGGCCCGGCCTACGTTGCGGTGGGCCCGGCACGCGAGGCCGGGCCCCATCCGACCGACACCTGGGGACGTGCATGCCCACCCACGCGACCGCCTCCCGACCCCGCTTCCTCGTGGACTTCGCCCCCACCCGCTTCCGGCGCAGGCTCTTCCCCTTCTCCCGGGTGCCCGCCACCGGACGCATCGGCGAGATGTGGCACCTGGCCGCGCGCAACCACCCGGAGCAGCGCGTGATCGTGGACCGCGCCCCCGACGTGGACCCGGAAGGACCGCTGGAGCGCACCTACCGGCAGTGGACCGCACTGGTCGACGACCTGGCGGCGCGGCTGCGGGCGATGGGCGTACGGGAATGGGACCGGGTCGCGGTCGTCAAGAGCAACCACCTGGACATCTCGCTGCTGGCCTCCGCCGCCGCGCGCATAGGCGCCATACCCGCGCTGATCTCCGACACCCACGCCCCGGAAGTCCTCACGGTGCTCCTCGCCCGCCTCGAGCGCCCCTACCTGGTGACCGAACGCCGGGTCCTGGAGGCCAAGGAGTTCGACGCGGAGGCCCTCGCCGAACTCACCGAGCGGGCCGCGAGCGTGGACGGAGCGCCCGCCGGCCGCACGGACGTGCTCGACTTCGGCCGCCTCGACCGCGGCCCCGCGCCCGCGCGACAGCTGCGGGCGTACGGGGAGCCCATGGTCATCACCCATACCTCGGGCACCACGGGCGTACCCAAACTGGTGCTGCACTCGGCCGCCTCCCTCTACTCCCTGGCGCTGGTGGAGGCCGAGCGCTGGCCGGTCTTCGGGCTGCGCGCCGACGACACCGTGGCCTTCTGCCAGCCGTACTCGCACCAGCGCGTCGTCACCGGCCTGCTGCCGCTGACCACGGTCGGCTCGAAGCTCCTGATGCTGTCCGACCCACGAGGGCCGCGCCTGCGCGAGCTGCTCGTGCGCCACGCCCCCACCCTGGTGGAGACCCTGCCCAACGCGTTCCTCGCCTGGGAGGAGCTCAGCAGGGACCCGGGCAGGCCCTTCCGCAGGGTCCGCGTCTTCGTGAGTTCCTTCGACGCGATCCACGCCCGTACCGTCCGCGCCTTCCTCGCCGCCACCGACCGCAGGTTCCCGGTGTGGATCCAGTCCTGGAGCCAGACCGAGGCGGGCGCCGTGGCGGTCCGGCCCTACACCCGCAGAACGGTGCGGCGGCGCGGCCACCGGCCCGCCCCGACCCAGATGCTGGGCTGGCCGGTGCCCCGCTTCGGCAGGCTGCGGGCCGTGGACCCCGTGACGGGCGAGGAGGTGCCGCGCGGCGAGGTGGGTCTGATCCAGTTCTCGGCCCCGGGACGCTGCCTGACCTATGTCGGGGAGCACGAACGGCACGACCGCAAACGGCAGGACGGCTGGTGGAACCTCGGCGACCTGGCGGTGGTCAACCGCTGGGGCGCGGTGCGCCTGATCGACAGGGAGGTGGACCGCATCCCCGGTTCGAGCGCCCTGGAGATCGAGGACCTCCTCCTCGACCGGCTGCCCGACACCACCGAAGTCATCGTGCTGTCCGTACGGGACGGCCTCCCGCAGCCCGTCTACAGCACGCGGCGCGACATCCCCGTGGAGCCGGCGCGGTGGCGCAGTGCCACGGCAGGACTGCCGGCGCTCGCCGAGCCGCTGCACATCCGCTGGGACGCGTTCCCCCGCACCGCCACCTGGAAGGTACGCCGCGTCCTGCTCCGCGAGCAGCTGATCGGGGACACGGCGGGAGCGGGCCGTGGCCACTGGACGTGACGCGGCGGCCCGCGGCTGAGGCGTCCGTCTCAGCCGGATCTCAGAGCCGTTCCAGCCGGGCACTGAACGATGGGGCCGGGGCAGCACACCCAGTCCCGCTCACGGCGCGCCACCCAGCCACCAGAGGAGTCCGGTGTGATTGTCCTTGGCTACAACGGCTTTACCGACGGCGCCGACATGTTCGGCCGGTTGTACGGGGCGACCGGAATCGACCGGCACAGCATCCTGGGCCATGACGCGGCCGTCGCCCTGTCCGTGGACGGGGAACTGGTGGCGGCCGTCGAGGAGGAGCGGCTGAACCGGGAGAAGAAGACGTCCGACTTCCCCGCGAACTCGCTGCGGTGGTGCCTGAGCACCGCCGACGTGCGCCTGGACCAGGTCGACGTCGTCGCGTTCCCCTGGTCCTTCTCCTCCGACGTCGTGAACGCGATGATCAAGGACATCGGCGACAGTGGCCTGACCGTGGAGCAGAAGTTCGACCGGCTCAGGCGGTTCGGCGAGCTCTATGGCGGACTGGTCGGCAAGGACGCGGTGCACGCCGACTTCAAGCGGCGTACCGGCTACGACCTGCCCGCGGAGAAACTCGTCCCGGTCCCGCACCACCTGGCCCACCTGATGTGCGGCTACTACCTGTCCGGCGAGCGGGACGCGGCCTTCCTGGTGAGCGACGGCCGCGCCGAGCGTCTTTCCTCCGTCATGGGTGAGGTGCGCGGCGGCGACATCCGGCTCTTCGAGAAGTCGGCCATCGGCGTCAACCACTCGCTCGCCCTGCTCTTCGGCGAGATCACCCGCTACCTCGGCTTCATGCCCAACAACGACGAGTACAAGGTGATGGGACTTGCGGCCTTCGCCCCGCCCCCCACCGCCTCGGACAACCCCCTCCTGCGCCACGTGGTCGAACTGCACGAGGACGGCCGCTACACCCTCGCCCTCGCCAACGACCCGAGCGGCACCCGCGGCTACTACCCCCTCCTCGACCGGATCTTCGGCGGCGACGAACGGTGCCGCGAGGAGAGGGAGTACCGCGCCCGGGTGGCCGCCGCCGCGCAGCAGATGGTCGAGGTCGTCACGGCCCACCAGCTGCGCGCCCTGGAGGACGGCACCGACCTGACCCGGCTGATCTACGAGGGCGGCCTCGCGCTCAACTGCGTGAACAACGCCAAGCTCCTGGAGAGCACCCGCTTCACCGACATCCACGTCAGCTTCGGCGCGAGCGACCCGGGTGTGGCGATCGGCGCCGCCGTCTACGCGGGCCGGCTCGGCGGCCGCTCCCGCACGGCCCCCGCCACCCCGTACCTGGGCCCCTCCTACGACGACGAGCAGATACGTGCCGCGCTCTCCGCACGCGCCGACGACGTCGAGTGGACCGAGCTCGACGAGGAGTCGGTGGCCGAGCAGACCGCCAAGCTGCTCAGCGAGAAGACCGTCGTCGGCTGGTTCCAGGGCCGCACGGAGTACGGCCCGCGGGCCCTGGGCAACCGCAGCATCCTCGCCAACCCAGGCTTCGCCGACATCAAGGACATCATCAACACCCGCGTCAAGCACCGGGAGCCGTTCCGGCCCTTCGCCCCGGTCGTCCTGGAATCCGAGGCGCCCCGGGTCTTCGAGATGGGCAGGAAGAAGACGTCGCCGTACATGACGTTCGTCTTCCCCGTGCGCCCCGAGTTCCACGACGTCATCCCGGGCGCCACACATGTGGACGGCACCTCCCGGGCGCAGACCGTCACGGCGGAGTCCAACCCGAAGCTGGCGGAGCTCCTGGAGAGGTTCACCGCGCTGACCGGGGTGCCGTGCCTGGTGAACACGTCGTTCAACGTCGCGGGTGAACCGATCGTCTGCTCGCCGGCCGACGCGCTCGGCTGCTTCCTCCACACCGAGATCGACTACCTGGTCCTCGGGCGCTTCCTGGTCGTCAAGAAGTGACGGACCTCGACACGGCGCGGCCGAAGCGGCCGGCCCCCCGGCCGGTCGGCCCGCTCCTGGAGGCCGTGCTGTCCGAGCTGACCCGCGGGGCCGGCCGCCCCAGCCCGCTGGAGGCGGCGTGCATCGCCTCCGTCGAATGCGCGCTCCAGCTCACCAGGACCGCCGAACGGGCCCGGCGGGCACCGGCCGACGAGTTCCTGTCCGTCGCCGCGCGCGAGGCGCTCAGCGCGGCCCGCGCCTCGGTCCTCGCCGCGACGTGCGCCGTCAGATCCATTGAGGACCGGCGGCGGGGCCCGCGCCGGGGCGACGCATGAGCACGCCGGAACCGACCCACGGCCCGGGGGCCACCCTCACCCGGCGGCTCGCCGACTGGGCGGCCCGCCTGCACCACCACGACCTGCCCGAACGCATCGAGCGGTACGCGGTCAGCCAGGTCATGTCGCATCTCGCGGTGGTACGGGCGAGCCTGGCCCATCCGCTCGGCACCAAGCTGGTACGGGCCTTCGGCTCACCGCTCGCCCACGATCCCGCCCGCGCGGCCCAGGTCCTCGCCGCGCTGTCCTCGTGCCTCTACTACGAGGACAGCATGTACGCGGGCCACGTCACGCACGCCTCCGTGGGCGTCCCGCTGGCCTTCCGGCGGCGGCAGCGCCTCGACGGGCGGGCCCTGCTGACCGCGGTCGTCGCCGCGAACGAGTGCGCAGCCCGGGTCACCGCCGCGGGCGCGCTGGGCCCGCTGCGCGGCCAGGGCACCTCCTACACCCAGCTCGTGGGCGCCGTGGCGGGCCGGATGCGGGGGGCCGGGGCGCCGCCCCCGCGGTGGGTCGACGCGTGGGGGCTCGCGCTCGCCATGCCGCCGTGGCCCTTGCGGCGCGCCCTCCTCGGCAGCGAGGCCAAGGTCCTCTCGGCCGCGTTCCCGGTACGGACCGCCCTCGACGCCTGTGACGCCGCCGACGCGGGACTGCGGGGCGCGCACGACATCCTGGAACACCCCGGCGGCCTGCTCGCCAGGTTCTCCCACGTGCCGTCCCCGGAGGTCGTCACGGCCGGTCTCGGCACGCGCTGGCACACCGAGACCCTCACGTTCAAGATGCGCCCGGCCGGCGCGTACGTCGACGCGGCCGTCGACTGCGCCGAAGAACTGCACGCCCGACTGACCCCGGAGGAAGCGGAGTCGATCGAGGAGATCGTGGTATCCGCGCCCCGGCTGACCATCGCCATGGACGACGAAGGCGCCGCCTACCTCGACCGCGAACGATCGGCGATCATGGCGCTCAACGTCTGCGTCGCCTACAACGTCGCCACCGCGCTGCTCACCGGCTCCGTCACCCCCTTCGACCTCGCCGAACCGGCGACCGCGGAGCCGCGGCGCTGGTCCCTCGCGGACCGGGTCCGCCTGGAGTACGACGCCGGTCTGAGCCGCGAAGTCCTGCGGGCCACCGCCCCGTTGGGCGAGGCGCTGCGCCAGGCCGGGGAGCGCGGGACGCGGTGGCTCGCCGACTTCACGGGGGACGGCGCGGTGGCCGCGGCGGTCGGCGGACCTCCGAGCGACACGTTCCAGGAGGCCGACAAGGCCGTCGGCGCCCGGCTGCGGGTCACCCTGCGCGACGGCCGGGTGCTCACCGCGTCCCGCGAGCGGCCGCGGGGATCGGCAGGCCCCGCCACGAGGGACACCCACCGGGCGCTCGCCAGGGAGAAGCTCACCCGGTCCGGCAACTCGGCCGACGTGATCGACGGACTCGAGGACATCGCCTCACTCGGCACGCGGGAGCTGGACGACCTGGTGAACCGCGCGCTGTCCGAACCGCTCCCTGCGGGCGACGCGCCTTTCGTCTCCCAAGTGCCGTACATCACAGGCCCGTTCACCGGGTCCGGCCCGCCGCACCGCTCCTGACAACCGGGACGGCGCCCGGCCCGCACGCGGCACCCGGGCGCCGAAGGAAAGGGGTACCGCACCATGTCCGAGCCCACACCCAGATTCACCTATCCGACCAAGCGGACCGATCCGCTCGTGCCGCCCGACGTGTACGCGCGGGCACTGCGCGAGGAGCCGGTCTGCCCCATCACCCTCGCCACCGGCGACCCCGCCTGGTTCGTGGCCCGGCACGACGACGTCCGCACCGCCCTTTCGGACCGGCGGTTCAGCAGGGAGGCGCTGTTCCGACCCGGCGCCGCCCGCGCGCAGGTGATCGAGCCGGATCCCGACAGCATGCTCACCATGGACCCGCCGCGCCACACCCGGCTGCGCAGACTCGCCAACCGGGCCTTCAGCCCGCAGCGCGTGGAGCGGCTGCGGCCCTACGTCGAGCAGGTCGCCGCCGACCTGCTCGACGCCATGGAGACCGGCCCGCCCGAGGGCGACCTCGCCGAGGTGTACGCGCGCCCGCTCGCCCTGCGCGTCATCTGCCGCACCCTGGGCGTGCCGTTCGAGGACTACGACCGGTTCGGCGCCTGGTCGGACCGGTTCATGTCCCTCACCAAGTACCCGCCCGAAGAGATCAACCGGGCCAACCAGGACATGCGGGAGTACTTCGCACGGCTGATCGTCCTGCGGCGCAAGGACCCGGGCGACGACCTGATCAGCGCCCTCGTGGCGATCCACGACGAGGAGGGCGAGCCTTCCGAGGCGGAGATCGTGGGCCTCGGCGCGCTGCTGCTGCTCGCGGGCCACGACACCACGGTCACCGTGCTGTGCGGAGGCGCCGCCACCCTGCTCGGCAACCCCGGTCAACTCGCCCTGCTGCGCGAGAACCCCGCCCTCTACCCCGACGCGGTGGAAGAGGTCGTACGCCTCAACGGCCCCGGCGGGGGCACCTCCATCCGCATCACCACCGGCGACGTCGAACTGGGCGGAACCGTCATCCCCGAGGGCTCGGCGGTCCTCGCCTCGGTCGGCACCGCCAGCCGGGACCCCGAGATCTACCCCGACCCCGACCGCTGCCTGATCCAGCGCGAGAACCGCACCCAGGTGGCCTTCGGACAGGGCCCCCACTTCTGCATCGGCGCCGGACTCGCCAGGGTCGAACTGGCCATCGGCATGCGCGCCCTGTTCGAACGCTTCCCCGAGCTGCGGCTCGCGGTGCCCCCGGAGCGACTGCGCTGGAAGGACTTCGCCGCGCTCGGGGGATGGGAAGAACTCCCCGTTGCCTGGGGATGATCGCGTGATGTCCGCGCGCGCGGTCGCGTTCTTCGACGTCGACGAGACACTGATCTCGGTGAACAGCATGCTCGGATTCCTGCTCCACCACGTCCGGGCCTCGGGCCACCCGCGGTCCGTCTTCGACGAGGCGGTACGCGGCCTCCGTACCCTGGCACGGGGCGGCGCGTCCCGCGCCGACGTGGCGCGCGCCTACTACCGCCACTACGGCGGCAGCGACACACGCGAACTCGCCGCACAGGGCCGTGCCTGGTTCGCCGCCGAACTTGCCTCCGGCGCCCTGTTCCTGACGGAGAGCGTGGCGGCGCTGCGTGAGCACCGGCGCCGGGGCGACACGGTCGTCCTGGTCTCGGGCTCCTTCGCCCCCTGCCTTGACCCCATCGCGCAGCAGCTCGGCGCCGACGCGGTGTTCTGCGCCCGCCCCGAGACGATCGGCGGTGTCCACACCGGCAGGCTCGGTGCCACGATGATCGGCCGGGAGAAGGCCCACGCGGTGCGCGGCCTGCTCAAGGAGCACGGCATCCCGGGGGACCGCTGCCACGCGTACGGCGACCACGCGTCCGACCTCGACATGTTGCGCGCCGTGGGCCACCCCGTGGTCGTGGGTGCCGATCCGGTGCTGGTCCAGCACGCCGAGGCGGGCGGCTGGCGCAGGCTTCCCGGCGCCCCGCCCCGCTGAACGCCCGGCCAGGACACGGGCGGTTTTCGGCCCTCGTACCGGCCCTGGGCGACCACGTCGAAAACCTGCCAGTGACAGGCGGGCGGCCTTGCGAGAGTGGCAGGCAGACATCGGTGCGACGAAGGGCTCAAGACACATGGTACGAAGCCCGGACCCAGCCGCCCGGAAACCGAGCTACCCCGTCGTGGTCACGCTCGCCGCGGGCGCCATCTTCCTCTCCATCCTCGACGCCACCGTCGCCAACCTCGCGGTGACGGACATGCACGACAGCTTCCCCGACGCCGCGGTGACCGACCTGACCTGGGTCATCTCGCTCTACGCCATCGTGTTCGCGGCCTTCCTCGCACCCGCGGGACGCCTCGCCGACGTACTGGGCAGGCGCCGGCTCTACGTCATCGGCATGTGCCTGTTCACCGCGACCTCGCTCCTCTGCGCCCTGGCACCGGACCTGCCCACCCTGCTGGTCGCCCGCGCGCTGCAGGGCCTCGGCGCGGCGGCCATGATCCCGGCCTCTCTCGCCGTGGTCCTCGCCGATGTGGCACCGCGGCGCAGGGGGGCCGCCATCGGACTGTGGAGCGCGGCGGCGTCCGCGGCGGCGGCCGCCGGGCCGGTCCTCGGCGGCGTCCTCATCGACTCCGTCGGCTGGCGCTCGGTGTTCCTCATCAACGTACCCCTGGGCCTTGCGCTGCTCGCCGGGATCAGGGTCGTACGCCGACCGGAGCGGACCACGCAGGGCCTTCCCGACATCCTCGGCACCCTGTTCCTCGCGGCGGGTGCGGGACTCGTGGTGCTCGGCGTGACCCAGGAGCAGGAGTGGCACTGGGACGATCCCCGGGTGCTCGGCGCCCTGGTGGGCGGCCTCGTCCTGCTGGCGCTCGCACTGGTGCGGGCCCGCAGCCACCCCCGCCCCGCCCTCCAGACACGGCTGTGGCGCAGCAGGGTCTTCGCCCTCGCCAAC
This sequence comes from Streptomyces sp. NPDC044106, assembly GCF_056433985.1. Taxonomy (NCBI): domain Bacteria; kingdom Bacillati; phylum Actinomycetota; class Actinomycetes; order Kitasatosporales; family Streptomycetaceae; genus Streptomyces; species Streptomyces sp. NPDC044106. The sequence goes on from NZ_JBWKFZ010000008.1 coordinate 284,786, forward strand.
CTCGTCTCGTTCTTCTTCGGCGCCGCGCTGTACGCGTGGCTCCTTGTGGGGGCGCTGTTCCTGGTGGACGTGTGGGGGTATTCGCGGATCGCGGCGGGTCTGTCCATGAGCCCCGGGGCGGTGCTCTCCGCGGTGGTCGCGGTGCTGGTCGGACGCTCGCTGAGCAAGCGCTGCCCACACCTGGTGGTGTTCTTCGGCGCGAGCGCGCTGGTCGGCGCGGCCCTCTGGCTGGCGCTCACGCTGGCCTCGGACGCCGCCCTGTGGAGCATGTGGATCCCGGTCGGGCTGCTGGCCGGTGCCGGGATCGGCGCGGCCAGCACGGGCGTGTCCAGCGCCGCCGCGCTGTCCGTGGAACCGGTGGACTTCGCGGGCGCGACCGGACTCAACATGGCGGTACGGCAGATCGGCGGCGCCCTCGGCATCGCCGTCCTCGCCGCGATCCTGCCCGCCTCGACCTCGTCCTCACCCACCCCGTACAGCCACGTGGTGTTCTTCGCCTGCGCCATGGCCGCCGTCGCCGGGCTGCTCGGTCTCGGACTCGCCCCGGGCCGGAACCGGCCGGGTCCTGACACCGCGCAGCAGGCCCCCGTGCCCGCCGCCGAGCCCGCGACCGGCAAGGGAGCGGAGCGGTGACCGCGCGCGAGACGCCGTCCACCGAGCGGGAATGGACGGTCGAGGAACGCGTCGTGGTCCGCGCACCGGCGGAGCAGGTCTACGCCGCGGTGGCCGGCATCCGGCGGATGGGCCGGTGGAGCCCCGAGTGCCGGGCCGTCGTCTCGCGGCGCGCCGTGCCCCGCACCGGCGACCGCTTCGTGGGCCTCAACCGGCGCGGCCGGTCGGTCTGGTTCACCTCCTGCCGCGTCGTACGGGCGGACCCCGACCGGCAGTTCGCGTTCCGGGTCACCTCCTTCGGCCTGCCCATCGCGCTGTGGGGCTACCGTGTGGAGCCCTGCCCCGACGGGGTGGAGCTCGTCGAGTACTGGGAGGATCTGCGCCGCGGCCGGGGCGCGAAGGCCGCCGAGTTCCTCGGCCGGGTGTTCACCGGAACCCCGCCCGCACAGCGCGCCGGCGTCAACAGGGCCGGTATGCGCACCACGTTGCACCGGATCCGCGACGCCGTCGAACAGCCGGGACGGTCCCGGTGAACCCGTCGGGCGGGCTTTCCGCCCGTCGCCCCCTCTCCGAGGAGAACTCCGTGAACGGCGCCCCACCGCACGAACGGCACGACTCCCCCCGCGACCCGCGCGGCGAGGACCCCGACTTCCGTGCCGGCACGCCCTGGCGGCGCTTCATCGTCCTCGGTGACAGCGAGGCCAGGAGCCGCGGGTCCTCCCGGCGGGGTTCCGGCAGCGAGCCCTGGGCGGACCGGGTGGCCGGGGCGCTGCGCTCGCCCCGGCCCGAGCTGGCCTACCTCAACCTGAGCCGGGCGGACCAGTCGGCCGCCCAGGTGCGGTCCAGACAGCTGGCCAGGGCCCTGGCGTTCCGGGGCGACCTGGCCGCGGTCGTCGCCGGTGGCCACGAGGCGCTGCTCGACTCCTTCGACGTCGACGCTACCGAGGCGGAGCTGCACCGCATCGTGGGGGCGCTCAGGGACTCCGGCGCGGACGTGATCACCCTGGGCGCGTACGGCTCGTGCGGGCAGGCCCCGGCGGTGGCGGAGCGCGGCGGCGGACCGGAGCAGCGGCTGCGGCTCCTCGCGGAGCGCACCCGCGCGCTCGCCCTGCAGCACGGCGCGATGCATGTCGACATGGTGTGTGCGGGGGACGGTCCGGCCGGTGACAGGGAGAGAGCCGTCGCGGCGGCGGTGATCCGCCGTCTGGCGGCGCACCTCGAGGTGACCCGGGCCGCGTCATGGTGAGGAGTCCGGTCTGAGACCGGCCCTCCCGGCACCCGTCCCGCCGACCCGCCCCCGCTGATTGGTGCGCCCATGTCCGAGTCCGTGATCGTCGCAGGAGCCGCCACGTCCGGCGGAGTCCTCTGCGCGAGTCTGGGGGCGCTGCCCTCCGTCACACTCGGGGCCCTCGTCATCGAGGCGGCACTCGACCGTGCGGGCATCGGGGCCGCCGACGTGGACCACGTGATCGTCGGACAGCGGCAGGCGCGGCAGGTGGTGCGACGCGCCCTCGTCCCCGACCGGGTGCCGGCCGTCTCCGTGGGCGGGACCCGGTTCTGCGCTCTGCGCACCCTCGCGCTGGCCGACCGGCTGATCCGCGGCGGGGAAGGGGACGTGGTCGTCGTCAGCGGCACGGACCCGGGGCTCGCCCGGACCGGAACCGGACCGCCATGGCGCGTCGAGCGCGCGGTGGCCGTCGTCCTGATGCGTCGCACCAGGGCCGAACGGCTGAGCCTGCCCTGGCTGGCCGGGCTCGGCGCGCACAGCACGGTCGTCGGTTCTGCGGGGTCGTCGTACGCCCAAGCCGTACGCGCCGTCCGGCAGGCGCTGCGGGAGACCTCCGCGGTGCCGCGGGACCTGTGCGCCGTCGATGTGCGCGAGTCGCCGCGGGCGGCGCGGGGGTACGACGCCGTTCCCGACGAGCATGTCTTCGACACCACGGGGCTGCGCATGGCCCTGCGGCTGTCCCGGAGCCTGCGCCGGCGGGAGCGGGGGACGGGGGCCGTCGCCATGTGGGGCGACCACGGGGCGGAGGCGGTGGTGATCTGCGCCGACAGGCTCTGAGAGCGGTCGCACGGCCACCTCGCGCCCGTCCCGCTGAAGCGCGCGTTTCAGCGGCCTTTCAGCGCGCCCTGCGAGATTGCGGGTATCACTGCCGACGGTCTGGCGGATTCACGGGGACGTGTCCAGAAGATCAGCCGTGAAGCACGGGCCCGACGAGTGTGCGGCTGGGACGTGGGGAGCCGGAGGAAGGCTCACGGTACGGGAGTGAAGGCGGCCTTCCTCGAAACCAGGGCATCCACGGAGCCGGAAACGAGACAACTATATTTCGCCGTCTTGATCCGGTTGGGCCGCGAAGTGCGAGTCCGTACACTCCGCGCTGGGGACGCATGAACACTCCGAACCACTGTGGTGGTCCGGATCGTCGGTCCGGCAGCCCGCCCAATGGCGTTGGGCGCATCGCTCGGCATCTCCACCCGCGCCTTCCGCCACGCCAGGCTGCCGTTACACCGGGAAAACGGGGGATCAGCGTGCAGATCAGACTTCTAGGCCCACTTCAGGTGATCGAGGGAAACGTTCCTCTCGATATACCGGGAGAAAAACTCAGAACCATCATGGCGGCCCTGGCGCTCACCCCCGGCACCCCGGTGCTCGCGGTGGACCTGCTCGACGAACTCTGGGGCGACCGCCTTCCCAAGACCGCCGAGAACTCTCTCCAGTCCCATATCGCGAGGCTGCGCCGCATACTGGCCAGGCAGACCGGAAAGCCCAGCGTCCGAAACCTCATCCGCACCTCGCACTCCGGGTACGTTCTTGACGTGGACGCCGCGGACGTCGACGCACTGTGGTTCACCCGGGCCGTCGAAATGGCTGGCCGGTATGTGAACGAGGACTTCGAGATGGTCATCAAGCTGCTCAACGACGCGTTCGCCGTCTGGCGCGGACCCGCGCTCCTTGACGCCGGTTACGGAATGATCTGCCGGATCGCCTGTGCCCGCCTGGAGGAGACCAAGCTCATCGGGCGCGAACTGTTCGTCGAGGCGCATCTCGAACTCGGCCGGCACCAGCAGGTGATACCCGAGCTCGAACAGCTCCTCACCCAGCACCCGTTGCGCGAGCGCTTCTGCGAGCACCTGATGACCGCGCTCTACCGGTCCGGTCGGCAGGCGGACGCCATCAGCACCTACCGGCGGGTGCAGCACAACCTCTCGGCGGAGCTCGGAATCGACCCGGGCCCCGGAATGCGGAAGAAACTGAGGGAGGTGCTCCAGCAGGAGGACGACCTGCTGCTGCACCGATGAGACCGCCCGGCCACCTGGCTCTCGCAGGGTCTCGGACCGCAGGCGCTCAGACCGAGTTGGTCAGCCGCAGGATGTGCCACACGGCCCGCAGGCTCGCCCTGCCCTCGAAGGCGAGGTACTCCGGCAGCACCAGCTGCGGGCCCCACTTCTCCTTGTACGCCAGCTGTCCCGCGGCCGGGTAGACGGCCTCTCCCTTGTCGGCGAGGAACCGCAGGAACTTCCCCGTCAGGGCGCTGTGCCCGGGCAGTTCGAGGGACCGGTCCAGGCCGGTGAACGGCGTGAAGCCGAAGTGCAGCCACTCGGCGCCTTCCTGGGTGAAGGTCTCGATGGCGGTGGCGTTGATCGCCTCCATCACGCCGGGCCGCGTGTCCGGCAGGCGCCGGCTCAGGTCGTGCAGCCACCCGGCACGCGCCCCGTAGGCGGGGGAGTACGAGATGTAGGCCACCGGCCGCCCGTCGAGCGCTCCCAGGAACAGCCGCCGGTAGCGCTGGACGGGGCCGCCGGTCTCGCCGACCAGGAACTCGATCTCCTTGACGTGTCTGCCCTTGCCCCGCAGCCAGGCCGAGTCGATCCGCGCGACGCTGTCGCCGTGTTCCGCGAAGGAGACCTCCTTGACGTCGAGGCCGTTCCGCCTCGCCTGGGAGATCTTGTTGCGCAGCTTCATGAACCGCGAGCCGCGCAGCGTGAATTCGGGGAGGTGCACCGCGTAGGACGAGCCCACCTGGTTGAGCGTGAATCCCTCCCGCGCGTACAACTCGGCGTCCGACCGCTGCAATTGGATGCCCGCGATTTTCCGGCGGCGTTCGCGCGCGTACGCCCGGAACTCCCGCAGAACCTCCGCCTGGCGTTCCGGCGGCCCGTACACGCCGCCGAACTGGATGACGTAGCGACCGGCCTCCCGGTAGGCGACGAGTTCCCCGCCCTTGCCGAGGAACAATTGGTTCCCGGCGTTCAGCGCCAGGAAGGAACTCGGGTTCTGCGCGTACTTCTGAACTGCGGTCAGTGCGGCCTGAGCGGTCTCGGCGTTCTCTCGCGGCATTTCTGACACCCGGCTCATGCGTCGCACGCTCCCCGATCGGCCGACGAAAGTTTCGCGCAACATATCGCGGGGCCGCCGCATCCGGCTGAGGCCGCGGTGTCAGCGGACTTTCAGCGGCTTCTCAGAAGGCCCTGTGAGGATCGCGGCGTGGCTCGGCACCGGTCGGCCGGACCGGTTGCGCACATGAAGGAGTGAGCGTGGGAAGTACGCAGTTGTATCGGCACCGGCTTCAGCACGGAACACGTCACCTTCCCGCGCGGATGCGCACTTATCAGTCCTATGTCAACGCACGAGAAGTGCCGGGCGAGGACTACGTCTACGTACTCGACGCGGATTCCCTCCTCGACGACGTTTTCGCCAGCCTCACGCTCAAAAGGAAATTGGAGCAGGGGCGCGCCGCGCCGGACGATCTCCCGGCGAGCGTGGTCGGACGGGTGGGCAAGGCCGACCGCGCCACCGTGGAGCGGGCCGTCTCGGCGGCTGCCACGGCGGCCCCCGTCTGGGGCGCCGTCCCCGCGGACGTCCGTATCGACACGGTGGGCCGGCTCCTGCACGCGCGACTCGCCGCGCACGCCGATGACGTCGCCGCCGTCCTGGTCGAGGAAGGGCACCCGCTGGCCCTCGCCCAGTGGCAGGTCTCCGGGATGCTGGAGTGCTTCGGCCCGGAGTCGATCAGCTTCTACCGCTCCCAGATGTTCCAGGAGTTCCACCGCGGCGAGCGCCGCCTCCAGGTGCGCAGGCGGCCCGACGGCGTGGTCTGCCTCAACCCGCCGCAGAACGCGCCGCTCTCCAGCGCGCTGCTCGGGGTGACCGCCGTGATGGGCGGCAACGCCCTGGTGGTGCGGGCCCCGCGCAGCGCGCCGCTCGGTGTCATGTACGTCATGCAGGAGCTCGTGGCACCCGTGCTCCAGGAGGTCGGCGCACCGCCCGGAACGCTGAACGTCGTCTGCGGCGACCCCGCCCCGATGCTCGGCTGCTGGCTCGAGCATCCGGCGGTGGACGACATCATCTACTTCGGCAGCAGCGAGAACGGCCTGCGGTTCCAGGAGCGGTGCGTCGCCGCAGGGAAGAAGCCGATCCTGGAGCTGGCCGGCAACGACGTCGTCACCGTGTGGAAGGACGCCGACGTCGAACTGGCCGCCGAGGCCCTGACCGAGAGCTTCTACGGCTCCGGGCAGCTGTGCATGATCCCCAACCAGGTGCTGGTCCACCCCGAGATCGCGGACGCCCTGGTGGAGAGCCTGATCCGGCAGATCGGCCACATCCGGCCGGGGCACCCGTGGGAACCCGACGTACTCCTGACGCCCGTCCTGCGCAACGAGAAGTTCTTCAGCTGCCTCCAGGACGCCCGCGACAAGGGCGCCGAGGTGGTCTGCGGGGGACACGCGATGCAGCTCGACGAGACCCGCGACCCCAACGGCATCTTCCTCGAACCCACGGTGATCGTCGTGCGCGGCGTCGAAGGGGCCCGCGATCTCGAGGCCGTACGGCACGAGACGTTCTTCCCGCTGCTGCCCCTGGTGATCGCCGAACCCGCGCCGGACGCCGACATGCTGGAGACCTTCGTCGACTACGTCAACTCCAACCCCTACGGGCTGCGCAACTCGCTGTGGGCCAAGGCTCCCGGGGTCGTCGACACCTTCGTCTCCCGCGTCCGCACCGGCGGCCTGTTCAAGGTGAACGACTCGCACATCGGATTCCTGCCCTACCTGCCCACGCACGGCGGGACCGGCCTGACCGGAGGCGTCTTCGGCGAGGCCAACTACCCCATCCTGCGCACCTCACACCTTCAGGGCGTGAGCCTCAGCCCCGGGTCGCGGCCCAGGGACGCGGTCTTCGGTGCCTGGCAGTCGCTGATCGATGAGCGCCACTGAACCGCGGCCCCGCCCGGTGGACGCGGATGTTCCCAAGGAGACGACGTCATGCGCTCGATGAACACGGCCCGGCGCACCTGCGAGAAGCATCTGCCCGGCCTGCTGGACGCACTCGCGAAGGTGCCGCTGGCCGACCTGGAGAAGCCGGGCAGTCCGGCGATCGACCTCTTCCGCTCGCACGGGGGCCCGGGGCTCGTCATCCCCACCACGTACGCGGGCAGCGGTGCCACGCCCCTTGAGGCGGTCGCCGTCACCATCGCGCTGGGCGCCACCGCCCCCTCCCTCGCGGTGGCCACCACCATGCACCACTTCTCGGTGGCCACGCTCTTCTCGCTCGCCGACAGCCTGCAGAGCGGCGGAGTCGAGTGGGCACTCCTCGAAGGCATCGTCGAGCAGCGCCTCCTGGTCGCCTCGGGGTTCGCCGAGGGCCGGCCGGGGCGGGGCATCCTCAACCCCACGGTCGAGGCCCGCCCCGCCGAGAAGGGCTACTTCATCACCGGGTCCAAGAAGCCCTGCAGCCTCTCCCGCTCGATGGACCTGCTCACCGCGAGCGCCGCACTGCCGAACGCGGACGGCACCACCGACATGGCGGTCCTCCTGGTGCCCCGGCAGGTGGAGGGCCTGACGGTCGAGCCGTTCTGGTCGAGCTGGGCCCTGGCCGGGGCCGAGAGCGACGAGGTGCGGCTGAAGGACGTCTTCGTCGACGAGCAGCAGGTCATGCGCACCGAACTCGGCGACGCGGGCGAGCTGGACGAGTTGCAGACGGTCGGGTTCATCTGGTTCGAACTCCTCATCACCGCCTCGTACATCGGGATGGCGGGAGCGCTCGTCGAACGAGTCGTCGAGAGCCGCCGCGGCACGGACACCGAACGCGCCGAACTGCTCGCCCGCTACGAGACGGCCGCCCTCCTCACCGAGGGCACGGCCCGCATGATCATGGAGGGTTCGGTCGGCAACGAGGGCCTCGGCCGGGCGCTGGTCGCGCGGTACGGGGCGCAGGACGCGATCCGGTCCGCCGTCGGCCGCGCCGTGGAACTCCTCGGCGGGATGGCCTTCATCGGCTCCGGCGACATCGCCTACCTGGCGGCCGCCTCGCACGGCCTGGCCTTCCACCCGCCGTCCCGTTCCAGCTTCACCGTGCCCTTCCTCGACCACACCGACGGCCTGCCGCTGCGGCTGGCGTGAGGAGCCTCGTGACCACTGCCCTGCCCGCACAGACACCCGGCCGCGAAGAGATCGGCCGGCTGTACAGGACACGCCTGAGCAAGGGGCGCGCCACCCTCGGCGAGCTGCTCGGCGGCGAACTGGAGACGGAGTCCCAGGGCGCCTGGGTGACCACCGCGTCCGGCCGCAGGCTCCTCAACTGCGGCGGCTACGGCGTCCTGTTGATGGGCGCACGCCACCCCACCGTCGTACGCCATGTCGTCGAGCAGCTGCACCGCAACCCGGTGGCGACCCGCGTCCTGCTCGAACCCCAGGCGGCGCTGGCCGCCGACGCGCTGGTGGCCACCGCCCCGCCGGGGCTCGACCGGGTGCACTTCGCCTGCTCGGGCGCGGAGGCCGTGGAGACGGCCATCAAGATCGCCCGTACCCGCGGCAAGGACCGGCTGATCGCCACCCACGGCGGCTACCACGGCAAGACCATGGGCGCGCTCAGCCTCACCGGGAAGGCCCTGTTCCAGGAGCCGTTCCGCCCACTGCTCCCCGGTACCGCCCATGTGCCCTACGGCGACGCGGAAGCCCTGGCCGGGCAGCTCGAAGCGGCGTCCGGCCGCGCCTGCGTGGTGATCGAGCCGGTCCAGGGCGAGGCGGGCGTGGTCATCCCGCCGCCCGGCTACCTGCGGACGGTCCAGGAACTGTGCCGCGCCCACGACGCGCTCTTCGTGCTGGACGAGATCCAGACCGGGCTCGGCCGCCTCGGCGTCCTGTGGGGTGCCGACGCGGACGGGCTGACCCCGGACATGCTGCTCAGCGGCAAGGGCCTGGGCGGCGGCATCATGCCGGTCTCCGCGGTCGTCGCGCGCGCCGAGGTGTTCGGCGCCTTCGACCGCGACCCCTACCTGCACACCTCGACCTTCTCCGGCATGCCCCTCGCGATGGCCGCCGTGCGCGGCGCGCTCGCGGCCATCGAGGAGGAGGACCTCGTCACCCGGGCCCGCGAGCTCGGCACCGAGATCCTCCAAGGGCTGCGCCGGATCGCCGGGGAGACCTTCGGCGGCCTGGTACGGGAGGTACGGGGCCGGGGGCTGCTCCTCGGCGTCGAGTTCACCGAGCCGGGGCCGGCCGGGGACCTCCTCGTCGAGCTGATCCAGCAGGGCGTGGTGGCCAACCACTCGCTCAACTCCCACCTGGTGCTGCGCTTCACCCCGCCCGCCGTCCTGATCCCTTCCGAGGTGCGGTTCCTCCTCGACGCGTTCGAACGCGCCTGCCGTGTGCAGGCGGCCCGCTACGTCCCGACTCCCGAAGGTGGTGCCGCCCATGCGCGGCGTTGACGTGACCGTCGGCGTGCCCGATAACACTCCGGACGCCGTGTACGACCGGGTGAAGGAGTTCGCCCGCTATCCCGATTTCGCGCCGGTGGTCCGCTCGGTCACCGTCCATGACACCAGCGACGTGGCGGAGACCAGCGACTGGGAGGTGTACTTCCGCAACGGCGTCCTGCGCTGGACCGAGGCGGACCGTTTCGACCGGCAGGCCCTCACCATCGTCTTCACCCAGCTCGACGGCGACTTCGAGACGTTCGAGGGCAGCTGGCGGATCTCCACCACGGGCGGCGCGGTACGGGTCGTCTTCCGCGCCGAGTTCGACTTCGGCATCCCCAGCCTCGCGGGCATCCTGGAGCCCGTCGCCGAAAGGGTCATCAAGGAGACCATCGCCCGGGTGGTGCTCGGGCTCTTCCCCGCGGGCTCGGTGGTGGGCGACGAGGCGCTGGCCCGCGCCGTCGCCGCACCGGCCGTTCCGGCGCCGCACGTGGCACGGGCGGGCTGATGGACACCAAGAACCTGTTCATGACGCCGGTGACCGCCCGGCTCGTGCGGGCGGAGTACGGGCTCGGCCTCGTCGTCGCCGCGGTCGCCTTCCTGACCCACCTCTCAGAGGTCCGCTGGCTGCCCGCCATCGCGCTGTTCGTCTACATAGACCTGATCGGCTACATCCCGGGCGCCATCCAGTACCGGCGACGCAAGGGCGAGATCGGCAAGACGTACTACGTGCTCTACAACGTCATGCACTCCCTGGTGACCCAGGGCCTGGTCGCCCTGGCGTGGATCTGGCTGTGGGACGCCGAATGGGCGCTGCTCGCGCTGCCGCTCCACCTCTTCGGGGACCGGGCGCTGTTCGGGAACTACCTCAAACCGTTCGGCCTGCACTTCGAACCGCAGACGCATCAGGCGTACCGCCGCTTCCGCAGCGAGTTCGTGGCCACCGGGGCGGCCGGAGACCGGGGGGCCGACAAGCTGGACGAGGTGACATGGCCCTAGCCACACGGCGCCCGCCCGTGGCCGCCCCGGCGGACTCCGCAGCCGCCGTCATCACCGCGATGCGCCACTTCGTCACCGGGGTGACGGTGCTCATCTGCGGGGTGGGCGACGAGGTCGAGGGCGTGACCGTGAGCACCTTCGGGACCGTCCCGGGCGACCCCCCGATGGCCTGCGCGCTGCTGCGGGCGGGCAGCCGGGGGCTGCGGGCGGTAGCCGGCAGCGGGGTCTTCGTCGCCAACGGCCTCGCGGCCGGGCAGGAGCCGCTGGCCCGGCACTTCGCCCGCCGCACCCGCCCCACGGGCCTCGGCCAGCTGCCCCCGGCGGCCTGGCTCGGCGACCGCGCCGACGCGGTGCCCCGGATCGGCGGCGCCGTGGCCTGGCTCGAATGCCGGCCGGAACTCACCGTCCCGGTCGGCGACCACGAGCTGGTGATCGCACGAGTCGTCGCCGCGGTGCACCGCGGCGGCACCCCGCTGGTCAATTTCGCCGACGAGCTGCACGCAGGCCCGTCCACGGCCGCCCCCCGCTACGCGGGAAGGGACGGAAGGGATACCCCATGACGACATCGACGCCCGCGACGGCGGGCATCCCCGCCGAGGCCGACTGGGAGCGGGCCCCCTCGCTCCTGGCCGGCGCGGAGGACCTCGAACTCACCCCCGCCCTGTGCAATCTGCGCTACTGGCTCAACGCCGTACCGAACGGAACCTTGCGCGGCAACCTCCTCGGCCACGCGCCGGACGTCCGGCCGCTCGACGTGGTCGTCCAGCCCGGCCCGCTCAACAGCGCGCTCACCCAGGAACTCGCCTACCGCTCGGTCGCCGAGGAGAAGGCCACCCGGGCGATCGGCTACCTGACCGCGCTGGCACCCGACAACGACACCCTGGAGTTCTACGCGACGCAGCTGATCGACGAGGCGCGCCACGCCATGGTATTCCGCAGCCACCTCCTCGAACTCGGCGTCAAGGAGGCGGAGTTGACCGACACGGTGGCCCGCCTCGCCGCCACCGACGAGAAGGAGATCCTGGAGCCGCTGGAGAACCTCGGGCTGCGCGTGCTGCGCGACGAGCGGGACTTCGTCGGCGGCGTCCTGGTCCTGACGGTCCTCGTCGAGGGCGTCCTTGCACCGGCCGCCGAACTCAGCGAACGCAAGTGGCGGATCTTCGACCCGGCCGCCGCCGACATCGAACGCGGCGCGGGCATCGACGAGATCCGCCACCTGACGGTCGGCAGCGCCATCGTCCGCGACCACCTGCGCGCCGCCCCGCACGACCGGCCCCGCCTCCTCCGGCTGATCCGCGAGGGATACGCGCTCTGGGACCAGCTGCCGACCACCGAGCAGCTGATGCGCCGCGAGGAGATCTTCCAGCAGGGCGTCGAGGACCACCGCGACCTGCTGCGCGACTACGAGATCTGGCCCGGCCGCCGCCTGGCGGACACCACCGCGCGGGAGCGGCTGGAGAAGGGGCACGAGTGGGCCACGCGCATGCAGCGCTCCCGGCTCACCTACATGGGCCTTGAGGAGGCGATATGAGCGCCCTCGACAGGACGCCCGCCCCCGCGGCGGCCGGACAGGACGTGGCCGCCCCGAGCCTTCAGGAGATCACCCGGCTGGTCAGGCAGGCCGGACTCATGGACTCGCAGCCCGTCTACTACACGTACAAGATCATCGCGAATCTGCTGCTCCTCGCGGCGGGCTGGACCCTGTTCGCGCTGATCGGCGACAGCTGGTGGCAACTGGCCGTCGCAGTCTGGCTCGCGGCCTGCTTCGGCCAGACGGACCTGATCGGGCACGACGCCGGGCACCGCCAGATCTTCCGCACCCGCAAGGCCGGCGACGTGATCGGCTACCTCCACGGCAATCTGCTCACGGGCGTCAGCTTCGGCTGGTGGGTCGGCCACCACACCAAGCACCACAACTACCCCAACCACCTCTCCCTGGACCCCGACATCCTGCGCCGCCAGGTCATCTTCGACGCCAAGGACCGGACGAAGCGCACCGGAACCGCGGGACGCTTCATCGTCCGCCACCAGGCGTGGATGTTCTACGTACTGATCCTGCTGGAAGGGCTGCGCCTGCACGCCTCGGGCTACGTGGCGGCGCGCAAGGGCGCCCTCCAGCGCTACGCCGCCCTGGACCTCGGCCTGTTGACCCTGCACCTTGCGGTCTACCTGACCGTGGTCTTCACGGTGCTCCCGGTCGGCATCGGCCTCGCCTTCATCGCCGTCCACCAGTGCCTGTTCGGCTTCTACATGGGGCTGATGTTCGCGCCCAACCACAAAGGGCTGCCCGTACGCGACGGAGCGGAGGAGGAACTGGACTGGCTCACCCGGCAGGTGATCACCTCCCGCAACCTGGCACCCAACCGGATCACCGACTTCTTCTACGGCGGGCTCAACTACCAGATCGAGCACCACCTGTTCCCCGCCATGCCCCGCAGGAACCTGCGCCGCGCCCAGCCGCTGGTCAAGGAGTACCTGGTGCGCAACGGCCTGCCGTACGCGGAGGAACGGCTGCTGCGGTCCTACCTGAAGGTGGCCGACCACCTCGGCGACGTCAGCCGAGAGGTGGCCGTGCTGGAGCGCGAGGCGCAGGACGGGGGCGCCCGGTGAGCGCCGACGCCGCGGTGCTCTGCGGCCTGGGCACCTGGCTGCCGCCGCACGCGGTCACCAACGACGACCTCGCGCGGGAGCTCGACACCTCCGACGAATGGATCCGCAGCCGTACGGGCATCGGCACGCGGTACGTCGCCGACCCGTCCACGGCCACCTCGGACCTCGCGGTGGAGGCGGGCCGGCGCGCGCTGAAGTCCGCCGAGCGCGACACGGTGGACGCCGTGGTCCTCGCCACCAGCACCCCCGACCACCCCTGCCCCGCCACCGCGCCGCTGGTGGCGGCCCAGCTTGGCCTCGGAACCGTGGCCGCCTTCGACGTCGGGGCGGTCTGCACCGGCTTCCTGTACGCGCTGGCCGCCGCGGCCGGACTGATCGCCGCCGGTACGTCGGGCAGCGTGCTGGTCATCGGCGCGGACACGTACTCCACCATCCTCGACCCGGCCGACCGGTCGACCAGGGCCATCTTCGGCGACGGGGCGGGCGCCGTCGTCCTGCGGTCCGGCGGCGCCGACGAGCCCGGCGCGCTCGGCACCCCGGTGCTCGGCAGCGACGGCAACGGCAGCGGCCTGATCGGCGTCCGCTCGGGCGGCTCGCGCGAACCGCTGCGCCCGCACACCGCGGAAGGGGCGGACCCGTACTTCCGGATGGCGGGCAAGGCCGTCTTCCGCAACGCCGTGGAACGCATGGCCGACGCCTCGCTGACCGCGGCGCGGCGGGCCGGCTGGGAGGTCGGCGACATCGACCGGCTCATCGCCCACCAGGCCAACCTGCGGATCCTGCACGCCGCCGCGGACCGGATGCGGCTGCCGCGCCGCCGGTGCCCCGTCCACCTCGACCGGGTCGGCAACACGGCGGCCGCCTCCATCCCGCTGGCCCTCTCGCACGCCGTGGCGGGCGGCGAACTGCTCCCCGGCCACCGCACCGTGCTCACCGCCTTCGGCGGCGGCCTCACCTGGGGCGCCTGCACCGTCCGCTGGCCCGCGCTCGTCCCCGTATGACTCGACCCACCCACCATTGAGGAGCACGCATGAGCAGCACCTACGACCGTCTTGTCGGCCTGCTGGCCAAGGGCTTCGGCATCGAGGCCGACGAGGTCGTACCGGAGAACACCTTCGAGGACCTGGAACTGGACTCGCTCGCACTCGTGGAACTGACGCTCGCCGTGCAGGAGGAGTTCGGCATCAGCCTCACCGACGACGACCTGCAGGCGAAGAGCTCCCTGGCCGAGGCGGCCGGCGTACTCGACGTCAAGCGGGTGACCGTCTGATGGGGACAGGCGGCGACGCCCGGTTCGACGCGGCGGTCACGGGAATCGGCATGGTCACCCCCGCCGGGCTCGGCACCGCCGAGTCCTGGGAGCGGATCAAGGCGGGGGACGGGACCGCCGCGCGGCCCGTACCCGCTCTCGCCGGCATCCCGGCCGACTTCGGCTGCTGGATCCCCGGCTTCGACCCGGTCGCCGCCGTCGGCAGACGCAAGGCCTGGCGGCTGGACCGCAGCAGCCAGTTCGCGGTGGCGGCGGCGAAGGAGGCGCTGGCCGACGCGGGCCTCGACCCGTCCCGCTGGGACGGCGACAGGGTGGGCGTGGTCCTCGGCAGCGGCATCGGCGGCGCCGCCTCCTGGGAGAAGCAGCACCACGTCCTCCTGGAGCGGGGCTCGGAGAACGTCTCCGCCATGCTGATCCCGATGCTCGCGGTCAACATGGCGGCCGGTTACGTCGCCATGGAGTTCGGGGCCCGCGGGCCGAACTTCGTGACGGCCACGGCCTGCGCGTCGGGCGCCACGGCCGTCGGCGCGGCACGCGATCTGCTGCGCTCAGGACGGTGCGACGTGGTGATCACGGGCGGCACCGAGGCCTGCCTGATCCCCTCGATCATCGCCGGATTCCAGCAGATGGGCGCGCTCTCCACGCGCCGGGACGACCCCACGAGGGCCTCCCGGCCGTTCGACGCCGCCCGCGACGGCTTCGTGCCCGCCGAGGGCGCCGCCGTCCTGATCCTGGAACGCCCGGACGGCGCGCGGGCCCGGGGAGCACACATCCACGCGCACGTCAGCGGTTACGGCGCCTCGGCCGACGCCTACAACGCGACCGCGCCGGAACCGAGCGGCGGCGGCGCGGAGCTGGCCCTGCGCGCGGCCCTCGACGACGCGGCGGCCGACCCGCGCGCCGTCGACCACGTCAACGCGCACGGCACCTCCACCCCGCTCAACGACCTCATGGAGGCCGGACTGATCCGTCGCGTACTCGGCGAAGGGCCCGCGGTGACCTCCGTGAAGGGCGTGACGGGCCACTCCCTCGGCGCGTCCGGAGCGATCGAGATCGCCGTGGCGGCCCTCACGGTGGAGCACGGTCTCATCCCGCCGACCGCGAACCTGGACAGCCAGGACCCGGAGATCGAACTGGACGTCGTCGCCAAGGAGGCACGCCCCGCCGACGTCCGGGTGGCCGTCAGCCACTCCTTCGGATTCGGCGGGCAGAACGCCGTGGTGGTGCTGACCCGCCCCTAGACAGGGCCCGCAGGACCGGCTCCATGGCCGAGGAGGCCGCCGCACGTCTTCGACGCGCGGCGGCCTCCTCGCCGTGTGCGACAGGCTCTCAGCCCTCGTCCGCGAGGAGCCGGCCGTGGGCGACCGCCTGATGGACCTCGTCCTGCCGCTCGGCCAGTTCGCGGCGCTCGGCGTCCAGCGCCTCGGCGCGGTCCTCGTCGGCCTTCATGAGCTCGAGCAGGTCCCGGTCGGCCAGCTGGAGCACGCCCATGTCCTCGTAGGCCTGCCGCACCTTCGGGCCCCACAGCCCGATGTCCTTGACGCAGGGCACGATCCGGGTGAACAGACGCGAGCGGAAGGCCTGCATCCGGGGGCCCCGGTTCATGTACTCCATGCACTCCTTCATGTCGTAGCCGAGCGTCTCCCACACCTCCTGCATGCGCAGCCGGTCGCGCATCAGATAGCAGCCCTCGACGATGAAGTCCTCGCGCTCCGCGATCTCCTGGCTGGTCAGTTCCTTGTAGTAGTCGCGCAGGGCGATGCGCCCGAAGGCGACGTGCCGTGCCTCGTCCTGCATGACGTACGACAGGATCTGCTTCGGCAGCGGCTTGTCCGTCCGGTCGCGCAGGATGCCGAACGCGGCGAGGGCGAGCCCCTCGATGAGGACCTGCATACCGAGGTAGGGCATGTCCCAGCGCGCGTCGCTCAGAGCGTCGCCCAGCAGGGCCTTCAGATGCGGACTGATCGGATACGTCATGCCGATCTTGTCGCGCACGAAGCGCGTGAACAGCTCCGCGTGGCGGGCCTCGTCCATGACCTGGGTCGCCGCGTAGAACTTCGAGTCGATGTCCGGCACCGACTCGACGATCCGCGCGGAGCAGATCATCGCACCCTGCTCGCCGTGCAGGAACTGGCTGAACTCCCAGGAGGCCATGTGCTGTCGCAGCTCCCGCTTCTCCCGCTTGTTCAGCCGGGAGTACTGCCGGGACCCGTACAGCGCGAGGGTGTTCTCCGGGGTGCCGAGGACGTCACACGGATCCACCTCCAGGGACCAGTCGATGCGTTTCGTGCTGTCCCACTGCTTGTCCTTGCCCTTTTGGTAGAGGTTGAGCAGCACTTCCCGATCGGTGTCGTACTCCCAGGTGAAGGTGGTGCGCCCCTGCATCGGGAAGGACCAGTCGGTGCCGTTGTCCGAGCCGGTGCCCGAATGCCGGGCGTCGGCGGTTCCGCTCATGGGCAGTCCCCTTACGCGGTACGGGATGGCGGTGCGGGATGGCGGTACGGGATGGTGTCTCGTGGTCAGGGCGCGGGCGGGGAGAGGAAGGGCAGCACCGCGGGAAGGACGTCCAGCGTGTAGCGCGTGCGCCCGCGCTGGATCTCACCGTCCCGTTCGAAGGTGAGGAAGGCGCCGTCGGTGCGCTCGATCTCGACGCGGCGACCGCGCCGGTAGACGACCCCGGGCCGTTCGAGGTGGCGTCCTTCCCGGGCCAGCTTCGGCAGCTCCCGGGGATCGAGGCCGTCGGTCACCACGCACACGTCGAGCAGGCCGTCGTCGAGGACGGAGTGCGGCAGCAGCAGGAACCCGCCGCCCCGGTACCGGCCGCCGCCGACGTTGGCGAGGACGACGCCGCCGTCGTGGATCACCGCACCGTCCACGAGGACCCTGGCCGGATGCGGTGCGAAGCCGCGCAGCGTCTCGGCGACCGCCTCCCGGTAGCGGGCGCGCCCGGTGAGGTGGGTGAGTTCCGCGGCTGTCTCCAGCGCCTCGGCGACGAGACCGGAACAGGCGCCGAGCAGCACGGTCTCACCCGTCTCGAGGACGCGCGCCATGTCCAGGTTCCTGATCCGCGGCCGGGCCGTGCCGAGGGAGGCGGTGAGCGACGCGTGCCAGGGGCGGTCCTGCCAGATCTCCTTGTAGAAGGAGTTGCCGGTGCCTGCCGGAACGCAGAGCAGGGCCGGGCGGCTGCTCCCCGCGTCCGCCTCGGCCACGAGCCCGGCCGCCACTTCGCTCGCGGTGCCGTCGCCGCCGACCGCGAGTACCGCGTCGGCGCCGTCCCGCGCGGCTTTCCCGGCAAGGGTCCGTGCGTGTCCCGGGTACGCGGTGTGCACCACGCCCACATCTCCGACGAGCTCCTGGGCCGCCTCGATGACGGCCGAGAGGGGCACCGAAGCGGCACTGCCCGCCCGGTCGTTCGCCACTATCACCGCGGTACGTGCCCAGTGGCTCCCCATGCGTGGCTTCCTGTTCGCGTCGTCGGGCGTTGCCGGGCGTTGCCGGGACGAGCGGAGAGAGCAGGATTCGAACCTGCGTGGGGCGTGAACCCCTGGCCGGAGACGAGCTCCGGCCCCCAATAGGCCGCTATGGGTACCTCTCCCGGCCGGCCTCGGCGGCCGACGTGAAGACCTTCGCACTCGCCGCTTGCAGACCGCTGAAACACCCGTTTCAGCTGCGTACGCCCGGCCTTCGGTGCCCGTGCGCACCGGCTGGTGCAGGCGCAGTGCCTTGCGCAGCGCGAAGTCCACGGCGGCGGTCGGAGAAGCCGAGGCGACACGGATCAGGGAGGCCTCGAACCCGACCCGGTAGCGGCGCCGGGGCCTTCGGGCGGTGAGGGCCCGGCGTACGGTGCGGGCGACGGCCTCTGCGCTCAGTGGCCGGCGGGCGGCGATGAGGCGGTGGGCCGCCTTGTGCGAGGCCTCGAAGCGCGAGCAGCGGGTCAGGTCCTCGGCGAGCGCTCCGGAGACCATGGGCGTGTCGGTGCACCCCGGCTCGATCAGGGAGATGTGGATCCCGCCGCCGGCGGTCTCCCTGCGTACGGCGTCGGTGAGCGCCTCAAGCGCGTGCTTGCTCGCGAAGTACCAGCCGTTGAGGGGCAGCGAGATGAGCCCGCCGCACGAACTCATCTGCACGATGCGGCCGCCGCTGCGGCGGCGTATGCCCGGCAGTACGAGCCGGGTCATGCGGGCCATGCCGAGCAGATTGGTCTCAAGGACGGTCCGCGCGTCCGACTCCGATACCTCCTCGAACGCGCCGGCGACCGCGACCCCGGCGTTGTTGACGAGCGCCCAGGGACCGCCCCCCCCCGCGAGCTCGTCGATCTCCATGACGGCGTCCTGGCAGGACCGCGGGTCCGTCACGTCGAGCAGCACGGTCCGCAGCGCGGTGCCGTGCTCCTGCGCGACGACGGTGAGCTTCTGCGCCTTCTGCGCGGTACGGGCCGTGGCGATGACCTCGAAGCCGTGTGCCGCGAGGGCCAGTGCGACGGCGCGCCGGATCCCGCTGGTCGCTCCGGCGAGCTCGACCAGCGGGATGTCGTAGTCCAGTCGCTGCCCGATCAGGACGCCCATCTCCAGGACCATGAGGGAGTCGTAGCCCATCTCGTCCAGCCGCCGTCGCACATCGACACGTTCGACGTCGAGCTGCGCGACCTCGGCGAAGAGTTCACGGATCAGCTGTGTGATCAGCGTGCGTGCCTCGTCGGGTGTGGCCGTCCTGAGCGCCGCCCGTGGCCCTTCGCAGGCGGCGCCGACGCCGTGGGCCGGGAGCAGGCCGGCTGTGCGCGGGGCACGAAGGCCGGGCAGAAGCCGGCCGAGCCGCTCCCAGTCGGCGTGCCCGACAGCGACGACCGGCCGGTCCGGCCGGCCGAGGCACTGGTCGAGAGCGGCCAGGGCGTCCTGTGTGGTGAGGCGCCCACCCTTGGCGCTCGCTGGAGCGTTCCCGACGTCCAGGCATTCGGGAAGGCGCTGCCCGGCTACACGGTCAGCGACGCCGGCGCGGCCCTCCTCCTTGCGGCGGGGCCGCCGGACGATGCGACGGGCGCGGGCGTACTGGACATGCACTTCCGCGCCGATTCGTCCGCTTGGCAGACGTGCGTGGTCAAGTGGGGCGGGACCATGAGCCCTTATGACGGTCTCGGTGCCCCGGGTATGGGCATCGAACTCAGCGGAAGTTTCGTGGACGTGAGTGCCCGTCAGGAGGAATGGATCGCCGGCTTCGCGGAATTGAACGCCCAAGGTGCGCCGAGCGACTTCTTTGCCGTGCACCAGGTCAGCTTTCCCTCCTTCGTGAAGCTCTGTGAAACCCTCACGATTCCCGCGCAAAGCTGCATTCCGACCGTCGCCGATCACGGCAATGTGGCCTCGGCCACCATTCCCCTGCAACTCGGCCGGGCGCTCGAAACGGGTCGTATCGGCCCCGGATCCCAGATCACCCTCGTCGGGCTGGCGAGCGGATTCAGTGGCGCGCTGGTGACCATTCGGCTCTGAGCCATGCGGAGGAAGAAGCCTCCCATGGCCGGTGAACTGCCCTCTGCTTCGACGACACCGCCCTCGCCGGAGGCCCGGACGACGCCGTGACGGGACAAAACTGGTGTGCGGAGGCGACGGGACCGGGTAACGTCTTGCCTCATGTTCTTCCAGACGCCGATTTACGAGTGAGCGTGACGGGCCCCTGCTGACGTCCTTCGACGTCGCCGCGCCCGTCCCCGTCGATGAATCCGTAGATCACTTCACACCTTCCCGGGAGAACCCGTGAGCAAGAACATCAAAAACCCCGTGGGCATGGGCGGCGGCAAGCGCAAGAAGCTGTCCCGCGCCGAACGGCAGAACAACGGCCCGCACCGCAACCTCGACCGCCAGGGCGCCGCCGATCAGAAGGCGGAGCTGGTGCGCAAGATGCGCGAGAAGACGGGCAAGGCCGAGGGCGCCGGGCAGCCGGACGACGCCGCCGCCCAGAGCTGACGCACCGCCGCCGCGGGCCGAGCTCTCAGAGGGCGCGCCGGTAACGCACTTCGCAGAGCGCCGTGTCGCCGTAGGCATCGCTCTGGGTGGCTCCGTCGGCTGCGTACCCGTGCGCGGCGTAGAAGCGGCGGGCGCGCAGGTTGTCCTGGAGCACCCAGAGCATCAGTGTGCCGAAGCGTCGGCCGGCGGCCCGGGAATGCAGGTCTTCGATCAAGGCGGTGCCGATGCCGAGGACTACCGGGCAGGTCTGCGACCCGCCGTCATCCCGCCAGTCGGGCCCCCCGGCGCCAGACGGCGCGCGTGTTGAGTGTGTCGCTGATGTTGCTGGTCGGGTCGCCGTCGACCAGTAGCAGGTCGGCTCGAAGGCCCTCGGCGATGCGGCCGCGGTCGCTGAGGTGGAAGCGGCGGGCCGTGGTCGCTGTGGCGGCGCGCAGGGCGCGGGCGGGCGTGAGGCCGGCTGCTACGAGGTACTGCAGTTCGTGGTGGAGGCTGGCCCCGTGTGCCAGGCCGCCGAAGAACGTCTCGGGCATGGAGGCGTCGGTGCCGGCCAGCACGTCCACACCGGCGGCGTCCAGCGCGCGCACCGTGTCGTACACCTCGTCGAGCTTGCCCTGCGAATAGCGGTTGTAGCTGGAGCGCAGGGTTCGGTCCCACCGGCTGTCGAGGCGGGCGGCGACGCGCGGGTCGTCGGCGAGTTCGCTGCCGGTGATGCCCATCATCGACGCGTTCAGGGTGATGCAGGGCACGACGAACATGCCCGTGTCCTTGATGAGGTCGATGATCCCTGCGGTGTGCGGCTGGTCCATGAAGACATGCGTGAGGCCGTCGACGCCGGCTTCGGCCGCCGTCCTTGTGGCCTCCACGGTCAGCGCGTGGGCCACGGTGAGCGCGCCGTACTTCTTGGCCTCCGCCACACCGGCGGCCACGGTGTCCCGGTCGAGCACCGGCAAGCCGGGGTGCCCCTCCACGCTGCCGTCGTCGATCATGAACTTGATGAAGTCGGACCCGCGGGCCAGAAGCTGCGGCACGAAGGCCGCCGCTTCCTCGGGCGTGGTGGAGAACGGCATCAGAGGCATCACCGGGGGAAGATCCCACTTCGGTCGGAAGCCCTCGGGCATCAGCTCACTCGGGTGACCGCCGGGCGGTGTGATGGCGAAGCCGGACGAACGTACGTCGGCCACCGTGTCGTCCTCGGTGATGGCCCCCCGGTTCTCCCGGGTGTTCATCCCCTGCATCTCCAGCTCGGTCGTCACCCCGAACCGCAGGGCCAGCGCCAGGGAACCCGGGGCGGAGTGGACATGGGCGTCGATGAGCCCCGGCAGCAGGGTAGCGCCGCCGCCGTCGACGACCTCGCAGTCCCGGGGAGCGGCGCCGCCCACACGAGCGATCCTCCCGCCGTCGACGACCACGGTCTGCACGCCGAGGGACTTCTCCCCGTCGAAGACCCGGGCGTTGGTGATTGCGGTGAGTGCCATGGCGGTCCGCCTCATTCCTCGTTCGTCATTACATACCGGATGCTATGTAGATAGCAGTCGGTATGCAAATGCGCGGCTGTGGCCTAGACTCAAGCGCATGAGCAGCGGGTCTTCCTCCGAGCAGCCGTCCGGCGACCTGGCGTTGGATCAGATCGGCCCGGCGCTGTCACGTCTGCGACGGCGCACACCCGCTTCCGGCAAGGACCTCTCCCGCAACCTCGTGCTCAACGTGATCGCCGACGCGCCGGGCGAGACGACCGTCGGCGGCCTCGCCGCAGAGATGGGCGTCGTCCAGCCGGTGGCCAGCCGGACCGTCGCCGCCTGCATCGAGGACGGGCTGCTGCGCCGGGTGGCGTCGCAGTTCGACGGGCGCCGCACGGTGCTCGAACTCACCGAAGAGGGCGAGGCCGAACGCAGCCGCTTCGCCGCCGAGCAGCGGGTGGCGTTCCAGGAGATCACCGCCGCCTGGTCGCCGGAGGAGCGGATCCAGTTCGCGCGCCTCCTGGTCCGCTACGGCGCCGACGCCACCGCGTGGTCGAGGAAACAGGCCGCGAGCCGCGACTGAGTCGCCGCCCTACCCCTCCTCCCGGCCCGCGCCCTCCTCCCGTACGTACAGGTGCAGGAACGAGCAGAGGCCCGCCGCGCCCGCGATGACGCACACCGCGTCGGTGACGTCCGTGCCGAACAGCTCCATCAAGTGGCGGTCGCCCGCGGCGAGGGCGACGATCTGCCCGGCCACCACGGCGCAGCCGCCCAGGAGGAAGGCGGCCAGGAGTACGCGGGTCGCGCCCGAGAGGAACGTACGGAACAAGGTGTACATGGAACTCTCCGTTTCGCGGTGCGTTCTCGGTGCGTCTCTGGGTGTTCCCCGTGCGTCACTCTCGGCCCGTGCGTCGCTCGCGCCCCCTGCGCCCCTCAGCCCGGGATCCACAGCGCGCCCACCGCTATCAGCACGCCGAACAGGTAGGACGGCACCAGGTAGTAGAGGGCGACCGGCATGAAGATGCGCGCCGGATTGATGTCGGCGATGCCCGCGGCCACGTACAGCGGGGCGGCGCCCGGTGGTGAGCACCCCTCGGAGGAGGCCCACACGATGACGGCGGCGAACGCCACATGGGCCGGGATCCCGGCGGCCATCAGCGCGGCGAAGGCGACCGGGCCGACGGCCGCGAGCGTCGAGGTGGTGTTGAGGGGGCCCGCGACGATGACGATGACCAGGCCCACCACGAGCGCCGCCACCACCGGCGGCACGCCTTCCAGGTCCTGAAGGTACGGCGCGAGCTGCTCGCCGAGGCCGAGCCGGTCAAGGACTTCCGAGGCCGCGAACGCGGACACCATCGTCACGCCCACGAGCCCCAGCTTCGGCCCGATCTCGCCCAGCATCCGCCACCAGGCACCGGCCCCGCGCGGCAGCGCCCGCCGCTCCACCAGGAGCCCCGCGATCAGCATCATCACCGGCAGCCACACCAGGAGCGGGACAGCGTCGGAGGCGTCGAGGCCGCCGAGCCGGTCCGTCGCCCAGTCGCTGCCCGGCCCCGTCGTGAGCAGGACGGGCACCGCGACGGCGGCGAGGACGAGCAACGAGGTCCAGCCCGCGCCGAACGACTGGCGCAGCGGCCTGATGTCCTGCGGCGCCATCGTGCCGACCCCCCGCCGCCGCACGATGACGTACGCGATGACGAGCCGCATCGCGACCATCCACGCCCCGGTCACGAACAGGGTGGCGACCACGTCGTGCGAGGTCAGCACGGGCATCACGGTCGGCGCTGCGAGCAGTACGAAGAAGGCGCCGCTGAACGGGAAGGTCGCGCCGACGCCCGCGTTGCCGGACAGTACGAGCGCGGCCGTCTCGCCGCTGGCCCGGGACCGCTTCATCCACGGGATGGCCAGCGAGCCGACGGTGGCGACGATCGCCGCGCCGTTGTGCGCGACGGCGCCGAACAGGCCGGAGGCGACCGTCGCCGCGTACGCGGAGCCGCCTTTGCGGCGGCCGAGCAGCGAGCTGAGAATGTCGATCATCCGCTGCACGAGTCCCGTGCGCGTGAGCAGCTCGCTGACGAAGACGAACGCGAGGGCCGCGAACGTGATCTCCGACTTCAGGCCCTCGACCAGACACTCCCGGGCCACCCGCGCCGCGTCCGCGCCCGCGAACACGGCGCTCGCGAGGAATCCGAGGATCATGGCCTCGCCGATGTTCCGCTTGAACGCCACGTTCCACACGATGATGACCCCGATGAACGCCACCAGGGCGAGGATCGCGCTCACCGCCGTGGGTCTTCCAGGCCGGCCGCGCGGTACGCCTCCAGTGCGGCGTCGCCGGTGAGATGGCGCAGCAGCGCGGCGGCCTCCGGGCGGCCGACGGCTTCCGCGCCGAGCGCGATCGACAGGTCGGTGTAGTGCTGGACGTCCTCGGGCAGCGGTCCGACGACCCGCGCCCCTGGCACGAAGCGCAGCTCGCTCAGCTGCTGCACCGCCAGATCCGCCCGGCCGTCGAGCACCGCTAGCGCGGTGAATCCCTTCTCCACCACCGTGGCACGCGAGTTGACCGCGTCCGCGATGCCGAGCCGCTCCAGGAGATCCGCGAACGCGACACCGCTCGCGCCTGTCCGGGAGTACGCCACCGAGCTCGCGGAGGTCAGCGTCCGCACGAGCGCTTCCGTGCTCGTGAGGTCCACGTCGGGGGCGCCGGGCGCCGCGGCCACCCCGATCCCCACCCGGGCCAGCGGGCGCAGCGAGGACGCGTCGAGCACCCCGGAGGCGGCCAGCTTCTCCAGCGCACCCGTCACGCCCACCAGGACGTCGGGGCGGGCCCCGGCCCCGATCCGGTCGACGAGGACGTTCGTGGGCTCGTACGTGCCGTCGATCCCGATGCCGGAGGTGCTGGTGAACGCCTCGAGGACGGTGTCGTCCAGCGCCTTCTTGATGGCCAGGGCGCTGAACAGCGCGACGGCGCGGGGGAGTCGGGAGGATCGGGCGGATCGAGGGGATCGGGCGGAAAGTTCCATGCGCTGCTCCTCGGTGAGGCGTGCGTGGTCCGTGCCGTGCAGCAAGAGGTGGATCCGTGCGGTCTGTTCCAGTTCCTCGACGGCCTCCAGGGCCCCGTCGAGCCCGGCGGCCGCCACGACGGGGCCGTGGTGGCGCAGCAGCAACGCCGCGTGCGTACGGGCCTTCTCCTCGGCGGCATCGGCGAGGCGTACGTCGCCGGGCGCGAAGTAGGGCAGCAGCGCGAGCCGTCCGACGCGCATCGCGAAGTACGCGGTGGGCGGCGGCAGCGCGTCGTCCGCGTCGAGGCCGTTCAGGCAGGACACGGCGGTGGCGTGCGTGGAGTGCGTGTGGACGACGGCGCGTGCGCCGGGGCGTGCCCGCAACACGGCCGCGTGCAGGAACGCCTCCTTCGACGGCGGGGGCCCGTCGAGATGGGTTCCGTCGGCGTCGATGACGGACAGCTCGTGCGGGGCCACGGTCGCGAGGTCGGCGCCGGTCGGGGTGATGAGGATCGCGCCGTCGTCGGTGCGCAGCGACACGTTGCCGGTGCGGCCGTGCACGAGTGCGCGGGCGGCCAGCCGTCGGGCGGTGGCGACGAGCGCCGCGCGTCCGGCCCGATGGAGGGCGAAGGAGGTCATCGGCGGGCTCCTCGGTGTGGTCCGTGCGGGGCGGGGGAGTGGGCCGTGGGTGGCGCGGAGGCGGTGGCGAGGAAGTCGGGGCCGCCGAAGTTGCCGGACTTGAGCAGCAGGGAGATCGGGGGGCCGGGCGTGGGGCGGATCCAGGGCACGCCCGGCGCCGCGGCCCGGCCGATCCAGCCGCCGGTGACGTCGAGGGCGGCCACTACGGCGCCCGACGTCTCGCCGCCCGCCGCGATCACCCGCCGCACCCCGCGCGCCACGAGCCCCGCGGCGATCCGGCCGGTGGCCTCCTCCAGATCGGCCGCCGCCCGGTCCGCGCCCAACGCGCGCTGGATCTCCCGCAGTTGCGTGGGCGGCACGGAGGAATGGAACACGGGCGCCCCTCCTGACGGCCCCGGCGGCAGTGCGTCGTACCAGTCGAGGGCGCGGGCGGCGAGTGCCGCGGGGTCCGGCTCGGCGACGGGGTCGAGCCGGTGTACGGGGCGGCCGAGGGACCGCAGGACGTCGAGCTGTTCGAGCGTGCGCGCCGAGCAGCTCCCGCACAGCACGGCCGCGGGCCAGGCGTCCAACGGATCGTCATCCTCGTCCGGGTCCCGGGCGCCGCCCGCGAGAGTGCGGGCGAGCCCCCCGGCGAGCCCGGCCGCCCCCGCGGCCAGTGGCGCGTCGGCGACGGCACGGCCGAGGACGTGCAGATCGTCCGCGGTGAGCGCGTCGGCCGGCAGATAGCGGACCCCGCGCCGGGCGGCGTCGGCGACGGCCGCGCGGACGGCCCCGGTGCCCGCGCGCACCGTCTCCCAGCGCAGGAGTCCGACCGCCCGGCCGGTCTGGGCGCCCAGGAGCCGGGGCACCGACGAGTCCGTCATGGGTGTCACCGGATGGTGGCGCATCGGGGACTCGGCCAACGGCACGCCGTTCACGAAGAGTTGACCCTCGTACTGGGTGCGGCCGTGCTGCGGCGAGCTGGGCGTCAGGAGCACCGTCGGGGCGTCCAGCGCGTCGGCGAGCGCGTCGAGGACGGGCCCGATGTTCCCGTCGGCGGTGGAGTCGAAGGTCGAGCAGAACTTGAAGTAGACCTGCCGCACCCCGTGCCCGCGCAGCCTGCGCAGCGCCGCGAGCGATTCCTCGACGGCCAGGGCGGCCGGTGCCATCCGGCTCTTGAGCGCGACGACCACCGCGTCGTGCCCGCCGGGCGCCGCCACGTCCGGGCGCGGCACCCCGAAGTACAAGAGAGTCCGCAGGCCGCTCTCCCGCAGCGCCAGGGCCACGTCACTGGCGCCGGTGACGTCGTCGGCGATCACTCCGAGCATGTGGTGGCTCCTTCCTCGAACCCATCGGGCTCCTCGATCTCGGCGCGCAGGGCGTGGGCCGCGGCGCGCGGTCCGGCGTACACCGGCAGTCGCAGGGCGGCCGACAGTTCGTCGGCCCGGGGGGCGAGCGAGTACTGGGCGAGGAGGACGGCGTCCGCTCCCGCCGGATCGGGCGGTTCACCGGGGACGGTCACCTGCCCGACGGCCTCGGTACGGGAGCCGGCGGTGGCCGCGGCCGCGCGGAAGCGGCTCAGGGAGTCCGCAAGGGCCGCGTCGAACGTGGCCAGGACGAGGACCCGGCGATGGCCGCCCGCGAGCGCCTCCGCGAACGCCGCGGAATCCGCCGCGAGGACCGGCACCCCGGCAGCGGCGCGCTCCGCCACCGGCCCGTACAGCGAACACGTGAGGAGTACGCCCCGGGCGCCGCCCCGGACGGCGTAGTCGATGAGCCGCCGCATCCGGTCCGCGAGGTCCGGGGTGAGCCCGCCCCGCGCCTCGGCGTCGGTGAGCAGCGTGTCGTCGAGCAGGTTCCAGGGGTCGGCCCGCGGAAAGGCTTCGGCGAGCCCGGCGACGGCGGGGCCGGTCGCCGCCGGTGTGGCACTGATCAGCGCGATGCGCGGACGGGCGGCGGCGGGGCGGGGGTTCGGGGCGGCGCAGGCGCTCACGACGTCACCTCCGCGGGCCACCCGAGTCCGGCGACCGTGCCGTGCGCGGGCCGGTACTCGCAGCCGATCCAGCCCTCGTATCCGCCCTCGCGCAGTTCGTCGAAGACGCGCGGCCAGCGGATCTCGCCGGTGCCCGGCTCGGTGCGGTCGGGCGGGTCGGCGATCTGGAGGTGCAGGGCGTACGGCAGACAGGCGCGCAGCGTCCGCACCAAGTCCCCCTCCGTGACCTGGGCGTGGTAGAGGTCGAGGAGCAGCCCGGCGCGCTCGGTGCCGACCGCTTCCACGACGGCCCTGGCCCCGGCCTGGGTGCGCAGGAAGTACCCGGGCGCGTCACGCTCGTTCTGCGCCTCGACGACGAGCCGGACGCCGGTGTCCCGCGCGAGATCGGCGGCCCGGACCAGATGGGTGACATAGGTGGCGAAAGCGCGCTCGGGGCCGACCTCCGGCGGTGTGACACCGGCGAGGACGTGCAGGAGTCCCGCGCCGAGTTCGGTCGCGTACTCCAGGCCGCGTTCGACCCCGGCGAGGAAGTCCGCGGTGCGCCCCGGATGGCAGGCGGTCCCCGAGCGCTCCGGCGAACCTGATTGCCCCGCTGGGGAGTTGATGAGCACTTGCCGGAGCCCCGAGCCGTCCAGCAGCGCGCGCAGCCGTGCCGGGGGATACGCATAGGGCGCGGCGTACTCGACACCGGCGAAGCCCGCGCGGGCAGCGGCGTCGAAGCGCCGCTCGAAGGGCAACTCCGTGAAGAGCCACTTCAGGTTGGCGGCGAGGAGGGGGCCGCCGGGTATCCGCAGGACGGGTGCGGGGTGCGCGGACCGGGACGGTGCCCCGCCCCGCTGAGCGGGCACCCGGCCCATGTCCCCCATCACCGCGCCCCCGCCCGGGCCGTCACGTACTCCGGGTTGACCAGGTGCTGCGGCGTGCGGTCGCGGAGTACGTCGAGTACCTGCCGGGCCGCCGCGAGGCTGGAGCGTGCCCTGGCCTCGGTCGTCGCGCCCGCGATGTGCCCGGTGACCAGGACGTTGTCGAACGCCCGCAGCGGGGAGTCCGGCGGCAGTGGCTCGTGTTCCGTCACGTCCAGGGCGGCGCCCGCGAGAGGGCCGTCGGCAAGGGCCGCGGCCAGTGCCTGTTCGTCGACGATGCCGCCCCGCGCCGTGTTGATCAGGTAGGAGCCGGGCCGCATGACGCGCAGCGCCGCGCCGTCGATCAGGTGCCGGGTCGACTCGTCGAGCGCCAGGTGCAGCGTCACGAAGTCGGCCTCGCGCAGCACCTCCGCCAGCGGCAGCACGGCCACCCCGCTCTCTTCCAGGACGGCGGGGTCCACGTGCGGATCGTGGCCGACGACGCGCATGCCGATGGCCAGGGCGAGCCCGGCGACGGTCCGCCCGATCGAGCCGAGCCCGACGACGCCGAGCGTCGCGCCCGCCAACTCCCGCCCGCTGGGCTGCGACCAGCCTCCCGCGCGCACATCGGCGACGCTCTGCGGAATGCCCCGCGCGCAGCCGATCATCAGGCCGAGGACGTGCTCGGCGACCGACTGCCGGTTGGCGCCGGGGGTGTGGGTGACGGCGATGCCACGCCGGGTGGCGGCGGCCACGTCCACGTTGTCGTATCCGGCCCCGCAGCGGCCGACGACCCGCAACCCGGGGGAGGCCGCCAGGACTTCGGCCGTGAACGGATCGGTCCCGGCGACGATGCCGACGGCCGCCGAGTGGGCGACGGCGGCACGCAAGGTCCGTGCGGGCTCGCACCGGTCGGCGGGGCGGGCGAAGGCGGTACGGAATCCGGCGTCCCGCAGCAGCCGGTCGACCTCGCCGCCGGGTTCGAGATACGCCGTGGTCACCAGCACACACGCGTCGTCATCGCGCATCGGGGATCCTCCTTGATCCATCGCTATACTATAGCGAGTGGCAAAATAGTATAGAATCATGCGGCGATCAAGAGGGGCGCGGCGCTGCGCTAAGGTCGGGCGTCGAAGGAGGCACGATGGCTACGACCCGCCCGCCCGCCCGGCAACCCCTTGCCGACAAGATGTACGAGGTGCTGCTCGGGCAGTTCATGGACGGACTCTGGTCGCCGGGCCAGTCCCTCAACATCGGGGCTCTCACCCGCGAGCTCAACGTCAGCCAGACCCCGCTCCGTGAAGCTCTCGCCCGCCTCGAACACACGGGCCTGGTGCGGCGCGAGGCTCTCAAGGGGTACCGCGTCGCCCCGCTCTTCACCGAGCGCGAACTGATCAAGCTGATGGACGCGCGCCTCGTCCTGGAACCCGCGATGGTCCACGAGGCCGCGCGCCGCACCACGCCGGAGTTCCTGGCCGAACTCAAGGCGAGCATCGACGACTTGGAGCGGTACGCGACCGCGCCCCGCTCGGCGTCCGTACGCGCCTACTGGGCCGCCGACGAACGCTTCCACCTGCGCATCGCCGCCCAGTGCGACAACCCCTTCCTGGAGACGGCGTACCGCTCCCTGGGCGGGCACGTCCAGCGCTTCCGGCTCTTCACCGAGCTGGGGTCGTCGGAGGCGGAGTCCCCGGCCCGCGAACACGGGGCCGTCCACGCGGCGATGGCGGCGGGCGACGCGGAGGGCGCGGCGAACGAGATGCGGCAGCACATCGAGAACGCCAAGGCACGGGCCCTGACCGACCGTCAGGCGGTCGGGGAGGGCTGACGGGCCGGGTGGTCGGGAAGGACTGACGGCCGGGCGGTCGGGGAGGACTGACGGCCGGGCGGTCGGGGAGGGCCGAGAGCCGGGCGGCGCGCAGCCTGTGCGCCGGCCCCGGCGGTCACCTCGGCCGTCGACGTACGTCACTCGGGGCCGCCCGCGTGCCGGTCGCCTCATCCGTCCACGTACCGGTCACCACTCCGTCCGCCGCTGTTCATGAGCCTTCGGGCAACTCCGTTCCGGGGCCCCTTGTCTAACCGGGTGACCAAAAGCACCACTGCACACGCACACCCTTAAGGGGCACTTCCGCATGCGCATTCACCGGACCATCGCGGCCACCGCCACCCTCGCTCTGACCCTCGGCACGGCCGGGTTAACGGCGTCGATCGCCCAGGCGGCCCCGTCCGCCCCGTCCGCCGCGCGGGCCACGGCCTCCGTCGTCGTCGAGGACGGCGAGCTCTGGTACAAGGCGGCACCGGGCCAGCAGAACAAGGTGACGGTCGACGAGAAGATCGAGCACCGGGGCGAGTTCGACTCGTACTACATCGTCACCTTCCACGACAGGTACGACATCGCCATCTCCGCCGACGCGGCGGCGGACGACGAGTGCGCGTACCCCGCGGCGGGCGACCGCACCGCCGTGCGGTGCGCGTTCAAGATCCCGGAGAACTCGGACGACTCCGACACCTACGACATCGACCTCGGCGACAAGAACGACACCGCGACCCTCGCGCCGGGCAGCCAGGCCTGGGCCGGGGTCTACGGCGGCAAGGGCAACGACACCATCAAGGCGTCGGCATCCGCGCTGCTGCACGGCGGCGACGGCGACGACCACCTCGACGGCGGCGGCGGCCCGTTCGGCTTCGGTCCGTGGGGCGACGCGGGCAACGACACCCTCACCCACTGCAGCCAGGACTGCTTCGGCGGCCCCGGCAACGACTCCCTGACCGGCACCGGCGAGGCGAACAACCTGCACGGCGAGGACGGCAACGACATCCTGCACGGCAAGGGCGGCGCCGACGTCCTCTACGGCGGCAAGGGCAACGACAAGCTGTACGGCGAGGCGGGTGACGACACGCTGTGGGGCAACAGCGGTGACGACGTCCTGTGGGGCGGCGCGGGCACCGACAAGCTCTCCGGCGGCCCGGGCCGCAACGAACTCCACCAGGACTGAACGGCCCCCTGAACACCGAGGTTCCCTGTCACGCACGGACCGCACGCGGGTCACCCACCGGCTTGAGCCACGGAGCCGGCGGGTGACCCCTTGTGCCCAGCGGACATGCCCTGTGAGGGCTCACACAGGCTCAAGTACGAGCAACGGAATGACGCGCCCTGACCGCATTCGGTACGTTTCGAATGGCCGGTAGACCCGCAGCAGGAGGGGCCAGAGTCTTTCCCGTTCTGCTGCGCACGCCCGCCGGGCCCGCACGTTGAGGTATTCCGATCCGATCTGCACCCGCGTATCGGGGTGGGCGCACAGGTTGTGGTACCAGGCGGGGTGTTCCGGATGGCCGCCTTTCGATGCGGCCACGACGACGCTCCCGGCGTCCCCGCGAGGTCGGCCCCCACCCCGTCCTGCGCCCGTACCTCCTCCCCAACGCCCAGGCACAGCCGCAGACCGTCAGCGCCGTCCTCGCGACCCTGCGGCGGTCCCGCAGCGGACCCGAGGACCTGGCCGCCGCGCGGGCCGCGCTCCTGGCGGTCGCTTCACCGAAGCGGCCACCCGGCCGGTGGCCTACGCCACCGTCTTCTACAGCCTGGGCACACTGGCACGCCTCCAGCCCGGCGAGACCGTGCTCATCCACGGAGCGGCCGGCGGCGTCGGTCTGGCCGCGCTGCGCTATGCGACCGCCCGCGGGGCACACGTCATCGCCACAGCGGGCAGCGACGTCAAGCGCACCTTCCTCAAAACCCTCGGGGTCACCCACGTGCTGGACTCGCGTTCCCTGGAGTTCGCCGGGCAAGTACGTTCGATCACCGGAGGCCGCGGCGTCGACGTCGTCCTCAACTCCCTGGCCGCGGAGGGCATCACCCGCGGCCTCGAACTGCTGCGGTCCGGCGGCCGGTTCCTTGAGCTGGGCAAGCGCGACTTCTACGAGAACAAACCGCTCCTGCTGAAGCCGTTCGCCAACAACATCGCGTTCTTCGGGGTCGACCTCACCAAGGTCCTGGCCGACCGGCAGCAATCCGCACAGCTTTTCGCCGACCTGGATGACCCGGCGACACGCGACATCCAGAGCCCGATCCCGCACAGCGTCTTCCCCGCGGCACGCGTCCGGGAAGCCTTCACCCTGCTCCAGCACTCCCGACACATCGGGAAGGTCGTGGTCACCTTCGACCCGCTGGACGAACAGCCGTTGGTCGAACCCCTCACCCGCGCGCCCCGGCTCAACCCGTCCGGCACCTACCTCATCACCGGGGGCACCGGCGAGTTCGGAGCCGCGACGGCCCAGTGACTCGCCGGCCTCAGCGCCCGCCACATCGCCCTGGTCAGCCGGCGCGGCCCCGACGCGCCGGAGGCGGCCGTGACCCTCGATGCCCTGCGCGAGAGGGGCGTGCGGGCCACCGCGTACGCGGCCGACGCCGCCGACCTCGATGCCATGAGCCGGGTGGTGGCGCGGCTGGACGACAGCGGGCATCCGCTGTGCGGCGTCGTCCACGCCGCCATGCATCTGGACGACGAGCAACTGCTCGACCTGGACGAGGAGCGGATCGCCGCCGTCCTGCGTCCGAAGATCGGCGGCGCCGTCGTCCTCGACCGGCTCACCCGCGACAGGGAGTTGGACCTGTTCCTGATGTACTCCTCCGCCGCGGCGACGGTCGGCAACGTCAAACAAGCTCCGTACGTGGCCGGAAACCTCTGGCTCGAAGCGCTGGTACGCAGCCGTCGCCGCCAGGGCAGGCCGGGCCTCGCCATCGCATGGGGACCACTCGCGGATACCGGATACGTCGCCCGCAACCAGCTGGGCGCCTCCCTGACAGGCCTCGGCCTGGACCTCGTCCGCACCGGCGAGGCCTTCGCCGCCGCCGAAGCACTGCTGCACCAGGGAGCGGACGTCGCCGACGTGGCCCGCTGGGACTGGGGCCGCATGCGAGGCCTGCTGTACCGGATGAACAGTCCGCGCTTCCACGGCCTGTTCGACGTCGGCGAAGCACACGGCACCAACGAACAACTGCTGCACCGGATCGGACAGCTCTCCCATGACGAGGCCCTGGCCGCCCTCACCGACAACATCACCTCGCTCGTCGCCAACGTGCTGCACACGGCCTCGCTCGGCGACGGTTCCGCCGGCACGCTCAGCACCCGTCTGTGGCGCGTCCAGAAGGGCTCCACCGTCACCGTCACCTGGGATGACAGCCCCAGCCCTCTCACCAATTGCGGGACGGACGACCCCACCAAGGGCCAGGAGTACGGGGTATCCGCCGCCGGTGCGGCCGATTCCGCGCAGACCGTCACCACGGAGGGCACCACTCGCTCCAAGCCCAGCTGGCACGAGGGGCGCTCGTACTCCTTCACGGCCGGCGAGAACAACCCGCGGATCAGCTGGACGTAATGGAAGGCGTCCGCCTGTGGCCCGCTGGTCACGCACTTCCGGGCGACGCAGGACCCGGCGCCGGTGCCGTACGACCTCAAGAAGGCGCGGCTGCCCATGCCCCAGGCGTACCGGGGACGGGCGCCGGTCGAAGCCCGGCTGGTCGTGCAGGACTGCCTGGCGGGGCCCAGGACGTGTCACTTCGAGAAGGACGAGCGCTATTCCTACCGGTACTACGACCGGCCGCGGCTGGTCGGACAGGCGTACATCAACTGCACTCGCAACGCCGTCACCGACCAACGCCCCGTCGCCTGGGAGGAGTTGCCGTACGACAACATCACGCAGTACTTCTCGCGGCACGAGAACGACACACAGAAACCGCAGCAGCAGGTGCCCGGTCCGCAGGGGTTGCAGCAGCAGGCCGAACCTAACAAGGAGCACCAGACAGACGTGCGGCAGGGGTACAAGAACATTGCGGCCCAGATCGCGGCCGGCTTCACCCCTGCCGACGGCAACCCGCTGGAGATGGCGACGAACAACCCGCTGCTCTACGGGCGCAAGGAGCAGCGGACGATGTCCGTGACCGTGCAGCCGGGTGAGGTGAGCTGGATCGAGGTGCAGGGCGCCAGGGAGCGGCTCGCCGGCACGCTGATCCACGACACCAAGCACGAGCGGATGGACGTCTTCGCCGACCTGCCGTCCGGCTCCTTCGGTGACCGCTTCTACCAGCGCACCGGCCCGATGAGCAAGGTCGAGCTGTCCCGTTGTGGCGACGCCCGTGACAACGCCCGCACTCCGGACAACTCCATCGGCGCGCCCACCCTGCGCAACGTTCACCGCCTGGTGCCGATCGGTGAGGCGCCGAAGGGCGTCACGACCCGCACCGCTCCGCTCGCCGCCGACGAGTCCCGCGCCCGGGACTGAGAGCGCCGCATGTCACCTCCTGATCTCGCAGGAACCCACAACGAAAGGAAACAGCCATGGTTCGCACCGCGCGTTCCTCCCGGCGCCGACGAGCGGCGACCCGCCGCATGCTCGTCGTGGTACCGGCTCCGTCCGCCCTCACCCTGACCGCCGCCCTGCCCTCCGCGGCGGCACCGGGAGCCGACCGGATCGGCAACTACGGCATCGAGGAGAAGCCCGAGGCGCGGGCGTTCGACGGGAAGAAGTCCTTGAAGTCGGTGCAGGAAGTGGCCTCCCTGTGCGGTCACGTCAAGCGCTACACCTGCTCGTTCAAGCTCGATCCCGAGCGCAAGCGCGAATTCACCAGCGCCGTGTACTCGGTGTCCGACGGCGCCATCAACTGCACCAGCGCGGACATTTCCATCAAGCGAACGGTCAAGCTGGAGAGCACGAGTTCCGACAACATCGGCGGTGAGATCTCCGGCAGCGCCACCATCGAGGGCACGGCCTGGACCGACAACGAGGTCAGCGGCTCGGACACCGGCGAGGTCCAGGCGCAGCAGACCCTTCAGGACGCCTCCAAGGGCAGCGCCACCACGTCGAACACCAGCAAGAGCAGTGAGACCAACCACTCGGCGCCCAAGGACAAGGGGCCCAACCAGGACTCCACTTCGGAGAGCACGGCCTCCACGAGCGCCACCGTGGAGAACACGCTGACCGGCACGGCCCAGATGACCGAGAAGGGCAGCACGACCGCGGCGTTCAAGAGCCTCATCCACCTCGCCCTGCGCGGCGCGTTCACCGCCGCGTTCAAGGGGACGTGGGAGCACACCTGGAGCATGACCAACTCCGAGGAGACCGAGGTCTCGTTCACCTTGAAGCCCAACGACGAGATCCAGTTCGGCGCGCTCAACTCCATGTCCCGCGTCGTCGGTGACCTGCACGTGGACGGCACCGGCAAGCTGGTCAAGGGCGTCACGGTGGACGGCCCCTCGACCACGAACTCCTCCACCGTCGTGGCGCAGACCTACACCAACCCGGACAAGTGCCAGAGTGTGCGCCCGTCCGGTGCCACCGCGAAGCAGCCCGACGACAACGGCGGGGACCGAAGCGTCAAACCGCGACCCGCCGCGGAACAGCGTCGGCACACCGGGACCTATGTCCTGGAGAAGGGAGACACCTGGCGCAAGATTGCCTGACCTCGAGAGACCGCGCGCGGCGGCCGGAGCCGAATGCCTCCGGCCGCCCCCTGGGGAACCGGCCGTTGCCGAAAACGTCCGGTAGCGCCGCACGGGCATGCCGCTAAACTGCTCGGGACACCACTTCCATTTCCGATGCACGCCTTTTCGGGCCCTCGTGCAGACGCGTCCGATGACTCCGGAGGAGGAAAGGTGCGCGCACGAATTCCTCGCCCGGTGGCCCTGGTGCTGCTGTTGACTCTTGTTCTGGGAGGGTGCGGCAGGGAGGGAAGTGTACCGGGAAGCGTCGGAGCGCTGACCCGTAGCATGCCGAGCCTCGAATATTCCGTCGGAAGCGGCGTCCACGGAATTGGTTCGCAGACTGTTTCCCGCGCCCTGGCGAAGAAGTCGATAACCATAGGAGTGAAGTCCGACCACCCATTCATGGGATTCGAGGATCCCGTGACCGGGGAACGCTCCGGGTTCGACGTCGAGATCGCGAAGATGGTCGCGGCATATCTCGGCTTCCGTCCGCGCGAGATCGCGTGGCGGACGGTCGCCCCGCAGGTGCGGGAGCTCTCCATCGCCAAGGGGGACGTCGACCTGTACGTGGGTGCCTACACGATCAACGACGAGCGGAAGAAGCAGGTCTCCTTTGCCGGACCCTATTACCAGGGAGGCCAGGATCTGCTGGTCGAGAAGGGGAACCGGAGCATTCACGGGCCGAAGGAACTGCGCGGCAAGAAAGTCTGCACGGTGACCGGATCCACCCCTTTCGAACGGATCCGGCAACCGAAATTCGGGGTGACCGTCGTGTCTCATGACAGCTACGCGCACTGCGTACAGGATCTGATCATGAACGTGGTCGACGCCGTGACCGCCGACGACACCATATTGCAGGGGTACGCGGCTCAGAACGAGGGACGCCTGCGAGTGGTCGGCAAACCCTTCTCCAAGGAGTTCTACGGCGTGGGCCTGGCCCGGCAGGACGCCGTCCTCCGCGACGCCGTCAACGACGCGCTGGAACACCACGTCCGCAACGGCGACTGGCTCCGGGCCTATCGCGCCACGCTCGGCCGCTCCGGCGTTCCCGCGCCGACACCGCCGCCGTTGCAGAGGTACTGAACCAGCGGTATCGAACCACGTCCCAGCGGTACTGCACCGCAGCTTGGAGGCGCCCATGGAGGTACTGACCGACAACGCCGGTCTCTTCTGGCAGGGCTTCATGGGCACGGTCAGGCTGATGTTCCTCAGCACGCTTCTCGCATTCGTGCTCGGGGTCGTGCTCGTCTCCCTCCGCATCAGTCCGGTGCCCCTGTGCCGCGCGCTCGGCGCGTCAGTGGTGACGGTGCTCTGCAACACCCCGCTCACCGTCCTCTTCTTCGGCGTGACGCTCGGCCTGCCCATGCTGGGTCTCACCGGGGCGAGCTACTTCACGCTGGCCGTCCTGGTGATGGGGGGCTACGCGTCGGCGTTCGTCTGCGAGGCGCTGCGCTCGGGCGTCAACACGGTGGAGACCGGCCAGGTGGAGGCCGCCCGCAGCCTCGGCATGTCCACGCTGCAGACGGCGGTGCTGATCGTGTTTCCGCAGTCCGGCCGGGCGGCGATCCCTCCCCTGAGCAACGTCGTGATCACCCTGGTCAAGAACTCCGCCCTCGCCGGCGGCTTCAGCGTCTACGAGCTGTTCAGCACCGAGAAGACCCTGGTGGAGCGCGGCTACACGGTAGCGGTCGTCTTCCTGTGGGTGACCGCCGCCTATCTGCTGCTGATCTCGGTGATCAGCACCGGCTTCCGGTTCCTCGAACGCCGACTGGCGGTGCCGCGATGAGGACCGAACTGTTCGAGGCCCCGGGCCCGCGAGCCCGCCGCCGTCAGGGCTGGTACACGGCGCTGGTCGCGGCGGTCACCGGTGGCGTGCTCTGCTGGGTCCTCCTCCGCTTCGCGGACGCCGGGCAGTTCGACGCGCGGATGTGGGAGGCGTTCACCTACCGCGGGGTCCAACTGCGCATCCTCACCGGCGTGGTGGACACCGTGAAGGCGTTCGTCCTCGCCGTGCTGCTCTCCCTGCTGCTGGGCTTCCTGTTCGCGGCGGGCCGGCTCTCGGCGCACCGCGTCCTGCGCGGCCCGGCCGGGGCGCTGGTGGAGTTCTTCCGCGCGGTACCGGTGATCATCACGGTCTTCGCCCTGTACGCCACCGACCTGCTGCGCTCCTGCGTGACCGCGGTCGCCGACCTGCTGCGGAACAACCTCGCGGGCCCGGGTGAATGGCTGGCGGCGAACTTCGCGAGCCCCACGCTGTGGGCCCTGGTCATCGGGATCGCGCTGTACAACGGCGCGGCCCAGGCGGAGATCCTGCGCGCCGGCGTCGGCGCCGTACCGCAGGGGCAGATCGAGGCGGGATATGCGTTGGGGATGCGCAAGGCACAGGTGATGACCGTGGTGGCCATGCCTCAGGCGGTACGGACCATGTTGCCGAGCATTATCAGCCAAATGGTAGTGACACTGAAGGACACTTCGCTCGGCTTCTTCATCATGTACGAGGAGCTTCTCTATGCGGGAAAACTCCTGGCACAGAACACGGCGACTCCTTACGGCTATCCCTACCTCCCCGTCCTGTGCGTCGTCGGTTCGTTGTACATCGTCACGTGCACTCTGCTTTCCGCGGTGGCCCGCCGCCTTGCGTCGCGCCATTCGTGCACCATTCCTTCCGGCCATCGGCAGAGCTATCTGGTGACCATGACCGGAATGGTGCGGAATCGGCGGGTGCGGTCCCGTGACAGTTTCCTCGAAGAGGGCCGAGGGAAGTAAAGGCGTATCCAATGCTGCCGCTTAATGGCGGCCGTGGCACATTCACCCCGTAGACGGAGAGAATCGGCATGGCCGAACCTGTGGAATGTGTGGACGACCTTTACCCCACTCGCGTCGAGACCGAATCGGTGCCCTTTGCGCGGCGCCATCCGGTGGTGTGGGACGACACTTCACCCGGCCCGCTGTCCACCGACGAGGTGGCGGCCTACGACCGGGAGGGATTCCTCGCCTTCGGCGCGCTCATCGAACCCGCCGAAGCGCGCGAGTGCCATGAGGAAATCCAGCGTATGGCCGCCGACGGCGCGCTGCGGTCTTCCGGGCGGGTGGTGGTGGAACCGGACTCCGAGGAGATCCGCTCCGTCTTCGAGGTCCACCGGTTCAGCGACGTCTTCAGGCGGGTGGTCCAGTCCGGCCGCCTCGCCGACCGCGCCCGGCAGGTCCTCGGATCGGACGTCTACATCCACCAGAGCAGGGTCAACTGCAAGGCGGCCTTCGACGGCTCGAAGTTCGGCTGGCACTCCGACTTCGAGACCTGGCACTCCGAGGACGGCATGCCCGCACCCCGTGCGCTGAGCTTCTCCGTCGCCCTCACCGACAACCTGCCGTACAACGGCCCACTCATGATCATTCCCGGTTCCCAGCGGACCTTCGTGCCCTCGGTCGGGCGCACCCCTGTCGGCTATCACAAGTTGTCGCTGCTGGGGAAGAACCTGCCGGCGGGGCCGGCCGACCGCAGTGCCGTGACGGCACTGGCCCTGCGGCACGGCATGCGGCAGTTCACCGGACCGGCCGGTTCCGCCGTCATGTTCGACTGCAACTGTCTGCACGCCTCCGGAGGAAACGTTTCACCGTTCCCCAGGACGAACCTCTTCGTCGTGTACAACAGCGTCGACAACCCGCTGACCACGCCCTACGCGGCTGCGGAAACACGACCGCGCTACCTCGCGGACCGGGACCTCACACCGGTGCCCCGAGCAGCGGACCGGCCGAGCCGATGAGCCGTGACACTTCGAGCGTGGTGTAGCCGCGCTCGAAGTGCCGCGGTTCGGACAGCATCAGAGAGACCAGGGCCAGCACCAGCCGCGCGTGCTCCTCGGCCGTTCCCGGCCAGGCACCGGCGTCGAGCATCCAGGGCTCGCTGTCCGCCGTCGCCTCCGTCACCCCCGCCCTGATGAGTGACTTGGACAGCTTGGCCCCGGACGTCGAAAGCACCACCGGCGTGAACAGGCGCGCCGGGAGCACCGCCCCCGGCCAGCACAGGAACGCCTCGTCGAGGAGGCGGCAACCCGCCGCCCAGTCGGCCCCCTTGACCACCACGGCGAGCGCGTCCTCCCGCGCGGCCACCCGCTCCTTGAGGAGGTTGCGGTGGAGCGTGCCCGAGCTGATGTACGCCCCGTCGTCCGACCCGTCCGCCCGGACCTCCACCACATAGCGGCCGTGGTCGAGGCAGACCGCCGACAGTTCCGCGCGCTCCGGCCCCGCCGTCAGCAGTTCGGTGTGCTCGCCCCGCTTCTGCGCCCAGCCGCACCGCGGGCACGGAGGGCTCAGGGACACCTCGCCGTGCGAGGGCGCGAGCACCCACCGCAGGGTGTCCATGCGGACCAGTGAGTCGAGGAACTCCTGCCGGAAGTCGCGTCGGCTCTGCTGCCGCGTGTACGTCTCGATCTCGTAGGCGACGCCGGTGGCCACGGACAGCGCGTCGAAGAAGCCCCCGTAGTACGTCCGGATCAGCTCCGCTATGCGCGTGCCGCCCAAGGTGTGGCGGAAGGAGCGTTCGTACCGCGTTCCCGTGCGCGGGCACCGGCGCGTCTCGCAGGCGGCGTTGTCCAGCGCGCCGAAGCGCAGCGTCACCTCGACACCGAACCGCTCCCGTGCCGCCCGGGCGAGCAGGAACGTGGCGGCTTGCATGACGCTGGTGCCCAGGTGCGGGGCGCCGTTGATCTGGACACCGGCGTAGAAGGACACGCGGCGGTGCCCGGTCGTCAGCAGCCGCGGGCGGATGAAGTCGACGCTGTGTCCGACGGCGCCGGTGGTCACGCTGACGGGCGAGACGGGCACGGTCCGAGGGGTGTCGGAGGAGGTGCTGGTGGAGTGGGTGCCGGGGAGGCGGGTGCTGTCGGTGGTGTCGGCGGGCTCCATGGACGTCCTCTCTGCTGGATGGGGCGTGGTGCCCTCTGCTACCGAGGGCGGGCGCAGGGGTCACCAGTGCCGGCGGACGGCGGACCGTGGCAGGTCCACGACGCGCAGGGGGCCGGTCCAGTGGGGTGCGGCCGACTCGTCCAGGGCCTCAAGCCGTGTCGTGCGCGAGCGGGCGGCCGTACGCAGCAGCTCCATCAGTCCGTCGCCGGTCAACCGGCTCGTGTACGGGTCCGTGCCTCGCCCCGCACCCGTGCGACCCGGCCGGACGCCGTCCTCCTCCGCCACCCTGCGACAGGCGAGGCCCACGATGAAGTAGGCCGCGGGCCAGGGGCCCGAGCGCCAGATCACGGCCTCGTCCCGCTCCTCAAGGAGGAGCACCTGATCAGGGTGGTCCTGGGTGAAGTCCCCGAAAGGCAGCGGGCACAGCGTGACGGCGCGTACGGCGAACCCGGCCGCCGCCAGCATCCCGACGGCCTTGCGGGGGCTGGAGTAGCTGCCGATGGTGATCCCCAGGCCTTCCCCCAGCGCACGGCCGTGCGCGATGACCGCGGGTATCAGCTTCAGGCCGTCCGTCCCCCCGCCGACGGAGCGGCGCAGGGCGTCGGCCTCGGGAGACAGCGGGACGTAGGGCGGATTGCTGGTGACGACCAGGGGGCGGCCCAGCGGGGCGGGGGCCGTGGCCAGCAGTTCGGCGGAGGACAGCGCGGTGAAGTCGCCGCGGGAGAAGGTGACGCGGCTGCCGTTGTCCGACGAGGCGTAGTGCTCGCGGGCCCAGGCCACGGTGTGCTCTCCCGAATCGATGCCGTGGACCCGGTCCGCTCCCGCGCGGGCCATGGCGGCCGCCGCGGCGCCGCTGCCGGAACCGAGGTCCAGGACCGCACAGCCGCCCGCGTCGATCAGGTCCTGCGCCACCCAGACCCCGATCTCGGTGTCGGCCGGTTCGAAGAAGACCTGCGGGGACGAGGGCGGGTCCAGGTCACGCGGTGTCAGATGCCGGTACGTGGTGACGCGGGCCGGTTTCATGGCAGGACCTCGATCCGGGGTGGAGGGGCGGCGGGGAAGGGCGCGGTGGACGATGCGGGGGCGAGGCGGACGATGTGGTGCGGAGCGCGTCACTTCGGTCCGGGGCCCTGCCCGCCCACCCACTCCAGGACGGCCATCGCACCGGTGAGTTTCATGGCCGCCTGTGTCCAGGCCAGGGACCGGGCCCCGTCCAGGACCTCACCGGATACCTCGTCCCCGCGGTGGGCGGGCAGATCGTGCATGAACAGGGCCTGCGGCCAGCGGGCCAGCAGGGTCGCGTCCACATGGAACGGCCGGAACGCCTCACGCCAGTCGGGGTCGGGTTTCGCGGTGCCCGTCGTCTGCCAACGGGTGGTGTACACGACGTCCACGTGATCGGGCAGGTGCGCCGGATCGTGCACCTCGTCCAGGGTGGCGCCCGTGACCGCGGCTCGACGCGACGCC
Source organism: Streptomyces sp. NPDC044106 (assembly GCF_056433985.1). NCBI lineage: Bacteria > Bacillati > Actinomycetota > Actinomycetes > Kitasatosporales > Streptomycetaceae > Streptomyces > Streptomyces sp. NPDC044106. The sequence continues at coordinate 326,692 of NZ_JBWKFZ010000008.1, forward strand.
TTCGTCAACTCCTCCGCCGGCAGCCCGTACCCGTCCGGAGTGCTGAAGGTGACCCGGGCCCCCGGCACGGCCGCCAGCGCGTGGGCGAGGGCCACGGCCGTGTTGTTGCCCTCGCCCATGTACAGCACGCTCACACCGGTCGGATCGCCCACCGCCAGGCGCAGGGTGGCGAGATCGGTGATCCCCTGGGTGGGGTGCTCCTCGGACGCCATCGCGTTGACCACCGGCAGGCCGCCCTCGACGGACAGCTCACGCAGCTCTGCCAGGGGGCCGGCGGTACGCGCGACCAGGAGGTCGAGCATGCGCCCCAGGACGCGACCCGTGTCGGCCACCGACTCACCGGTGTTCAACTGCAGGTCCTGCGGGCCGTACGCGACGGGAACGGCGCCCAGCCGCACGGCGCCGACGGTGAAGGCCGTACGCGTACGGGTCGAGGTCCTGGTGAACAGCACACCGGCGACGCTGCCCTCCAACGGCCGGTCGTGTGCGTACCGGTCGCGGTGCAACTCCACCGAACGCGCGGCCAGTTCCCTGATCACGGCCGGTTCCACCTCGGCCAGGGAGAACAGACCGCGGGCGGGGGCCGGTCCGGGCCGCGAGAAGTCGTCGTTGTCCATCGGTCCCTTTCGGTGGAGTGTCAGTAGAGGGTCAGGGTCCGGCCGAGGCCCCGGCGGACGGCGGCCTCGTACACCGCCCCGAGCAGTCCGACGTCGAGGACGGCCATGCCGAAGGGGTTGCTGATGACGTGGGACCGGGTGGGCCGGACGGCGGGCCGCTCACCGATGAGGACCTGGCCGAGGGTGCCGTCCAGGGCCTTGCCGGTGGAGTCCTGACCGTGCGCGCGGTCCTTCGGCGCACTGCCCGTGATCTGCCCCTCCCGCATCATGCGTCCCAGGACCCTGCGCGGGTTGTCGGCCACCAGGGCGACGTCGTCCACGAACACGGCCTGCGCGGTGAGGAACGCGTCGGGCAGCAGGTCGGCCAGGGACACATGCGCGACGAAGGTGCAGGGGGTGAGCCAGGCGGCCGGCAGGTACCCGCGGTCGGCGGTGGTCGTCGTCACCACCACCGGCGCGGCGGCCACCGCCTGCCGGGCACCCGGCTCCACCCGGACGGTGACGTGGGGGTGCCGCTCGCGGATCCAGCCCGCCAGGTCCTCGGCACGCCGCTGATCGGTGTCGTAGAGATGGAGGCGCGTCGTACTCGGGAACGTCGCGACCAGCAGCCCGGCATGGACGCGGGCGAGCATGCCGCAGCCGAGGAACGTCGCCGCGTCCCACTGCCCGGGGCCCAGATGCCGCAGGCTGACCATTGTGTACGCGGCCGTCCGGGTCGCGCTCAGCCAGCCGGCCTCGGCCAGCACGCGCGGTCGGGCGGTGTCCGGGTCGAAGAGCATGGCCAGCCCCGCGGCCCGCTCCCTGCCGTGGGACGGATTGCTGGTCGCGGCGTTGATGAGCTTGATCCCCCGCAGCGGGGGGCCGTCGTCGTCCTCCACCGCGCCGAGCATGGCCAGGGAACGGCAGTACGCGCCTTCGCCGTTGGTCCAGGGCAGGTAGCCCTCGGGAGGCAGCGCCACCCGGCCCGCGGCGTGCCGGCGCAGCACCCGTGCGGTCTCCGCGCAGACATCCACGTGCGCGAGGCAGGCGCGCACCGCCTCCCTGTCGAGAAAGAGCAGTTGCTCCGGCATCGTCGCCTTTCGGTTGGCGCGGTCGGTCAGGATGTTCGCGGCAGCAGGCCGGCGGCATCGAACGCCTCGGCGCCGCCCGGTACAGCCATGGCCCCGACCTCCTGGAAGAGCCGTACGGCGTGCCGGGACGCCCTGCGGATGCCCTGGTCGACCGAGGCCGACGGGTAGGAGTCGTGCACGACCTCCTCGACGGTCGACGGCGCGAGCCCCGCGGCGGCCAGCGACGCGCGGACGGGCCGCAGGTCGGGCAGCAGGCTGCAGCGGATCAGCTCGGGCAGGCAGCGCGCGATGCGGCCGCGCGACCCGGTGGACTCCTGTGCCCACAACTCGCGGAAGAACCGCGCGAAGAAGACGTGGTGCCAGCCCTCGTCCTTGGCGTGGTCCCTGACGATGTCCCGGACCACGGTCAGCACATCGGGATCCTTCGGTATGTCGTTGAGCACCGCGGTGATCAGCGTTTCGAAGACCACGACCTGCAACAGCTGGGCCAGGGCCGGCTCGTACGGCAGGGCCTCCGTCCCGATCGCGTCGAGCCGTCGCAGGAACGGACCGAAGTCGTAGGCGAGCGGCGCGACCCCCGACGCGGCGGCGACCTGCTGGATGACGTCGAGGCTGTAGAGGGAGTGGTACCCCTCGTCGCAGTAGATGCGGTACGCGTCCAGGCGGACGGCGCCATCCGTGTCGACCCCGCACCGGTTCCCGGCGATGCGTTCCGTGGCGCGGTTGACCACCCGCGTCTCGAACTGGGCCGTGAAGTCCAGGTACTGGAAGAGGTGCCTGGCGAGGAGCTCCCTCCGGCGCGCCTCGCCGAGCGCCACCACCCGCGGGTGGTTCAGGTAGGGCACCAGGGCCGGGGGGAAGAAGGCCCGTCTTGTCCCCAGTTCCTCCGCCAGGCGGCGCCGGGGACCGCTGCGTACCCCGGCGCGCTGGTACCAGTCGCGCTCCTGCGTGCTCACCGCAGCCTCACCTCGTTCAGGGCGGGGTCTTCAGGGGGCACGGGGGCCGTGACCGTGAATCCGTCGGCGATGCCGACCGGGGCCAGAGCCCGTTGGGCGCGCCACCGCGGTGAGTAGACGGTGTCGAGGTAGCGGTCTCCGCCGTCGGGGCACAGGCAGGCGATGTCGGTACGTTCGGGGCTCTCCCGGAACAGCCGCAGTGCCGACGCGACGAGCGCACCGGAACTGGAGCCCACCGCGATGCCGGTCGTCTCCTTCAGCCACAGGCAGGCGCTGACCGCCGACGGCGGATCGACGTGGACGGCCGGCCGGTAACCGTGCGGCAGGAACGTCGACTTCCGGCTCGCGCCGATTCCCGAAAGCACACGTTCGCCGTGTGCGTCGCCCAGAGCCATCGAGCCGACGACATCCACTCCGATCAGTTCCCACTCCGGTTCATGCGTGCGGACATAACTGTGGAAGCCCGCCAGCGTGCCCCCGGTGGACACCGCCACCAGCACGCTCACCCGCCTTGCGGGCAGCTGCGCGCGTAGCTCCGGCGCCGTCCACCGGGCGTGCACCGCGGGGTTGGCCGGGTTCGTGTACTGGTTCGGCCACACGAGCCCCGGCTCGCGGCGCACCTGCTGCGCGACGCGGGCGAGGCGGTTGAGCAGGAACCCGCCGGCGCCGTCCGGCTCCTCGACCACGATGACCCTCGCCCCCATGGTGCTCAGGGCGCTGCGCACCGACGGGCTGACCCGCGGGTCCACGACGGCGGTGAAAGGCACCTGCAGAGACGCGCTCACGGCGGCCAGTGCCAGGCCGAGATTTCCCGACGTCGACTCGATCAGACCGATACGGGGATCGATGCGGTCCCTGACGTCGTGCCAGAGCGCGAAGGCGGTGCGCCCTTTGATGGAGCCGTACGGATTATGCGATTCGAGTTTCAGCCAGAGAGTCCTGAGTGTATGGTCGTATTCGATTCCCAGAGGCACGACCGGACTGGGAGACCAGGAAACGCTCGCCGGTTCCGAGTTGTCGGGAAACCGGCCCGGAAAAATCTCCAAGGCACCTCCGTGGCGTGGTCTCACCAAAACCGGATATGGGGACAGCGCCGTCGCTATTCCCAGCCTATGGCCCCGTTTGGGGTGCCACAAGGAATGGAATGCGCCATATTGATGCGGCGGCCATCCATTGTCGGCATATGCCAATGATGCGCCTTTGGGGTACCTGTTGGTATCTGTTCTTTCGGTGCACTCCGGAGTATTCGCTGCGAGGGAGTGGTGTCCGGGCGTCAGGGCGTCGCGCGGCCACTACGCGCCACGGTGAGCCGGCGCGTGCGCACGACAGCACCCGCACCCCGCACGCAGGCCGAGCCGCCAGGGCATCGACCGCCACCAGGAAGCGTCCCGGAATCTCTGACGGCAACAGCAACTGCCGCAACAGCACCTCCCGCAGTGGACGACCTGGCGAGCCCCCCAGTGGCGCGACGCATACGGCACCGTCCGGACCTGCCGGCGCGCGGCCACCCGGTACCGGCGCACCACCGGCGCCCGTCCCTGCGCCGCCGGGCAAGGGGGCGTGCGACGCCGTGTGCCGCGCGGCCGGGGGAGCGCCGTCGCCGCCGAGCCGTCGCGCCCGGTCGACCGCGGTGCCGCGCCCGCCGCGGGAAGCGCGCCCGTGCGGTTCAGCCGGACGACGGCCAGCGCCGAGAGCGCCCCAAGCACCAGACAGCACAGCCACGGCAGCGCGGTCAGGCCCGTGCGCCGGCCGAGGTCCAGGGTCCACCCCACGAGCGCGTTGCCTCCGGCGGCGGCGAGACCGGAGAAGACGTAGAAGATGCCGAAGTGTGTACCGGTCAGCCGCGTCGGGCCGAAGAGCGGGACCAGCTCCATCGCCAGGGGATGCACGATCATGATGCCGAAATAGACCAGCAGCGCTCCGGCGACCACCGGACAGGCGTTGCGGACCGCCGTGCCCCAGTCGTCCGGCGCACCGGAACCGCACACCAGGAGAGGCGGTACGAAACCGGCCGCTGTCAGGACGATGCCGCGCGCGATCCACACCGGGCCGCCACCGCGCCGGGCCAGCGCCCGGGTGACGCGCAGTTGCCAGACCATGTTGGCCAGCGCCCCGATCACCAGCACCGTGCTCGCCGCCTCCTGGCGCCCGGTCACCTGGCGCGCCCCCTCGGGCAGCAACAGGTACACCTGGTTCTCCAGGGTGCTCATGCCTGCCATGGCCACGGCGAAGGCGATGAAGGGGCGGTTGCCGAGGACCTCTCTCCAGTCCCCGCGGACCGTGGTCCCGCAGTGCGGGGCCTCGCGGGCGGGCAGCGCGTACATCTGGGCCAGGGTCAGGACCGCGAAGACGCCGGAGGCGACGAGGGCGCAGATGCGGAAGTCGACCAGGAGCAGCACTCCGCCCAGGGTCAGCCCCAGCAGTGATCCACCGGTTGCGAAGACGTTGAGCAGTGCGAAGGCCTCGGCCCTGCGGTGCCCGGCCTCCTGGGCGAGATAGGTCCGCACCGCCGGGTAGAACAGGGCCCCGGCCAGCCCGCTCAGCGCCGAGGCGGCGAGCAGGAGCGGCAGGCTCGACCCCACCGCGAACAGCGCGAATCCCACGGTACGCAGCAGGCAGCCGAAGATGATCACGCCGCGGGGGCCGAGCCTGTCGGCCGCGGAGCCGCCGAGCACGAACAACCCCTGCTGGCTGAGGTTCCGTACCCCCAGAACCAGCCCGACCAGCGCGGCCGAGAGCCCCAGATCCTGACCGAGATAGGTCACCAGGAAGGGGATGAGGAGGTAGAAGCCGACATCCACCCCGAATTGATTGATGAGCAGCAGCCGTACCGCGAGGGGAAAGCTACGGTATGCGCGAAGCGTTTTCATGCCAGTTCCCGAGAGTGGCCCCCCACCGAGTGGTAATCCGGGCCGAGTGGTTGTGAGCGGCCCAGGACAGGCAGCGGGATCACATCCGCCTCACTGCCACGCCCCGACGCCTTCGTCTGCGAGGAAATCGGTCGGTCATATTTCCTGTGGCGACAGCAGCGGTCCCCGGGGCGGAATCTGCACGGTGTCACCAGTCCTCACGTCAGCCCCTCGGCTGAATTCGGATCCGGACGGCGGAATGGCGCGGACGGTGGCCGGAAAACGCCCGATCCGGCTCGGGGGCTCCCTACCGATGTCCGCGAAGGGTCTCTACGGTGAGTCGACGATCGGCGATACCACTCGAAACGCACGGCGGAATTTGTGTTTCCCCCTTTCGCCAGGAGGCGGATATGACGGGCAGTACGGGTAGGGGTACGGGAACCGGCTCCGCGCACACCGCGGGCCGCACCATCCTCACCATCGCCGGCACCGGTGAGGCCGGCTCACGAGGAGACGGCGGGCCGGCCGCCCTGGCGACGCTCAACCAGCCGCGGGCCTTGGCGGCCGACGCGTCGGGCGCCCTCTTCATCGCCGAGTGGAAGGGCCACCGGGTGCGGCGGATCGCGCCGGACGGCACCATCACCACCGTCGCGGGCACCGGTGAGGCCGGCTACGGCGGTGACGGGGGCCCGGCCGCCCGAGCGCTGCTCAACGAACCGGGCGGCCTGGTCTGTGACGCCGCGGGACATCTGTACATCGCCGACTACTGGAACCACCGGGTGCGGCGGATCGCGCCGGACGGCACCATCACCACCGTCGCGGGCACCGGCGAGGCCGGCCACGGCGGTGACGGGGGCCCGGCCGCCCGAGCACTGCTCAACGAGCCCAGGGGGCTGGCCCTGGACGGCGCGGGCACGCTCTATGTCGCCGAGTGGAAGGGGCACCGGGTCCGTGCCATCGACACCGACGGCCGCATCACCACCGTCGCGGGCACCGGCGAACCCGGTGGTGGACCGGACGGCGTCCCGGCCGTCGAGAGCGACCTGCACCACCCGATAGACATCGTCACGGACGCCGCGGGCCGTCTGTACATCGCCGACTGCTGGTCCCACCGGGTGCGTGTGGTGTCGCCCGACGGGCTGGTCACGACCGTGGCGGGCACCGGCGAACCCGGCTACGACGACCGCGCCGCCGCTGCCGCCAGCCCGCTCCACCAGCCGCGCGGCGTCGACCTGGACCGCGAGGGCAACCTCTACGTGGCCGATTCCCTCAACGAGTGCGTCCGCGTCGTCCGTCCGGACGGCGGTATCACGACGGTGGCCGGCGGGCCCCCCGGTGAGGAGCGGGAGAGCGGCCCGGCCGCCGGAGTGCTGCTGCGCTACCCGCGGGCGGTGCGGATCACGCCGGGCGGGGACCTCGTCATCGCCGAGACCGATCGCCATCGGGTCCGCAAAGTCACCACGGCCGTCTGACACCACGCTCCCGGCGCCGGGCGGCCGGTGGGATGCGCACGCCTCATGAGACGGCTCCTTCCGGTACGAAGCACCGCGTCCGCCGACCGGAGGCAACCCTCCGCGCCCAGCGGCGCATTGCTACTGCGAACAAGCCTTGTTGCCTCCAGTCTGTCCCCCTTTGCCCGGTCAACTCGCGGTTGAATCAGTACGGGTTAACAAGTGGGACAGTAGGAAGAGCGTGCTGTCATCCCTCGCGTCCCGGCGCGACGGTGATCCCTGTGGACCGTTGGAACAGGGCGCCGGAATGACGGTGCGGCAGGTCGACGATGCGCAACAGCTCGAAGCCCTGGCTCAGGTAGTAGCGGTGCAGCAGGCCGTTGGTCTTCCACGCCTCCAGCCGCAGCCAGGGCTTCTCCCGCCGCGCCGCCACCCGGCCCGACCAGTCCAGCAACCGCGCGCCCACCGACTGTCCGGCGGCCGTCCGGCTCACCACCAGGTCGTGGACGTACAGGGCCGCGTCGGGATCGTCGTCCGCCCACCACTCGGGATCGCCGTGCTCCTCGACGGTCAATGTCCCCACCAGCAGGCCGCCCCGGAAGGCGAGATGGCAGTCACCGGCTTCGACGGCCCCTTGGATGCGCCGGCGCCTGGGCGGGTACTGCCACTGGTCGAGCCCCTTCGAGGCGAGCCAGCGGCTCGCCTCCACCCACAGCTCTTCCACACGGTCCAGCTCGTCGGGCCGCGCGGGCCGGATCCGCAGGTCGTTCATGACGCACGCTCCTCGCCGCCGGTGCGCGAACGGCTACGGCGCAGGGCCACCGCCGCGTGACAGGCGATCCCCGCCGCGAGGGCGTCCTCGTCGATGTCCGCCCGGTTGGAGTGCAGCGCAGGAGCCCGCTCCGGCTCGAGTCCGGGCGGACACGCGCCCAGAAAGGCCATGGCGCCCGGTACCGCGCGCAGGACGTACGAGAAGTCCTCGGCGCCCATCACTGGTGCGGGCAGCACCTGGACCCGGTCGGGGCCGAGCACCCGCGCCGTCGTACGCAGCACGTACTCGGTGAACGCCGGATCGTTGCGGGTCACCGGATACCCGGGCCGGATCGACACCTCGGCCGCCGCCCCGTGGGCGGCGGCGACTCCCGTGGCGACCCGCTCGACCATCTCATGCACGCGTACGCGCGTCTCCTGCGACAGGGTGCGCAGCGTTCCCCCGAGGTCGACCGTCTCCGGGATGATGCCGGACGCTGAGCCCGCGGCGAGGGAACTCACCGTGACGACGGCCGGGTCGGCGATGTCGACGGTCCTGGTCACCGCGGACTGCAGGGCCAGGACGACCTCGCAGGCCACCGGCACGGGATCGCACGCCGTGTGCGGCGACGACGCGTGCCCGCCGCGGCCGCGGACGACGATGCGCAGCTTGTCGGAGGCGGCCATCTGCGGGCCGGGGCGCAGCCACAGCGTGCCGCTCGGCAACCCCGGCATGACGTGCAGGGCGAACGCGGCGTCCGCCGCGCGGCCGTCCCCGCAGAGCACTCCCTCCTCGATCATGTGGCGGGCGCCGTGGTGGCCCTCCTCGCCGGGCTGGAACATGAACACCACACGTCCGGCGAGGTCGTCGCGCCGCTCGGCCAGTAGCCGGGCCGCGCCGACCAGCATGGCCATGTGGGCGTCGTGCCCGCAGGCGTGCATGGCGTCGGGGACGCGCGAGGCGAACGGGAGACCGGTGGCCTCCGACAGGGGCAGCGCGTCCATGTCCGCGCGCAGCAGGACCACCGGGCCCTCCTGCCGGCCGTCGAGCGTCGCGGTCACCGAGGACAGCCGCCGACCGGTGCGAACCTCCAGGCCCAGGCCGTCCAGCGACTCCAGGACGCGTCGTCGGGTCGTCGGCAGATGCAGGCCGATCTCCGGATCGGCGTGCAGGGAGCGGCGCAGTGCCACCGCGTCGGGCAGGAAACGCCGGGCCTCGTCCAGGGTTACGTCACCGCTCGGCATCCGCACTCTCCTCTCCGCGACCACAGTAGGGATTGCGCATGGGTGCCGGGCAGATGGCCGCACCACGGAAGTCCGCGTTTCGGTCAGTGTGGTGACGAGAGGTGTTGTCCTGTTCGCCCTCCTGCCGACGGCCCACGGCACTGGCATGCTCGTCATGACACAGGCTCTCAGCCCCATCTCCCATCCCCCGGTCAGCGGAAGAAGTGAGGGACGGCCATGACCGTGTCGGACGCGGACGCCGGGAGGGCGTCACGGGCGCCCTGGCAGTGGCGGGAGGAGGAGTGGCGTCGGCACGTCGAGCGGGTCCGCGCCGGGCGCAGCCTCAAACCGGCTCGGTGGCCGCACGGCGCCCGGGCCGCCGTCGCGTTCTCCTTCGACCCCGACCACGAGACGATCCCGCTTCGGGACGGGGAGGTGCTGCCGGGCAAACTCTCGCAGGGCGAGTACGGGGCCCGGGTGGCGGTGCCGCGCATTCTCCGGCTGCTGGAACGGCACGCCCTGCCCGCGACGTTCTTCATGCCGGCCGTGTGCGCGCTCCTGCGCCCGCAGGAGGCCCGGGGCTACGTGGAGCACGGCCATGAGGTCGCCATCCACGGCTGGATCCACGAGCGCAACACGGAACTCGGCCGCCAGGACGAACGGGAACTCGCCTTCCGGTGCGCGGAGACCCTCGAACGGCTCACCGGACAGCGGCCCGTGGGCATCCGCACCCCGTCCTGGGACTTCAGCGAACACACGCTGGACATCACCCTCGAACTCGGACTGTCGTACGACTCCTCCCTGATGGCCGACGACGACCCGTACGAGGTCCTCTCCTACGGGCGGCCGACGGGACTGGTCGAGATACCTCCCGAGTGGATACGGGACGACGCCGTCTACTTGAACATGGACCGCTACAGCGCCGTGCGCCCGTACACGATGCCGCGGCACGTACTGGAGCTGTGGCGGGACGAGTTCGACGCCGCCTACGCCGAAGGCGGCCTGTTCGAGATGACCCTGCACCCGCACGTCATCGGCCATCGGTCGCGGATCGTCGCCCTGGAGGAGCTGCTGGAGCACGTCTGCGGGCGCGCCGACATCTGGTACGCGACGCATGCGCAGGTCGCCCAGCATGTACGTCACGAGACGGCGCTCGGCGACGGCCGCCCCGCCACGTGACCGGACAGCGTGCTGAGAGGCGGGGTGCCGTGAGGCGGGGTGCCGGTCGACGTCACGAACCCGCGCACCGGTCCAGTACCGTCAACGCCGCTGCCACCGAGGGCGGTTCGGCCGCCGACCACGCGGCCCGGCACGCCGCCCACAACGCGTCCTCGGGATCTCCCCGCCCGGTCAGCACCAGCTCGCGGTCCCGCACACCGCTCACCCAGCCCCCGCACCGGTAACCGCAGGACTGCTCCTCGACGCGGCGCGCGGGAGCCAGCAAACCGCGCAGGTCCGCCGCCAGATGTGTCGGGCGGCGGTGCTCCGGGGCGGTGAGCAGGTCGTGCGCGGTGGTGGCACCGGTGAGGACCACAAGGCTGTCGAACCCGGCACTGCGCGCACCCTCCACGTCGGTGTCCAGCCGGTCCCCGATCATGAGAGGCCGCCGGGCACCGGCCCGGGCCGCGCCCTCCCGCAACAGGGCGGCGGACGGCTTGCCCGCCACGGTGGGGACGGCTCCGGTGGCGGCCCGCACCACGCCCGCGAGAGCACCGTTGCCCGGCGCGGTGCCCCGGTGCGTGGGCGCGCTCGGGTCGGCGTTGGTGACGATCCACGGCACTCCCCGCCCCACCGCGTACGCCGCCTCGGCCAGTTCGCGCCAGCTCACCGTCGGCGCGAAGCCCTGGACGACGCAGCCGGGATCCTCATCGGCCGAGCGCACGGGCTCCAGGCCGTACGCCCGTAACGCGGCCAGCAGTCCTTCGCCCCCGATGGCCAGGACCCGGGTGACCGGTGGGCGCAGCTCGGCGGCCAGGCGGGCGGCGGCCTGGGCCGAGGTCACCACGTCGTGCTCCGCCGCGGGCAGGCCGAGCCGCCGGAGGTGTCCGGCCACCGCGAGGGGCGTGCGGTAGGCGTTGTTCGTGATGTAGGTCAGGCGCATGCCCAGCGCCCCGGCGCGCGTCAGGGACCGGGCGGCGTGCGCCACCGCATGCGGCCCCACGTAGACGACACCGTCGAGGTCGAGCAGCGCGGTGTCGTACGCCCGCGCGAGGGGAAGGGGGCCCGGTTCGTCGGCCACGGCGAAGTGCCCGGTCATCGCACCGTCCTGGATCAGTCGGAGACCGCTCGGCAGGCGTGGCGCCCGCAGGGGCAGGGCCATCATGACAAGGGCGCAAAGCACACACAATGCCCGGGCGCGAGGCCGCGCGGGTTGCCGCCGAGCTGCGCGATGGCTAGGGGAGGTGCTGTGGTGCACCTTCCTCGATGGTGGTCGCGCAGGCGGTGAACGCCTCGTCGTCGCCCCCGTACGGATCGAGCACGTCGCGGTCACCGAGGAACAGGGCGAGTTTGTGGGCGGTCGCCCCGTCGGCGAGGCGGCGCAGCTCGGTCAGGACCGCGCGGTCCATCGCCAGGACGACGTCCGCCCACTCCACCAGGCCGGAGCTCACCTGAACGGCGCGGTGAGCACTCAGGTCGTACCCGCGCTCGGCCGCGACAGCGATCATGCCGGAGTGCGCGGTCATGCCGACCCACATGTCGATCAGACCCGCGGAACGGACCTGCACCGCCGCCCCACCGTCCTGCGCGAGCACGCAGGCGGCATACGGCGAGCGGCAGATGTTACCGAGGCACACGGTCAGGATGCGCATGGTCCCTCCGGGGCGGCGGTGAGTCTCGCGGGGGCCGGACCGTCGGAATGCGGTCGTCCCCGAGAACGTGGCGGACAACCTATGCCTGCCTGGGTTCTCGCCGGCAGGCCCGGCGGTGCGGGAGCGTAGCAAGGTCTGCTGGGCCTGTCTTTCGGATCAGGCCGGTCCTGGCCCCGGACAGATCCGAAAGACAGGCACCTTGGCCTACCCCGGCGATGTGACAGCTCGTGACGGATGAGAGGGTCTGGCGGGTGAGCGAGACACCGATGAACACTTTGCAATACCGCTTCGACGGGCCAGAAGACGCTCCGGTCCTGATCCTTGGTGCCTCACTCGGTACCACCTGGCACAGGTGGTAGGAGCCGTCTGTTGGCGTCTATGTGGTCCAGCTCGGGAGCATTTGACCGAGTTGGGATCTTGCCGTCCAGGCGTGTCAACGGTGTTGGTGACACGGACGTGACAGATTTTGCCCCCATCGGATCGTTTCGGCGGCTGCCCGTTGTGCCAGGGGGTTGCGGATCAGGCCCTATCCTCGGATCCCTGCCCCGTCACCCGAGGAAGCCCCGTCGTCTGATTGCCGAGGCGCGCGTATTTGTGGATGCTCCGGCACAGCCACAGAGTGGCGGGCTCCGGTGAGTTGTCTTGCGCGGCGCGTCGGCCTACCTGCTTCGATTCCGTACCGTATACCCGCAGGAACGAAATCGGGCGGCTGGTCCGAAAGTTGAAGATCAATCAGGCAGTGGCCATGCGCTTCGACAAGCGGGCATACGTCTTTCACGGCACGGTGACCGTGGCCGCGATCCGGTTGTGGCTGCGCTCGTGGGTGCGACGCGTCTCATGGGTGGTGTCCTTCTGCGACCAGGGTTTGCCGCAGCCCCAAGGCTGATTGAGGAGAATTCGCAGTGCGTATGTCATCGCGCGCGTGGCCCCTGGTGCCACTCGCTGCTCTGCTGGTGACGGGATGCTCCTCCTCGGAACCCCCGGCGACAGCGTCTGCCAAGCCCGCCGCCGGAGGTACGGCGGCGGCCGTACCGATCAAGGCAGATGGAGTCGACAAGAGCTCCATCTGCCAAGCCGCGCTCACGGATGCCCAGCAGCAGGCTGCCGGTATCGAGGACGCCGAGCCCGACTCGGACAAGGGCGAAGTCAGTTGCTACTTCTTGATGACGTCCGACGAGGACAATCCGGCAGGCTACGTCGTCAGCCTGTTCAAGGACGAAGCCGCACTGCTCCAGGTCGCCGATGCGACGGACTCGAGCCCGACGAAGGCCGTCCCTGTGATCCTCAAGGGGCGTAACGCTGCGCGGCAGGTCATGTACGGCGACACCTGGCGGTCGTCGCTCACGGTGGACATCGGAGCGGGGCAGTTCCTGTACGTCGAGAGGTACTCGCCCGCCCACGTGGTAGCCGAGAAGGACCTCAACAGCCAGGCGCACAAGGTGGCTGGACAGGTGTTGGAGAATCTGGGGAAGAGACGTGCGTAGCGGAATCGCCGCGGTCGCCACTTGCACCGGGGTGCCTCTGCACAGCTACGTCTCAGCCAAAGCCTGACCGCTCTCATGGTCACCGGGTGGTCACGGATAGCGTTGCTTCGCTCGGGTTAACCCTCACCTCACCGGAGACAACAGTGACTCGCTCGACCCGGCTCGTCGCGGCCGCGCTCACCGCATCCGTGGCCCTTCTGCTGACCGCCTGCGGAGGATCGGACGACAGCAAGGACCACGGCAAGGTCGTCGGCGCTGACGCGGGCAGCGAGAAGGCGGCTTCGTCGTCGCCGTCCGCGTCGGCGGATGGGGCCAAGCGGCCGGAGATCAAATTGCCCAAGACGTTCCAGGCGAATTTCGAAGGCTGGACGAACAGCGATCCGAAGCTGCAAGCCATTCTGGACGATGGGAAGGGCCGACTGCGGGCCGGGTATGCCGCCATCATGGCGGGTGACCCGCAGTTCAGCGCGCTGAAGTTCTACAACACGGGCACAGCTCTCAAATCCGGACCCGAGTGGGTAAAGACGTACAAGGATCTCACCCTCAAGGGGAGCGTCCGCGTCTTCAATCCCCAAGTGCATGTGAGCAATGAAGGGTTCGGCGTCCTCTTCTACTGCGTTGACGAGTCCAAGGGCTACACCCGGAATCTCAAGACGGGCAAGGTCGCAGGTACGCCAGAAGGCGAGGATCCCAAGATCCAGTACCGAACGCGGCTGGACAGAAATGCCCAGGGTGTTTGGCAGACCTCAACCGTGGAGACGGGCGAGGGAGGTTGCGACCGGTGACATCCCTCCGTCGTTTCGTCGACGGCACCTTGGTGCTACTGGCTGCCACAGCTGTCCTGGTTCCTTCACCAGCACTCGCCCTCGGCGACGGCGGGAAGGAGTCGCCGGTAGGCGGGGGGACACATGACTCCGTGGAAGGCGATGTCTCGGGTAAGGACCTGATGGCTTCGGTGTCCAACTCGAAGATCAAGCTCACGTATCCCGGCGGCCGGACGGCGAAGGCGTCGGTGGGTGAGCTGAAGTCCGTGGACCCCAACTGGGAGCCTCCGGCCTGTTGGTACGAGCCGGTCTTCTCTCCGAAGCAGCTCAAGGACGCGGTCGCGACCGGTGAGGGCGGGCTGGTGAACGCCCATGTGTGGTGGAGCAACGGCTTGTGGGTGGACCACTATGAGAAGGGCAAGGCAGACTCCAACTTCGACCTGAATCTCCCCGGAGACACCACGGCTGGCGGTTACAAGAAGTACAACCTTGGCAAGAAGGGGATGTTCTGGCGCAGCACGGTCCGCGAGGGCATGTACCAGGACTCCAAGGCGTGGGACTGCGGCCGCATCATGTTCTGGCAGGACGAGGGCACCATCCCCAAGGACAAGAACGCCCCCACTCCCGAGACGCTCGCCGCCTTCGCGTACGACAAGATCAAGGTCCCGGACACTGAGGTCGAGCTGAAGCCCGAGGGCAAGTCGACGGTGAACCTGCCCACTTGGGCGTGGCTGGACAAGACCACCTTCAAGGACGTCACAGTCCGCGCCGACCTGCCCGGCACCGGCCTGTACGCGGTGACCACGGCCAAACCCGTCGCCCTCCACCTGGAGCCGGGCACCGAGGATGCGAAGACCTTCCCCGCTTCCGGCGACTGCCCGGTCAATGAGGACGGCTCCATCGGTGCCCCGTACAAGAAGGGCGGCGCCGGGCAGGAGCCGCCGTGCGGGGTTCAGTACCTCCGCGCCACGAGCGGTGAGCCGTATCAGTTGAAGGCGTCGATCACCTGGGAGATCTCCTGGGAGGGCACGGGTGGCGCGAAGGGCGAGCTGCCGGATGGCACCTTCGAGACCACCCAGGACATGAACGTCCAGGAGATCCAGTCCATCAACCGCTGACCGAGGCGGCAGGCCGGTCCGGTCTGCACACGTCAGCGCGTCGCACGTAGAACCATGTCAACCAACGGGGGCGGGCAGCATGTCGGACCTGAAGAAGGACGCGGAATCCCTGCACAAGGCGGCCTCCGTCCTGGGCAAAGTGGATCACCACACCACCAAGCCGCTGCACGACTTCAAGGCCGCCTCACACGACATGTCCGCGTTCGGTGTGCTGGGTTCGCTGATGGGTGCCAAGGACGACATCCAGGACGGCATGGACACCATCGCCAAGCTCACCAAGAACCTGCACAAGGAGTGGGAGGACGAGGCGAAGTTCCTGGGCGACGTCTCCGATGCCTTCGACCTGCTGGACGTCCTGCTGAGCGCAGCGGCCCGCGCCAGGAAGGGCTGAGCCGTCCATGGGCTTCGACATCCCCGGCATCGACGTCGACGACCTCAACCCGCTGAAATGGATCAACAAGGCCAACCACGCCTTCGGCGACACCCTCGCCAGCAATCTGGAGTTCCTCGGCATCACCGACCCCGCCGTCGACCCCGACGGCATCCGCGAGATAGCCAAGCAGTGGAGGGCCCTGGCCAAGGGGCTTGACGCCGCAGCTCACGCCGCCGAGACGGCGCTCACGGATCTGGAGTGGGAGGGCAAGGCCGCCAAGGCCCTCCACAAGCGGGCCAAGACCGCCCGCACGCAGGCCACCAACATGGCTGACTCGCTACGCGACGGCGCCAAGGCGCTGGACGACTTCGCCGACGAGGCCCACGAGCTGCTGACCGAGATCGGTGTGATCCTCGCGGAGATCGCCGAGTTCGAGATCGCGAGTCTGGCCCTGTCGGTGCTGACCGGTGGCCTGTCCGTGATCGCCGGGAACCTGGCGGCCGGTGCGCGGGCGGCGAAGGTCGTGGCGCTGATCGCCCGGATCGAGAAGTCCGGGACCCGCATGGCCTCGGTCATCCGCACCGTGATGGAGGCGATCCGCGGCCTGGAGCGGGCGCTGAAGGCCCTCGGGGAGATCAAGACCATCGCCAAGGCCGGCAAACTCGCTGGCGAGGGCATGAAGTTCGCCGCTTTCGACGCGTTGTTGAAGGATCCGGCGACGTTCAAGGATCCGGGCAAGCTGGCGGAGACCCTGGCCATGGGGGCCGCCTTCGGGGTGGGCCTCGGCGGTCTGGGCAAGGTTCTCGGTAAGGGCCTGGGCAAGCTCAAGCCCAGCGAACTCGCCAAGCTCGGCAAGACGTTGGGGCTCGACGGCTCGGGCCTGTCCCGGCTGAAGCTGCGTCCCTCGGAGTGGGAGAAGCTGCCCGCATCCATCCGGGCCGCACTCAAGAAGTGCGACCTGGACCCGATCGACGTGGCAACCGGCGACATGCTGCTGCCGCAGACCGACGTGCAGTTGCCCGGCGTGCTCTCCCTCGTGCTGGAGCGCACGCACCTCTCGTCATACCGGTGGGGCGGCTGGTTCGGCCCCAGCTGGGCCTCCACCCTCGACCAGCGTCTCCAGATCGACGAGGACGGGATCATCTACGCTGCGCCCGACGGCGCCCGCCTGGCCTACCCGCTCCCCGCTCCCGACAGAACTGATCCTGTCTACCCCGAGTTGGGCCCCCGAATACCCCTGACCTGGGACGACGAGGTCGACGGCGCTCTGCGCCTCAACGATCCCGACACCGGACACACCTACGTCTTCCACTCCCCATGCCCTGCCGATGACGGGCAGGCGGTCGACCTGCCCCTGCAGGCCATCGTGGACCGCAACGGCCAGCGCATCACCGTCCTCTACACCGTCGACGGCACTCCTGTGGAAGTCGCCCACAGCGGTGGCTATCGCATTGCCCTTGACCGCGACCGCGACCTGCCCCGCATCAGCGCCCTGCGCCTGCTCGAGCCGGACCAGCCTGACGGCCGGGGCACCGTCCTTGTCTCCTACGGCTACAGCGAGGAGGGCCACCTCACCGAGGTCACCAACTCTTCCGGCCTACCTACTCGGTTCACCTACGACACCGAGGGCCGCATCACCACGTGGACCGACCGCAACGGCACCACCTACGCGTACACCTACGACCAGCAGGGCCGGGTCGTCCGCACCGAGGGGAGCGACGGCTTCCTCTCCGGAACTCTTGTCTACGACGACGCCACGCGCACCACCGCAGTCACCAACTCCCTGGGTCACACCACTCGTTACGAGCACAACGAAGCCCTGCGCCTGATTCGCAAGACCGACCCACTCGGGCACACCATGCTCCAGAAATGGGACACCGAGCACCGGCTCACAGCGATCACGGACGCCCTCGGCCACACCACCCGCTACACCTACGACGGGCAGGGCCGGATCACCTCCGTACGGCACCCGGACGGAGGCGAAACACGCACGGAGTACAACGAGTTCGGGCTGCCGAGGACGGTCATCGATCCTGATGGCGCCCAGTGGCATCACACCTATGACGCCAACGGCAACCGCACACAGCTGACCGACCCGGCCGCGGCCACTACCCGCTACTCGTTCACCACGGCGGGCCATCTCGCCAGCGTCACCGACGCCTTGGATAACACGCTGCAGATACGTGCCGATGCAGCGGGGCTACCGGTCGAGATCACCGACCCGCACGGCGCCCGCATCACCTACGAGCGTGACCAGTTCGGCCGGCCCGTCGCCCTGACCGACCCGCTGGGCGCGGTAACCCGCCTGGCCTGGACGGTGGAGGGCAAACTCACCTCCCGCATTGCCCCGGACGGCGCCCGTGAGTCATGGGAGTACGACGGTGAGGGCAACTGCACCAAGCACACCGATGTGCTGGGCGGCATCTCACACTTCGAATACACCCACTTCGACCTGCTCGCAGCCCGTACCGGCCCCGACGGCGTGCGCTACACCTTCACACACGACACGGAACTTCGCCTCACCCAGGTCACCAACCCGCACGGCGCCACCTGGAACTACACGTTCGACCCTGCAGGCCGCCTGGTCGGGGAGACAGACTTCGACGACCGCACCCTCGCCTACACCCACGACGTGGCAGGCCGCCTCACCACCAGGACCACTCCGGCCGGGCAGACCATCCGCTACGAACGCGACCCGGTGGGCCGGACGCTCACCAAGGATGCGGACGGCACCACCGTCTACACCTACGACTCCGCAGGCCGGCTGACGGAGGCCAATGGCCCCGACGCCGCGCTGAACCGTCGCTACGATGCAGCCGGCCGACTGCTGGCCGAAACCGTCAACGGCCGCACCACCACCTACGCGTACGACCTCCTGGGACGTCCTGCATCCCGCACCACTCCCACCGGCGCGACCAGCACCTACGCCTACGACGCTGCCGGCAACCGCACCCATCTGACCACCGCTGGCCACGCCCTTACTTCCGAGCACGACGCGGCCGGACGCGAACTGTCCCGCCGCATCGGCAACCACCTCACTCTGGCCAGCACCTTCGACCCCCTCGGTCGCCTGACCGACCACACCGTCACCCATGCCACCGGCGCCACGATCCAGCAGCGCACCTACACCTACCGGGCCGACGGTTCTCCGACCGCCGTCAACGACCAGCTCAACGGTTCCAGCCGCTTCGAGCTCGACGCAGCGGGTCGTGTCACCGCGGTCCACGCCACCGACTGGGCCGAAACCTACGCCTATGACGAGGCCGGCAACCAGACCCACGCCACCTGGCCCTCCACTCACTTCGAGCAGGAGGCCACCGGACCGCGCACCTACACCGGCACCCGCATCACCCGCGCCGGTCAGATCCGCTACGAACACGATGCCGCCGGACGTATCACCCTGCGCCAAAAGCGCCGCCTATCCCGCAAACCGGATACATGGCGCTACTCCTGGGACGCAGAAGACCACTTGGTGTCGGTGGTCACCCCGAACGGCACCGTCTGGCGCTACACCTACGATCCGTACGGCCGACGCACAGCCAAACTCCGGATAGCGGCCGACGGGGAATCAGTCGTCGAGCGCACCGACTTCACTTGGGACGGCACCACCCTCTGCGAGCAGACCACCACCTCGGCAGAGCTACCGAACCCGGTCACCCTCACCTGGGATCACCAGGGCATGCGCCCGATTGCTCAGACGGAACGCCTCACCGCGGCCGATGCACCCCAGGACGAGATCGACTCGCGCTTCTTCGCGATCGTCACCGACCTCGTCGGCCCCCCCACCGAACTCGTGGACGAAGCAGGGGACATCGCCTGGCGCGCTCGCACCACCCTCTGGGGGACGACCAGTTGGGAGTCGACCAGCACCGCGTACACCCCGCTCCGATTCCCCGGCCAGTACTTCGACCCAGAGACGCATCTCCACTACAACTACTTTCGCCATTACGACCCCGAGACCGCCCGCTATCTCACCCCTGACCCCCTGGGGCTGACACCGGCACCAAACGCGTGCACCTACGTCAGAAATCCATTCATATGGATCGACCCCCTGGGTCTCACACCCTGCAGCCCGGGAACCCAGCAGGATGCGCGCCTGGCGCTGGACCGCGCTGAAGAGCTGCAAGGCATTCGGAATGACTACTGGATGGCCGACGTCAAGGGAACCACCTCGGTGATTGGGGTATTCAATTCCGAGACCAAGCAATACACGAAACGCATCGGTATTAATGGCGAAGGCCCCATGCCTAGTGCGTGGAAATTGCGAGACGGTGAGACATTCGTGCGCGCTCCCGGGCATGCCGAGGAAGGTATACTCAAGTCCCTGGGCCCCAACGAGCACGCCGTTTACGGGGCGGCTTCGCGCAACTTCTGCAACGACATATGCCTGCCGCAGATCAGCGCACGAGGCGTAGAAGTAGGGGGTCAGGGGATTCGCGGCCACATGCCGCAGAACTCACCTTACACACTGTTCTGGAGCAAGGGAGACTGAGTTGACTCGCAACGTGGAGACCTACTCCGCACTTCACGAGATCCCGGATATTTTCCTTGCGGGATTCTGTCTTTCCTGTGCGGAGCGCGGGAGCGGAGTTTTCTCCACTCTTGCCGATGAATCGGATGCCGAATGGTTCTCCTACGTCCTGGACAGCGCCTGGAAGGCGCCGCTCGGCGAAGTGGAAGAGGGTGAGCTCCTGGAAATCTTGGAGGAGTTCGAGGCTAGGGGAGAATCGCTCGAGGCCGATGATCCGGGAACCAAGGGGTTCTCCATCCTCCAGTCTGCGATGCTCGCAGCCAATGCAATCGCCGTCTTCATGAATCCGATTCCTTCACGGGCCGAGATGTCCGGCCAGACCCTAGAAACAATCCTCGGTAGCTTCGACTACAAGCTCGGCGGCAGCAGAATCGCCATGATTGAGGCAGGAGAGGAAGAAGAGGTCGGACGGCTCCAGCAACTGGAACAGGATGCCCAGAAGGCCTTCGTGGCCTCCGTCCGGAACTTGAACAGCGACCAGGTGGAAGCTGGACTCACAGGAGCATTCCTGGAAGATCTTCGCGGCTCTTGCGCACCCGTTCGTGACGAGATCAAAATGGCCACCGCATCCGTCGCTGAACTCGCCGGATGGGACGGGGAATGACGCTTCCTGTCGATCGGCTTCATGATCAGTGACCATCAGGGAGTCGCACCTGGGATCGTTGAAATTCGGTTCGTGCTTTGCGCGATGGTGGGCGTGGTGGCGCTCGCGTTCGAGACTGGCGCAGTGTGCCCGGAGAGTGCGCAAGGTCCTCCCGGTCAGGTAGCCCTCAGTGCCCAGCGGACGGAGGCGTGCAGGGGCTCGTCATCGGCGGCAGCGATCCGCTGCTTCAGTATTTGGGTGAGCAGCTTGTCCTGGCAGGTGGGCGCTGCGGCCCGGAGGGCAGGCCCTTTGCGGAGCCGTAGTGGTGGGGTCATCTCCGTATTCGGCGAGCCCCAGGACCCCGGTGATCACGCTGCCATGAGGTGCTGGGTGGTCACCGTGGCTGGTCCGGTCGGCGACCCACCGGCAGGGCCGCTACGGGTTTGGGAGGAATCCGTCGGCTGGCAGTGTGAGAGCAGCGAGGCCAGCGGGGCCGCCGAGGTGGAGTAGGCCGGCGCCGGTCACTACGTTGCTCACGGGCGCCGCCGTGATCAGAGAGTGGACCGCCTTGCCCGACGGAAGATCCCATAGGCGCACACCCGTCCCGCCCGCAGAGGCAAGCATGACCTCGCGGGACTTGAGGTACAGGGGAGCGAGTGCCGTCACGGAATCACCTGGAATCGCGATCCTCTGTGGCAGCCCGAACCAGCGGCTCTGTTTGTGCCCTGGCCAGAGCCAGAGTCCGTCGTAGGAGGCTGCGGCCAGGTAGAAGCCCTGCCTTGGCGTGGGGATGACGCACAGGGCGCGGATCCAGGATGGATCGTTGATCTCTTCCCCGCCGATGAGGCGCCGGGTCTTGAGGTTCCACAGGAGCAGCCTCCCGCGCACGGCTGCTACCAGTCGGCCGTCTGGCAGCGCGGCCATGCAGGTGATGTCGCCCGGGGAGCTGCCATCGGGTAGAGGCAGAGCGTGGGATTTGGTGCTGTCGTGCAGCCAGACGCCGCTCCTCGCGGCCGTGATCACGCCGGATGGCACGCCGTCGACCAATGCCGTCGTGCACCAGACCGCCTCCCCGGTCGGGATGCGCCTCAGGGCCTGTTTTCGCTCCATGTCCCACAGGGTCATAGCCTCGGAGCTGGCCACGGCGAGGATCAGTTCGGTGCGTGAGGGAATCTGTCGTACGCCGCGAATGCCTGGGAACGGGTGCTCCTCATAGAATCTGCCGCGCTTCGCGTCGAAGAAGGTGATCCGGCTGTTCGCGGCCACCGCCAGGAGGCCGTGTTGGCGCAAGCGGCTGTCTTCCACGTGACAGAGGCTCCCCGGGCGTGCCGGTGGGTGGACAACTATGACGGGGTGTCCCGCGCGCGCCCTGGGTGCGGTCCGCCCTCGCGCGCTGGATCGGGCGGCAGACGGCGGGGGGCCTTCTTGTCCCGGGACGGTCAGCCGGATCCCCTCCTTGCCAGCGGTGGCCACGGCCCATGGACGGGTACGTCCGCCGACTCCGGCGATCGCGTCCACCTCCGATACCGGAAATTCTGCCAGCAGTGGCCGGGACGCTCCCGCGAAGTCCAGCACGCTCAGGGTCCGTCTGCGTACGACGGCGAGTACAGGGTGTCCCTGCGGGCCTGTCACCGAGGCCAGCCGACTGGCCGCCCAGGGGATCCGGTCGACATTCTTGCCGGTTTCGGGATCCCACACGTAGAGGCCGTGCTTGACGCCGTGAGAAGTCACCAGCAGGTCGTAGCCTTGCGGTCCGCGCACAGCAGCCATCACATGGCCCTTGAACGACCCGCCCAGGTCCAGGAACTCCGGTTCGGTAGGGCTGTTGACGGGGTCCCACAGGTGAATGCCGGCCCGCCGCCCGCCGTAGGCGATCCGCACCATGCCGTCCCGGCCATGCAGCACGACCGAGTTGTCGGGGCGGTGAAGCGGCACCGGGTAGGGGACCAGCTCGGGCCGACCGTACTCGCCCGGCCGCCACAGCTGCAGGCATTCCTCGCTGAGGAACGCGACGAGCCAGCGGTCTTCTCCTTGGCGGAGCACTCTCACCTCGCCGCCGCGCAGGCCGTCTTCGCGGGCCACGGGGCGGCCTGACAGCGGGTCCCAAACTCTCGCGCCGTGGTGGTCGGTGGAGACCAGGAAAACCCGGCCGCTGCTTCCGGCGAGGGGGGCGAGGCCACTCGTGCGTACTCCGCTGATGCTGGAGACAGACCTTCCCGTCCCGCCGTCCCAGACCCGGACCCCGTCATAGCTCGCCGACGCCACAAGCGCACGCCCATCGGGAAGACCGAATCCATGCAGAGCCGTCACCCGGCCGACTGCCTGAGCAAGCACGTTCGCCGCGGGTATCCAGTCCGACCAGGCCGGATTAAGCACTGGTGGTTCGGGTACTCGGGCTGGATGGCCGAGGGGGAGAGTGCCCTCTTCGGGGGGTTCCCCGCCCAGCGCCTCCCTCAGGAAGACGATGCTGTCCAGCCGTGAGGCGGTGTCGGTGGTCTCGTCCACGTACGGCTCGACCAGCGCGGCTGCGGTCACGTTGCGCCGGGTCAGGTCATAGACAGGCAGTGGGAGTTGGAGTCGGCTGCGCAGTTCCCCGGAGGTTTCCCGGGCCAGCATTCCCGCGGACAGGTGCTGGTCGTCCAGCACGCCGGCGGCGTCAGCATGGGCAGCCAGGTGACGCAGGACGTACGGGTGGGGAGCGTGTGGCCGGTCGCGTTCGGCAAGTTCCCCCAGAGCCTCGGCGATGGCCCGGTGTACCCGGCGCGTCGTGGGCAGCGGCCGTACGCCGCCCACGACCTCGATGTCGAGCAGCTGGTCCGGCTCGGTGAGTAGTTTCTCCGCAACCCGCTGGTGCACAGGCCGGTAGACAGTTCGGCCATCTTCCTGGCCCTCCGTCAGGTACCCGACGAGGCGGCTTGAACGGAACGTTCGAACGGCTTCGTCCAGGTCCTCGGCGTCTTCGCCGCAACCGTCCTCCACGAGTATGGCCCGCACGACGGCGGGCCATACCTCTGCCCAGGGCAGACCGGCACCGGGGGCGAAGGCCGTGGCCCGCAGCACCGTCAGCAACAGGCGCGCCGGCGTCCCCGTATCCCGCGCGACATGTTCCAGGTCCTCGCGCAGCAACCCCGTCGTACCGTCCTCGAGCCGCTCCAGCCACGCATCCTCGTCGAGGTCCTGAACGGTCGGGGCGGCGCGCAGCTGGGCTGCGGCCAGGCGGGCGTCGAGGAAGGACGGCCACACTCCCTCGGCCACGATGCGCGCTGTGGCTTCCGCGGTGTTGACCCGGTCCCGGTAGGGGCTCGTGCCGCTCAGCAGGAGTGAGGTCACGTAGGCGGTGATGTCCGTGCGTGCCTCTGACTGATCGGTGCGGAGCACCTCGTGGGGGACTCCCTGAAGAGTGTCCTCCTCAAGCGCGCCGAGCAGCGTCGCGAGCAACTGGTCGGCGTCCTCATCGAGGTCGGTGGCGTAGCCGTCGAACCCGATGGAGCTCCGTATACCGAGCAGCAGGCGCACGCGGTGGCTCCGCGCCAGAGGGAGGACCACGTCGGCGATGCACGCGGCCGGGTCGGCGGCCTCGTCCAGTCCATCGAGCACGACGGTGACGCGTGCGCGTTCATCGAGGTGTTGCAGGAGGACAGGCAGCAATGGGGCGTCGCCCTCGGGAAGAGGGAGACGGCAAGCGGCAAAGAGGTCCTGGAGGAGAGTCATCGAGGTTTTGGCACGGGCCAGAAGCGCGATGTCCACAGCCCCTTCGGCTGGGCGCACGTCCTGCGGGAGGGCTTGCGCCATGGAGGAAAGGTCCGGATCCGCGAGGAAGTCTGGATCACTCAACGTCACGAGCCGAGCCAGCAGCGCGGACTTGCCAGAACCTGCGGATCCCGTGACAACCAACACACCGGTTCCGGAGCGGGTAAAGGAGACCAAACTGCGCATCAGCGCAGCCCGGCCGCTGAAGTACCAGCCCGGATCCTGGTCACTGGTCCTGCCCGAGGCCCGCGACGTCCAATACGCGAGGGTGCGGCGCGAAAGCGACACCTGGACCCGCGGGGCGGATACCAGTGGCTCGACCGGCCGGTAGCGGGGATTGGGCAGGCAGGCACTCGGCACGTCCCGTTGACGGTGGGGCCACAGCCACTGCGGTTCCATGCGCTGAGGATCCTGCGCACTGGCCTGATCCAGGAGCTTGCCCCACTGCTCGAAGGAGAGGTGGGAGCCGACAATGCCGAGCGACTCGTCGCCAAGTCGGGCCAGCACCCGCGAGATCACCTCGCTGAACTCCCCTGCGGCTGGCTGCTCGTGGAGGTCGGCACTCGCCACCACAGCCACCGTGCGCGTGGCCCGTCGTTCGGGGCTCATCTCAGACACGATCGAGGCGACATCCTCGCGCAAGGCCCCAGCGAAGCAGGAATCCACGAGGACCAGCACATGCTCGGCCGGGCTGTGCAGAGCAGCGGACACGATCTCCCGGGTGGGGAACGCCGTCCTTTCCAGGGCGTCTTCCTTGGTGTACGCAAACATGAGGTAGTGGTTGCGGGCGCCGGTGCTCATGCCGTGGCCGGTCACGTAGACGACGAGAGCCTCATCCGCAGGGGTCTCCACGAGGTCCTGCTCGGCCAGAAACCGCTTCAGGTCCTGCACCGAGTGCAGATCGCCGGCACGAGAGACCGTGAACCGGTGCTCTTCGGCAAGGACAGGTGAGGCGAGCCAATCGGTGACGACGGATACCTGAGCCCCGATAGCCCGGGCGAAGTCCGCGTTGCCCTTCTTGTAGTCGTCGACGCTTACGACCACAAGCCGCCGCCCAGCCGTCACCGGCTGCTGGTCCCCCTGCACGAGCACCTCACTGGATCTCTAAAACCTCCCCAGGCCCACACGATACGATCTGCGCGCCGACGGGGCGGACAGGGGGCAGCAGCATGAACGAGACCACCGAGGCAGACACGCACATCGTCGGTGTTCACGGCATCGGCCAGGGAAGGACCAACGAGACCCGCCTCGCGTACGACTGGGGCAACGCACTCAAGCGGGGCCTGACTCGGAAGTACGGCCCCCACACCGCCATCCCCAGCCTGACGGTGCCCCACTACACAGGTCTTTACCGGCCCGCCGCCGTCGGCGGCGACAGGCACCTGGGCCCTGGCGACGTAGAACTGCTCGACGCGGACGAACCGATGGGCACGCACGAGGAGGACTTCGTCATCCAGGCCCTCACGGCCTACGCGCCGGGTCCGCTTCCCGAGGCACGCCCCCACCAGGGCACTCTCGGCGCTCCTCTGCCTTACATCCCCAATGCGGTATCCCGTCGCCTCGCGGCGGCGGACGCCCGCCACGGACGGGGGGCCGGGGCAAAGGTTCTGATTCTGGTCCGGCAGGCATACCGCTACCTGCACGACGAAGAACTCGGTCAGCAGATCCGCAAGGTGATCCGGGCCGAGATCGAACGCTCCGGAGCGCGCGTCCTCATCGCTCACTCGCTCGGCAGCGTCATCGCGTACGACATGCTTCAACGCCGGGAACTGCAGGCCCCCGACACCCACACCCTGATCACCTGCGGCTCCCCGCTGGGCTGGCTCACCATACGCAGCGGCCTTCCGGGCGACGCCCACCTGAGCGTGCCGGAGCCGCTCCATTGGCATAATTTCCACGCCGACGGAGACCTTGTAACCGGAGGGGTGGGCCTCGCGCACGTTGTGACGTCCGGATCGCTCCTCGACACCCGCGTCAGCAACGGCATCGCTACCCCCCACGACGCCGTCCGATACCTGTCCCAGGCCCCCCTCGCCTACACGGTCGCTACGCGGACCGCCGCTTCATAGGACTCTGTTAGGTGTTCCTGTTCATGCTGTTCGGCTGCATGTCGGGTATGCGGACAGGCGGCAAGTTGCAGATGTGTGCCGAGTTGGCGGAGTTCGTGACGATCTGAATGCGGTTTCACGGAGGGCGTCCGCGTGAACTGAGTGTGGGGGATCTGCCGCCGACGCAGATACTGGCGGATCTCGCGGGAGGAGTAGGCCCGGTCGGCCAGTACGTGAGCGGGCCGGGTCCGCGGGTGACCACCGCCGATGCGGGGAACCGGCACGCGATCGCCCCCGTCCTTCACGCCGAACGTGCGTGCCATGAAGGGGGCCTTGGGATCGAGGTCCGATCCGGGGTCCAGCTCGGTCAGCGGCAGTGTGCTCGACGGGCGGCTGCCCGCCCGGGTTCGACGGCGAGAAGCACAAGGCTCTCCGAGCAGGCCCGCGGACACTGTTCTTGTTCACGCACGTGCTGTCGGTGCTGGGCGTCGACTGTCGAACAGCCCTCACTGCCGATCGAGATCGGACACAGGGGTCGATGTGGCGTGTGAGGCGGGAGGATGGGTGGGTGCTGTCCCAAGTCTGGGGCCTGACTCATGACTCTTCTGACCAAGGTGCCCCGGTCACATAGTGTCGGCCGTTGGCTGGGGATGGTGCGTTGTTGGTGCCGGGCTGGCGGGGCGTGTCCCGATAGGGGCCTGCCGATTGTTGTGGCGTCCTCACGATTCTGACCGCCTGACGCGGCCCGGTACCGGCAACGCGACGCGTCATTGGACTGGGAAGGGATCGGGTATGGCGACTTCAACCGTGTCCAGTACGTTGCCTGCTTCGAAGTCCCGCCGTCGCCGTCCGGCGGGGGAGGTGGTGCTGTAGGTGGATACGCATCGTGATGCGCATGTGGCTTCGGTGCTTTCCTTGACGGGGGCGGTGTTGGCCACCGGCGAGTTCCCGGCCAGTGCGGTTGGTTACCGGGATCTGCTGAAGTGGGTCAGGAAGTCGGGAGCCGTGAGGCGGGCTGGGGTGGAGGGGACTGGCTCCTACGGGGCGTCCTTGACCCGCTATCTGTTGGCCCAGGGTATCGACGTGTTTGACGTGAACTGGCTGGACCGGGCTGATCGTCGTCGGCGCGGCAAGTCGGATCCGCTCGATGCTCAGAACGCGGCGCGAGCCGTATTGAGCGGACGGGCCTGTGCTCGTGCCAAATCTGGCGACGGGCCGGTGCAGATCACCAGGATGTACAAGCTCACGAAGGCGTCGGCCGTCAAAGCCCGTACGCAGGCCACCAACCAGCTCAAGGCCGTCCTCGTCACTGCTGACCCCGCCTTGCGGGAAGAACTGGCCCACCTGGGTAATGCCGAACTCTTCCGTACCTGTGGGCGGTTCGCCGATGCGAGCAGTCGCGAGAATGCCGGCGGGGAGTCGGTGCTGCAGGCCACGCGGATCACACTGGGTCTGCTCGCCCACCGGATCGGCCAGCTCTCCGAGCAGATCCGGGAGGTGGACACTCGCCTGGCCCGCCTCGTGAAATGCCATGCCCCGCAACTGCTTGATGTGGTGGGCATCGGTCCGGACACGGCGGTCGCGTTGCTGATCACGGTGGGAGACAACCCGGAACGCTTGGACAGTGAGGCGTCCTTCGCCGCGCTGTGCGGGGTCAGTCCCGTCGAGCGTTCCTCGGGACGCCGGCAGGTCCGCCGCTTCAACCGCGGCGGCGACCGGCAAGCCAACGCCGCCCTCCACCGCATTGTGTTCACGCGCCTGCGGGTCGACCCACGTACCAAGGACTACTACGAGCGCCGGATCAAGGAGGGGAAGACCCGTCGCGAAATCATCCGTTGCCTCAAACGCTACGCGGCCCGGGAGGTCTTCCACCTGGTCAAACAGCTACAGCCAGCACCCCGCTCATAGGGGCTGTCGTGACGGATGAGAGGGTCTGGCGGGTGAGCGAGACACCGATGAACACTTTGCAATACCGCTTCGACGGGCCAGAAGACGCTCCGGTCCTGATCCTTGGTGCCTCACTCGGTACCACCTGGCACATGTGGGACCGGCAGATACCCGAGCTGATCCGGCAGTGGCGGGTGTTCCGCTTCGACATGCCCGGGCACGGTGGCGCGCCCGCCCACCCGTGCGGGTCCGTCGGGGAGCTCGCCGACCGGCTGCTCGCCACGCTCGACGAGCTCGGTGTGCAGCGCTTCGGGTACGCGGGGTGCGCCTTCGGCGGCGCCATAGGGGCCGAGCTCGCGCTCCGGCATCCGCAGCGCGTCGCCTCCCTCGCGCTCATCGCCGCCTCGCCGCGGTTCGGCACGGCCGACGAGTTCCGCCAGCGCGGCGTCATCGTGCGCAGCAACGGCCTCGACCCCATCGCGCGCTCGGCGCCCGACCGCTGGTTCACGCCCGGCTTCGCCGCCGCCCAGCCCGCGATCACCGACTGGGCCGTGCAGATGGTGCGCACCACCGACCCGGGGTGCTACATCGCCGCCTGCGAGGCCCTCGCCGCCTTCGACATCCGCGCCGAGCTGGGCAGGATCGGCGTGCCGACGCTGGTCCTCGTGGGCTCCGAGGACCAGGTCACCGGACAGGGCGAGGCCCGCACGCTCGTCGCGGGGGTCCCCGACGCGCGGCTCGCCGTCGTGCCGGGCGCCTCTCATCTCGCGCCGGTCGAGCAGCCCGCCGCCGTCACCGACCTCCTCGTACGCCACTTCTCCTCGGCCTGGCAGAGCGCCGCCGAAGCGGGCGCGGGGCAGTCGGCCATCAGCGCGCCGCCCGTCAAGCCCGTCCTCGCCCCGCCGTCGCCCGTCGCGCCCGTCGCCGAGATCGCCTCGGTGGAGCAGCCCGAGGCCGTGGCGGGCGGGGTCCGGCCCGACCTCTACGACGCCGGGATGAAGGTCCGCCGCGAAGTCCTCGGGGACGCGCACGTCGACCGGGTCCTCGCCGCCGCCGACGACTTCTCGGGGGAGTTCCAGGAGCTCGTCACGCGCTACGCCTGGGGCGAGGTCTGGAACCGCCCGGGTCTGGACCGCCGCTCACGCAGCTGCGTCACGCTCACCGCGCTCGTCGCGGGCGGCCACCTCGAGGAGCTCGGCTTTCACACCCGGGCCGCGCTGCGCAACGGCCTCACCCCCGCCGAGATCAAGGAAGTCCTGTTGCAGGCCGCCGTCTACTGCGGTGTTCCCGCGGCGAACTCGGCCTTCCGGGTCGCCCAGGCCGTGATCCGTGAGGAAACCACGCCGCAGGAGTAGCAGGATGGGAGGCATGACGACTTCCGCCGACACCCGCTCCGCCCGCGCCAAGGGCATGACGTTCACCAAGAAGTCCCACGCGTGCGTGCGTCTCGAGAAGGACGGACGCACGCTCGTCGTCGACCCCGGCGGCTTCAGCGAGGAGGACGCCGCGCTCGGCGCCGACGCGATCCTCGTCACGCACGAGCACCCGGACCACTTCAGCGAGGACCGGCTGCGGGCCGCCATGGAGGCCCGCCCCGGCGCCGAGATCTGGACCCTGAAGTCCGTCGCGGAGAAGATCTCGGCGGCCTTCCCCGGGCGCGTGCACACCGTCGGGCACGGCGACACCTTCACGGCCGCCGGGTTCGACGTGCAGGTCCACGGCGAGCTGCACGCGGTCATCCACCCGGACATCCCGCGGATCACCAACGTCGGATACCTGGTGGACGGCTCCGTGTTCCATCCCGGCGACGCGCTGACCGTCCCCGACCAGGCCGTCGAGACGCTGATGCTGCCCGTCATGGCCCCCTGGAGCAAGATCTCCGAGGTGATCGACTACGTGCGTGAGGTCAAGCCGCAGCGGGCCTACGACGTGCACGACGCCCTCCTCACCGACCTGGCCCGGCCGATCTACGACAACCAGATCGGCTCCCTCGGCGGCACCCGGCACCTGCGGCTCACGCCGGGGGAGTCGGTCGCGCTCTGACTGTCAGTGGTGTTCGGTAGGTTGGGGAACATGCGCATCGCCACCTGGAACGTGAACTCGATCACCGCCCGTCTGCCGCGGCTCCTGGCCTGGCTGGAGAGCAGCGGCACGGACGTGCTGTGCATCCAGGAGACCAAGACGACGGCCGAGCAGTTCCCCGCCGCCGAGCTCCGTGAGCTGGGCTACGAGTCCGCGGTGAACGCGACGGGTCGGTGGAACGGCGTGGCGCTGGTCTCCAGGGCCGGCCTCGACGACGTCGTCAAGGGCCTGCCGGGCGGCCCCGGGTACGACGGCCTCGACGAGCCGCGCGCGATCTCCGCGACCTGTGGTCCGGTCCGCCTCTGGTCGGTGTACGTGCCCAACGGCCGCGAGGTCGACCACGCCCACTACACCTACAAGCTCCAGTGGTTCGAGGCCCTGAGGGCGGCGGTCGCCGAGGACGCGGCGGGTCCGCGCCCCTTCGCGGTCCTCGGCGACTTCAACGTCGCGCCGACCGACGACGACGTCTGGGACCCGTCGCTCTTCGTCGGCGCCACACACGTCTCCCCGGCCGAGCGCGCCGCCCTCGCGGCCCTGCGCGAGACGGGCCTCACGGACATCGTGCCGCGCCCCCTGAAGTACGCGCACCCGTTCACGTACTGGGACTACCGCCAGCTGGGCTTCCCCAAGAACCGCGGGATGCGCATCGACCTCGTCTACGGCAACGAGCCGTTCGCGAAGGCCGTCTCCGACTCGTACGTGGACCGCGAGGAGCGCAAGGGCAAGGGCGCGTCCGACCACGCCCCGGTCGTGGTCGACCTGGACGTATAGGGCATACAGGGGGCATATCGGTACTTGTATGGCTCTAGTGCTTACGGCGCCAGCAGTCGCAGGTCCACCGACCCGGCCAGTGCCGCGAGGCCCGCGTCGCCCGGGTGCAGGTGGTCCCCGCTGTCGTAGGCGGGGGACATCCGCGCCGGGTGCGCGGGATCGCGCAGCACCGCGTCGAAGTCGAGTACGGCGTCGAAGGCACCGCTCCCGCGCAGGTACGCGTTGACGGCCTCCCGCTGCCCGTTCGCGGCCGCCGTGCAGAGCGACTCGCCCTCGCAGGGCGCGATCGTCGCCGCCACGGCCCGCAGGCCGCGCGCGTGGGCGCGGTCCGCGAGCTGCCGCAGACCGGCGATCACCTCGCCCGCCGAGGCGCCCCACCGCACGTCGTTGACGCCTTCGAAGACGACGACGGTGCGTGCGGACGTCTGGGCCAGGACGTCGCGGTCGAGCCGGTGCAGGGCGCTCACGCCGCCCGTGTCGGTGGAGACGCCGTCGCCGGGATAGCGGTCGGCGACCACCCGGTTCGCGGAGACGCCCTGGTTGAGCACGCCGTAGCGTGGCACACGGGTCTGGTTCCTGAGGCGGTCCGCGAGGACGTCGGGCCAGCGCCGGTTGGCGTCCGGTGTCGACTTCGCGCCGTCGGTGATCGAGTCGCCGAGCACCACGACGGAGCCGGGCCCGCCGCTCACGTCGACGCCGGTGAGCAGCGGCCACGTCGTGATCGTCGAGGTGTACGCCGCCGGGGAGGCGTCCGCCGCGTGGTCGCCGGGCGTGCTGACGTACGAACGCTGGCTCGCCTGGCTGTGCACGGGCGCGGCCGTCACGGGGCCCGGCAGGTGGAAGCTGACCAGGAGGTCGGTGTCGGCGGGCACGTCGAAGCCGAGGGGATCGCTGAACGCCTGGGCGCCCGCCGGGATCTCCGTACCGGTGGCGCCGCGGAACGTCAGCCGCCGCGGCTCGCCCCGCGCGCCCGCCCCCGTCCCCCGCACCGCCACCGTCGCGCCGCCGATCCGCACGGGCGCCGCGGCGAAGGTGTTGTCGAGCCGGACGCGTACCCGCGGCCCGCCGGCGCTGGTGTGCACGACGAGCCGCACGGTCCGGTCGGTCCAGGGGCCCACCGCCGGGTAGCCTGCGGTCGACGCCGACCAGGTGCCGGTCCAGCCCTTCGTCCCCGCCCGCACAGACAGGGCGAAGACGTGCAGGTCGGCGGCGCCGGGATCGCGGGGCAGCCGCACCGAGGCGACCTCGCGGCCCGGGGCCAGCGGCACCGTCACCACGTACAGCTTCGCCTTCTCGGCGAGTTGACCGCCGGGGGTGTTGATGTGCGGCAGGGCGACGGACTTGGTGGCGAGCGGGCCCGAGCGCCAGTCCGGGGCGGTGAGCCGGTAGCCGCCGCGCGAGCCGTCCCGGTAGTGGACCGTGCCCGTGCCGCTCGCCTCGCCGCCCGTGCCCGCGACCAGGAAGGCGAGGGCGTCCCCGCGCCCGCGCACCCGTACCGCCTGCCCGTCGGCCCGCACGTTGTCCGGCGCGCCCGGCGCGGTGCGCGGCCAGGTGAGGCGGGCCCTGTCGACGGCCAGGGGCCGGCCGGGGAGCCAGCCCGCGGAGACCAGGTCCCGCGCGGACAGCGAGCCGCCCGTACCGTCGAAGTCCGCGTCGGCGGGGCGGGCGTCGTCGCTGACGGCGCGGTTGTCGAAGAGCCGCTCAAGGGGGAGCGGCCCGGGTCCGTGCGGGGCGGCGGCCTGTGCCGGTGCCATCGGCAGGATGCCCGTGAACAGGGCGAGCGCGACGGCGGCTCCCCGGATACGTCGAGGCAACGTACGCAACGTAGCTCCTTCCGCGCGGTGGGCGATGACGGATGCGCCATGAAGCTAAGGAGGCACCGGAGACGAGTCAATGAGGGACGCGTGAACGCGACGCGAACTCGCCGGGGAGACGGGAGACGGGGGACGGGGCGGGGGGACGGGAGACGGGGGACCGGCGCCTGCCGCAGCACCGGCTGTTTCCCTGGCCGCCTCAACGCTCCGCCGACACCAGCCCGTTCTCGTATGCGATGATCACCAGCTGCACCCGGTCCCGCGCGCCGAGTTTGGCGAGCAGCCGGGTCAGGTACGTCTTCGCGGTGGCGACGCTGAGGCAGAGCTCCCCGGCTATCTCGGTGTTGGAGAGGCCGCGGCCTACCAGGGTCAGGACCTCGTGCTCGCGGTCGGTGATGCCCGCGAGCGTGACATCGCGCGGCGGCGCGGACGCGGGCCGCTGCGCGAACTCCCTGATCAGGCGGCGCGTGACGCTCGGCGCGAGCAGCCCGTCGCCGGTCGCGACGGTCCGCACCGCCGCCAGGATGTCGTCGAGGGCCATGTCCTTGACGAGGAAGCCTGCCGCACCGGCGCGCAGCGCCCCGTACACGTAATCGTCGTCGTCGAACGTGGTCAGGACGACGACGTGCGCGGGCGTCGGGCCCGACGTGATCAGGCGGGTGGCCTCGATGCCGTCCATGCCGGGCATCCGGATGTCCATCACCACGACGTCCGGGCGCAGTTCCGCGCACCGCCGGACGGCCTCGTCACCGGACGCTGCCTCGCCCACGACCTCGATGTCCGGGGCCTCGGCGATGACCATGCCGAGGGCGGTACGGACGAGGGGCTGATCGTCGACGAGCAGGACGCGGACCGCCGTCATCGGGCGACCGCCGGGGCGGGCAGGGGCAGCCGGGCGCGTACGCGGAAGCCGCCTCCGGGCCGGGGCGCGGCGCTGAACTCGCCGTGCAGCAGGGCGACTCGCTCGCGCATGCCGACGAGGCCGTAGCCAACGCCCGTGCCTGAGGCCGTGCCTGAGGCCGTGCCTGGGCCCGTGCCTGAGGCCGTGCCTGGGCCCGTGCCCGTGCTTGACGCGGCGGCCGTCTTCGCGCGGCCCCGGCCGCGGTCCTCGATCTCGATGATGATCTCCTCGTCGCGGTGGTCCACGGACACCGTGCAGGCCGTGGTGGCCGCGTGCCGCACCACATTGGTGAGTGATTCCTGAATGATGCGGTACGCCGACAGGTCGACGTCCGTGGGCAGCGGCCGCCGCTCGCCCCGCCATGTCACGTCCACCCGCACCCCGGCCGCCGTCGTCGATGCGGCGAGCCGCTCCACGTCCGCGAGGCCTTCGGCGGGACCGCGCGGCGCCGGCCGGCGCGTCCCGTCCGGACCCTCGCCCGACTCGCTCTCGCGCAGCGCGCCCAGCATCCGGCGCAGCCCGGCGAGGGTCTCCCGGCCCGCGAGCTCGACCGCGGTCATCGCCTCCCGCGCCGCCGCCGGCCGGGTCTCGACGACCCGGGCCGCCGCGCCCGCCTGCAGGGCGATGATGCCGATGCTGTGCGCCACCGTGTCGTGCATCTCCCGTGCGATGCGCAGCCGTTCGGCGGTGACGGCCTGCCTCGTGGCCTGCGAGCTGAGCCGCTCCGCGTACGCGCGGGCCCGCCGCACAGAGTCGCCCACCAGCCAGCCGACGACGGCCATCAGGGAGTAGGTCCGCCACTCGGACCAGCTGGTGTCCAGGGAGTGGGGGAGCTGGACGGGGAGGCCGAGCAACTGCCGCAGGAGCGCGTAGCCGGGCAGGACGCAGAGTGCGAGGACGAGGGCCGTCCGGCGCGAACGCGGGGCCCTGGTCGCCGCGATGAAGCCCAGGGCGACGTCGATGGCCGCGTACTGCAGGAAGGCGATGCCCGTCTCGTTGAGCGCGAGGGTGGCAGCGTACGAGGCGATGATCAGCAGCCCGAGGGCCGGCAGGGGACGGCGCCCCAGCAGCCGCGCGGCGACCACCGCCGTCCCGGTGGCCACCACGACGACCAGCCACCCGACCGGGGACGGGCCCCCGAACGCACTCGTCGGCATCAGCGGGAGCCCGGAGTACGCCCGGGCGGCGACAGCCATGCCCAGACACCAGGAGGCGGCGGCCCACACGCCCGGCGGGGCATGCCTGAACAGGGACATCGGCGGTGTGACGGACATGCGCCGATCGTAGCCAGGCGGATTCGTCCGGACATCGGACCGCGGGTGTACGACCCAGGTCGACCCCCGCCGACGGCAAGTGTCAGCGCCGGGCCGACGACGGGCGGGGGCGGCGCGCGGCACCGTGGTCCCCATGATCGAAGCCAACGAACTGACGAAGAGATACGGCGCCAAGACCGCGGTGAACGCCCTCAGTTTCCAGGTGCGCCCGGGCCTGGTGACGGGGTTCCTCGGCCCGAACGGCGCCGGGAAGTCCACCACCCTGCGCATGATCCTCGGCCTCGACGGGCCCACCGGCGGCTCCGTCACCGTCGGCGGGCGGCCGTTCCGCGACCGGGCGCGCGGCCTGCGGCACGTCGGTGCCCTCCTCGACGCGGGCGACGTGCACGGCGGCCGCACCGCCCGCGCCCACCTCCGCGTCCTCGCCCGCGGCAACCGCATCCCGCGCTCCCGGGTCGACGAGGTCCTCGCGGAGGCCGGCCTTGCGGACGCCGCACGGCGCCGCGTCGCGGGCTTCTCGCTCGGCATGCGGCAGCGCCTCGGCATCGCCGCCGCGCTCCTCGGCGACCCGCCGGTGCTGCTCTTCGACGAACCGCTCAACGGCCTGGACCCCGAGGGCGTGCGGTGGGTGCGCGCCCTCTTCCGGCGCCTCGCCGCCGAGGGCCGCACCGTGTTCGTCTCCAGCCATCTGATGTCCGAGATGGAGCACACCGCGGACCAGCTGATCGTCATCGGGCGCGGCGAACTCATCGCCGCGGAGAGCCTCGCCGCGTTCGCCGGCCGCTCGGGCCGCGCCGCTGTGACCGTACGCACCCCCGACGCCCCGGTGCTCGCCCGGCTGCTCACCGCCGCCGGGGCGTCGGTGGCCGCCGAGGACGACGGGCGGCTCGCGGTGAGCGGAGTGAGCGCGCCCCGCGTCGGCGAACTCGCCCTGGAGCACCGGGTCCCGCTGCACGAACTGACCACGCGGACCGCCTCCCTGGAGGAGGCGTTCATGGAACTGACCGCCGACAGCGTCGAATACCCGGCAGGAGAGCCCCGATGAACCGGCAGGCCGCCGAGCCCCGCCCCCGCTTCCGCGACCTCGTCGCCGCCGAGTGGCTGAAGCTGTGGTCACTGCGCTCCACCGGCTGGTCCCTGCTGCTCGCCGGGCTCGCCGTCGTCGCCGTCAACGCCGGTACGGCGTACGACACCTACCGCTACTGGTCGCAGGACGACGCGGCCCACCGGGCCCGCTTCATCCGTGACGGCATCCCGCTGCAGGAGGCCTTCACCGGCAACGCCAGCCTGATCCTGGTGCTCTCGGCCGGCGCCGTCGGCGCCCTCTGTCTCGTCGCTGAGTTCCGGACCGGGCTGATCCGCACGACGTTCGCGGCCGTCCCGGCCCGGCGCCCGCTGATGGCCGCCAAGGCCCTGGTGATCGCCGCGGTCATGACCGCCTTCGGGGCGGCCGTCGCGGGCGGCTCCTTCTGGCTGACCCAGGCGATCCTGTCCGGCAAGGGCGCCGGCGTCCCGATCGGCCACCCCGGCGCGTGGCGCCTGGTCATCGCGTCCGCGCTGCTCGCGCCGGTCTCCGCCCTGGCCGGCATGGCGCTCGGCGCCCTGCTGCGCCACAGCGGCGCCACCATGGTCGCCTCGTTCGTGCTGCTCCTCCTGCTGCCCATCGCGCTCAGCGACGACCGGTACGTCACCGCGGTCATGGGCCACACGATGCCGTACAAGGCGTGGCTGCGGCTCTCGGAGCAGGGCGCCGGCGGCGCCGATGCCCTCTACCCGTGGACGCCCACGGGCGCGTGGCTGGTCATGGCCATCTGGCCGGTGGCCGCGGCGGCCGTCGCCGTGTTCACCGTGGACCGGCGCGACGTGTGAACTCGTCCCGGCGGGACGTGTGAACTCGTCCCGGGGTGAGGGGTGAACTCGTCCCGGGGTGACATGTGAGCTCGTCCGGGGGCGACGACCCGTCAGGCGCCGCCCTCCCCGGCGACACCGATGACCACGGCGTACGAGCCGATGCCGAGCAGCCGGCCGCCCGGGATCCGGTCGCCGCGCGAACTGTGCAGGGTGTCGATGCGACCGGACTCCGGGTCGAACGCGACGTCGGCGAGCGTCCCCACGGTGTCGCCGAGCTCCGTCAACAGGCGCTTGCCCAGCAGGTCCTGACTCTTGGACGAGTCGGCCGAGACGAACCGGGCCGCCGTGGCCGCCCCGACGACGACCGCGTCGGGACCGACCGCGTGCACGTCCGCCCAGGCGACGACGTCACCGCCGTCCTTGACGCCGTCCAGGCGCACGCCGGTGACGAGGGCGCCGTCCGGGCCCTCCGGTTCGACGACGAGCCCGGCCACGGTGCCGATTTGAGCGGCGTCCGATGCGCTGACGACAGGGCGTCCCACGGTCTGACTGAGCAGCATCATGAGGTCCGCTCCTCACCGGTGGTGCCGGGGCCCGCGTGGGGCTCCTCCGCGGTGTGCGGCCCGCCCGTCGCCGTGAGCCCGCCCGTGTCGGCGAGCCGTTTGCTCCACATCGCGGCGGCCAGCTCGCCCAGCTCCTCGACGATGTACTCGGTGTCCCGCGCGGGGACAAGCAACGTGTCGCCGGTCATGGCCGGGCAGCCACCGAGGGGCAGGAAGACCTTGCGCTCGTGCCGGCCAAGCGCCTCGGTGGAGGACATCTCGACGCCGACCACCCGGCCTTCCCGGCCGGCCTCGACCAGTACGTCGAGGACGGTGCCGACCTGCACGCCCTGATCCGTGAGCACGCGGGCGCCCCGCACCAGACCGCCCGAGGCCTCCTGCCAGGACGCGACGGCCGACTTGTCCTCCAGCGAGTCGGCCGAAGCGATCATCACGGCGTCGGCGCCCAGCGCGTGGACCGCCGCCCACGGCAGGCTCTTGCGCATCGGGCCGGACAGCAGCCCGCGCCCGGCCAGCGTGAACCCGGCGATCCGGCCGCCCGCTCCGTCCAGCACGACATCCTTGACCTGCGCGACCGCCTCGCCGTCCAGTGTGACCACCGGCCGCTTGGTGAGGTCACCCGCCGCGAGCACCGCGGGCAGGGCCGCCGTCATCGTGCCCTCCCCCGCCCGGGGCGCCGCCCGCGCCGCACCACGATCACACCGCCGCTGCGCCGCCGGGCCTGCACACCGACCAACGCGGCGACCAGCAGCCCCACCACGACGAGCACGGCGACCAACCACGCCCACCACACCATCGTCCACCTCCCGGACCGACCGGGACCGGCCCCGTCCGACCGGACCGGCCATCAGATCCCCACGGGTACCCCCTCGCGCCGAACAGTCACCTCATGGGTCGTCGGGTGAGAGCCTGTGTCATATCCCCGGCCGGGTGGGCGCCGCCCGGCCTCCTCAACGGCGAACGGATCGAGGTCATCCCCGGCTGAGAGCCTGTCTTTGAACCCCCGTCTGCGCCCCGGCGCCCGGCACGCACGCTCGGCGCACGGAGCCCCAGGACAGGTGGCTCCGCCACATGACCTGGGACTCCGCACACCGATCGCACGCTTCCCCAAGCTCTCGGCTCCGCTCGAGCAGGGGAGGCCCCAATCCACCGCTGCGCCCGCGCTTCGCGCGGACGACGGGGGTTCAAAGACAGGCTCTGAGCGGCGGATCGGATGCGATGCGCCGGGTGCCCGGACGACCCTCTGAGGAGGGTGATCCGCCTGATTCCGTGATCAGCTGACGCAAGGTACATTCGTGGGAATCCGGACATGGGAGAGGCCGATCATGAATATCCCGTTCCTCGACAAGTGGCGCAGACGGCACTCCTCGGCGGATCCGGC
This sequence comes from Streptomyces sp. NPDC044106, assembly GCF_056433985.1. Taxonomy (NCBI): domain Bacteria; kingdom Bacillati; phylum Actinomycetota; class Actinomycetes; order Kitasatosporales; family Streptomycetaceae; genus Streptomyces; species Streptomyces sp. NPDC044106. The sequence goes on from NZ_JBWKFZ010000008.1 coordinate 365,594, forward strand.
CGAAGGTCTCGCGGCCGCCTTCCAGCAGGACCCGGACGGTGTCGCCGAGCTGCTCTTCGAGTGTGAGCTGCTGCGCTCCCAGGCCGGCGCCGCCGGTCTCGAACTCGACGACTCCCCGGCCTCGTTGACCGCCCTCGACCAGCTCCTGCCGCGCTGGCGCGACGACCCCGAGCTGCTGCCCTGGCTCGGCAACGACGCGGGGCTCTACCTCGGCTCCGTCGTGGTGCGGACCGTGCCGGGCGCGACCTGGGACGTCTGGCCGGGCGGCAGCCCCGTCGTACGGCTGAGGAGCGGGCGGGACATCCAGGTCGTGGAGGCGGGGCTCGGCTGGGCGGTCCACGGGGCGCCCGAGCTGTCGCAGGTCTACGCGGAGGCTTCCGAGGCGTAACCGGAATTGCGTCAAATACGGTTAATGCCCATAAGTGCGTGTCGTCCAGTAAGTCCCGTTTCTACGTGGATAGTTTGCGCGGACGTACACAGCTGAGAGTGGGCAGGTCTTGCCATGGCCGTCGATCCGTTGATCGAGCTGCGTGATGTGAACAAGTACTACGGGGAACTGCATGTCCTGAAGGACATCGACCTCACCGTCGGCAAGGGGGAGGTGGTCGTGGTCATCGGCCCTTCGGGGTCGGGCAAGTCCACACTGTGCCGGACGATCAACCGGCTCGAGACCGTCCAGTCGGGCGAGATCCGGCTCGACGGGCAGCCGCTGCCCGACGAGGGAAAGGCGCTCGCGAGACTCCGCACCGAGGTGGGCATGGTCTTCCAGTCCTTCAACCTCTTCGCGCACAAGACCGTTCTCCAGAACATCTCACTGGCGCAGATCAAGGTGCGGGGCCGCAAGAAGGACGAGGCGGACCGGCGTTCCCGGGAGCTCCTGGAGCGCGTGGGGCTCTCCGCGCACGCCGAGAAGTACCCGGCGCAGCTCTCCGGCGGCCAGCAGCAGCGCGTGGCCATCGCCCGCGCGCTGGCCATGGACCCCAAGGCGCTCCTCTTCGACGAGCCGACCTCGGCCCTCGACCCCGAGATGATCAATGAGGTCCTCGAAGTCATGCAGCAGCTCGCCCGCGAGGGCATGACCATGGTCGTCGTCACCCACGAGATGGGCTTCGCCCGCTCCGCCGCCAACCGGGTCGTGTTCATGGCGGACGGCCGCGTCGTCGAGGACCGCACCCCCGAGGACTTCTTCACCCACCCGGAGAGCGAGCGCGCCAAGGACTTCCTCTCCAAGATCCTCAAGCACTGACGGGGGGACGTGCTCGTGAAGCGCCACACCACGCGTCACACCACGCGCCGGACCACACGTACGACACGCCTGCTCGCCGCGCTCCTGCTCGCCGCCTGCGCCGCCGGTGCCTGCGGCAAGGAGGGCAGCCCGCCGACCAAGGGGCCCGCCGCCGAGAAGCTGCCCAAGTACCGGGTGGCGACCGGCTTCCAGCTGCCCGCGTCGCGGACCTGGAAGAAGGCCAGGAGCCGCGGCCACTTCGTCGTCGGCGCCAAGGAGGACCAGCCCTACCTCGGCGAGAAGGACCCGGCCAACGGCAGGTACTCCGGCTTCGACATCGAGATCGCCAAGATGATCTCGGCCTCGCTCGGTCTCGACCCGGGCCGGATCGAGTTCAAGACCATCGCGTCGGCGAACCGCGAAACCGCCCTGCAGAACGGGCAGATCGATTACTACGTCGGCACCTACACCATCAACGACAACCGGAAGAAGCTCGTCGGCTTCGGCGGCCCCTACTACATGGCGGGCCAGGGCCTGCTCGTGCGCAGCGACGAGGACGGCATCAAGGGCCCGCGGGACCTCGCCGGCAAACGCGTCTGCTCGGCCGCCGGATCCACCCCCTACCAGCGCATCCAGCAGGACTACCCGAAGGCCACCCTCGTGGCCTACGACACGTACTCGGTCTGCGTCGACAACCTGCTGACCTTCCAGGTCGACGCCGTCACCACCGACGACGCCATCCTGATCGGCTACGCGGCCAAGGTGCCCGACGAACTCAAGGTGACCGGCAAGCCGTTCTCGAAGGAGCCGTACGGCATCGGCGTGCCCAGGAGCGACAACGCCCTCAGGCTCGCCGTGGACGACGCCCTCGCGGCCCGCGAGAAGGACGGCGACTGGAAGAAGGCGTACGACGCCACCCTCGGCCTCTCCGGGGTCCCGGCTCCGAAGCCGCCCGCCATCGACCGCTACCCGGCGAGCTGAGGAGGCGTCGTGGACGTACTGACAGACAACTTCTCCACGTTCGGCAAGGGATTCCTCGGCACCGTCGAACTGACCGTCTACGCCTCGGTCCTCGCCCTCGTGCTCGGCTTCGTCATGGCGTCCTTCCGGGTGGCGCCCGTCGGCTCCTTCCGGGCGCTGGGCACGGCGTGGGTCACGATCCTGCGCAACACCCCGCTCACGCTGCTCTTCTTCGCGGTGCTGCTCGGTCTTCCGCGCTTCGGCCTGGTGCTGCCCTTCAAGGTGTTCGCGGTGCTCGCCCTCGGCTGCTACACCTCGGCCTTCATCTGCGAAGCGCTCAGATCGGGCATCAACACCGTGCCCAAGGGGCAGGGGGAGGCGGCCCGCAGCCTCGGCATGTCCTTCGGCCAGACCCTCTCCATGGTGGTCCTTCCGCAGGCCTTCCGCTCCGTCATCGCGCCGGTCGGCTCCAACCTCATCGCGCTCGCCAAGAACTCCGCGATCGCGGGAGCGTTCAGCGTCATCGAGCTGCTCGGCACGTACAAGACGCTCAGCGAGCTGGGCTACAACATCATTTGGACCTTCGTCTGGATCGCCGTCGGCTACCTCGTCATCACCCTCGCCATCAGCGCGGTCTTCAATGTCCTCGAAAAGCGCTGGGGAGTCGCCCGATGAAAGCCCTCTCCCACGATTCCACCGCCCTCTACGACATCCCGGGCCCCCGAACCGTCCGCCGCCACAAGGCGTACGGGGCGCTCTCCACCCTGCTCGTGCTCGCGCTCATCGGGTGGATCCTCTACCTGCTCTTCGACACCGACCAGTTCACGTCGGTGAAGTGGACGCCCTTCGCGTACAAGGGCATCCAGGAACTCCTCCTGCGCGGCCTCGGCAACACGCTCAAGGCCTTCGCGATCTCCGCGGTCCTCGCGCTCGCGCTCGGCGGCCTGCTCGCCATGGGCAGGCTCTCCGACCACCGGCCCGTGCGCTGGGCCGCCACACTCGTCGTGGAGTTCTTCCGCGCCATGCCGGTCCTGGTGATGATCTTCTTCGTCTTCGTGGCGCTGAAGGTCCAGCCGCTGCCCGCGCTGGTCGCCGGGCTCACGCTCTACAACGGCTCCGTACTCGCCGAGGTCTTCCGATCCGGCGTCAACTCTGTGGAGAGGGGGCAGCGGGAGGCGGCCTACGCACTTGGAATGCGCAAGACACAGGTCATGTCACACGTCCTCGTACCGCAGGCCGTTCGTGCCATGTTGCCCGCCATCATCAGCCAGTTGGTGGTGGCCCTGAAGGACACCTCGCTCGGTTATCTCATCACCTACGAGGAGTTCCTCCATGCCGGGAAGCTGATCGCGTCGAACCTCGACTACGATTTGCCTTTCATCCCCGTGGTCATGGTGATCTCACCTGTCTACATCGGGATGTGCATGTTGCTGTCGTGGTTCGCCCAGTGGGTGTCCAAGCGTCAGCGGCGCAACCCCAAGACGGAGGCCGCCGATGTGGCGCCGGCCGAACCGGGGACGCTGCTGCCCGGTGGTCCCCCCACGCCCATGGGGCCGTAGGGGGAGCGCAGTAGCACGTAGGGCCATGCCCGGTCCGGCGGCAGCCGGAGATCACTGCTCGCGCAGGGGAACGGACACGTACGACGGGTCCGCTTCTGGCGAGGAGAAGGTCAGCTGCGCGCCGGACGGGTTGTGCTCGATGTAGAGCGGGTCGACCGTGTCGACGACCAGGGCGAGCCTGTGCCCAGCCGGTACGTCGTAGGCCGTGGAGAACAGCTCCAGGTCCACGCCGAACGGCTTCCCGGGCGTCTTGCCGTGGAAGGTGTACGGCGCGTTGCTGACCAGCTTGCCGAGGCCGAGCGGGCCCACGTCGTAGAGGTACGCGACGAGGGTGCCGCTCTCCTTGGTGCTGGAGAGGGTGGTGTGCAGCTTCGCCGTCCCGCGCACGCGCTGGGTGTCCGCGTACCTCTCCGACTGCCAGACGCCGGTGTAGCGGCGCGGGAGCAGCGGCACGGAGGCCATCGGCGGGATCTTCAGGAACTGGTCGAGGGCGTTGGAGAGGATGGCGATGCCGCCGTTGGCGCCCGAGTCGACGTTGGTGTGGATCGTGGTGGTCCCCGCCATGTCGATCTTCTTGCGGGTGGGCCCCACCGACTTCCAGTCCGGGTAGCCCTCGTAGCCGCCTTCGGAACGGGACTTGAGCTGGACCGGCTGCTCCTTGTCGATGCCGTTGTCCGCGCCCTTGAGGTAGTGGTCGAACCAGCGCCGGGTGGAGGTCCAGGTGTCGTTGGGCAGGCCGAGCAGGCCCGTCGCCTCCGCCGTCGCGTGGTCGCCCGGACGGAACTCCAGGCGCTTGGGGCCGGTGAGGCGCTCGTAGAACTCGGCGTACTGGTTGGGCGGAAAGAGCGTGTCGCCCCAGGCGTTGCCCAGCATGACGGCCGCGCCGTTCTCGTTGATCCGGTCGAGGTAGGTCGCGGGGGAGCGCTTGGCGCCCCACGCGATCATCTCGTCCTCCTTGTCCAGGTTGGAGCCGAGGAAGTCCTTCAGCGTCTCCTGGAGTTCGGCGCTGGGGCGGCCGGTGAGCGCGCCCGCGCCGCCGAGCAGGGCCGCCGCCTGGGCGTGCTGGGTGCGGCCGCTGTAGATGGAGTCGATGAGGTCGCCCCAGCCGCTCAGCGCGGCGACGGCCTTGACCCGCTTGTCGTGCCCGGCGACGAGCAGGCTGATGCCCGCGCCGTACGAGACGCCCGCCATGCCGACCTTGGCCGGGTCGGCCGGGGTGTGGGCGAGGGTCCAGTCGATGACCTTGGAGGCGTCGGCGATGTCCTCGGGTCCCGCGGTCTCGATCTCGCCGCCGGACTGCCAGAAGCCGCGCGAGTTGTAGCTCACCACGACATAGCCGGCGTCGGCGAGCTTCTGGGCCTGGGCGACGTACTCGATCTGCGGCATGGCCCAGCTGGTGGGCAGCACGATCGAGGGGTACGTCGTGCCCGGCTGCGCGTCCCCCGGGGTGAAGACGTTCGCCTTGAGGACGGTGCCTCCGTCGCCGGGTATGTCGACGAAGCGTACGTCCGCGGAGCTCGCGGCCGGCGGCGCGGCGGCCGGTGCCGCCTGCGCCGTCGGGGCGAGACCGAGGGCGGCGCCCGCGACGAGGGTCGCGGAGACGGCGCCCACGGTGGTGGTGCGCAGGGCCCGGTGCGGGTGCGGAGCTCTCACAGGTCACTTCCTCACTCGTTGAAAGTGCAAAGTGACCCGACGGTAACCGCGACGCTTTACCGGGGGTAACCCGTCGGTAAGTTACGCCCCGGTAACGATGTTGAAGAGTTGGCGGCTACGCGAGCGCGCTCTTGGCCTGCCAGTCCGGCCAGGAGATGTTCCACTCGCCGTAGCCGTTGCCCGGGTCGGGGACGCCCTTCGAGCCGCTCCCGGCGACCTCGAAGGGGTCGCCGATCTGGGTCTCGTGGTAGAGCCAGTCCGCGTTGGCGGTGCTCATGCCGATGCAGCCCGAGCTGTGGTTGGTGTTCCCGAAGTACGAGGCGTTCCACGGGGCCGCGTGGGCGTACATGCCCGACCAGGTGAGCCGCATCGAGTCGTCGACCATCTTGTTGTAGCTGTCGCTGCCGGAGAGTCCGACCGTCTCGGAGCGCATGTTGATCGTGCCCTCCTTCGACATCAGGACGGAGGTGCCGCCCCAGGAGGCCTTCTCGCCGCCGGGCGTGCCGGCCGACATCGGAACCGACTTCACGGCCTTGCCGTCGCGCTCAAGGGTCGTCGTCCTGCTGTCCAGGTTCACCTTGACGACCTGGCTCCTGCCGACGGTGAAGCCGGTCGCGTAGTCGCGGACGAACCAGTCGTCGCCACCGGAGTCGATGCCGTTCAGGCGGGCGTCCAGCTTCACCTTCGTGCCGGATTTCCAGTACTCCTTGGGGCGCCAGTCCACACGGTCCTTGCCGTCGTAGTTCTTGATCCACCCCCAGGATCCCGTGGTGCCGTTCGACGTCGTCACCTTGAGGGCCTTCTCGACCTCGGCCTTGTTGCGCACCGGGTGGTCGAAGGTGATCGACAGGGGCTGGGCGATGCCGACCGTGGTGCCCTTGCCCGGGGCGAGGGTCACCTTGTTGACCTTCTCGGGCGCGGCCGTCCTGAAGGACGACTTGGCGCTGCCGCCCTTGTCCGTGCTCGCCTGGACCTGGTACGCGGTGCCGGGCGCCGCCGCGCGCTGCGAGGTCCAGGTGGTGCCGTTCGCGGACACCTTGCCGGGCAGCTTCGCGCCCTTGTCGTCGGCGACCGACACCTCCTTCAGCCGGCCGTCGGCCAGCTTCACCGTGACCGGGCCGCCCGCCTTCGCCTGCTGTCCCGAGAGGTTCACCGAGATCTTCGGCTTCTCGGCGGCCTTGGCGTCGCCGGACGAGCCGCTGCCGCCCGAACAGGCGGTCAGGGCGGCGGTGAGCACCGCGAGGCCCGCGACCGCCGTGTGGCGGGCGCGAAGGGGGCGTCGGCGGCTCGAAGAGCTCTGGGGGGTCAAGGAACGTACCTCCGTGCGAATGTGGACTGCACGGAAAGAGGGCGGATGGCCCGGATGGGTTGTCTGTTGTCCGGAAAATGCCTAGTAGGTCACAGAAGTGCCCTGAATGGTGTCGCCACTCCGTGAGAGTCGCCTCACTTGGCGCGATGAGAGGTGCGGGACGGCGCGGGCAGCGGGGTCCGGGCCTCGCGCGTGACGTCCGCGACGAGCTCGACGACGTCCGGCCCGTACGCCTGCGAATTCACGATCTTCAGGAGCAGTACGAAGGGGCTGTTGCCGTGCTTGCGGGCGAGCTTCTCGTGGTGGCGGGCCAGATAGCGGGTGGCGGCCTGGCTCGCGACCGCGCGCTGGCCGCAGAAGAGGAAGACGGGCCGCGCGTCCTGGCCCTGGTCCGCGGTGAGCCGGGCGAGGATGACGTACTCGGTGAGACCGGCGTCGAGGCGGTAGCGCTCGCCGCCGATCTGGAAGGCGCCGCGGTCGGGTACCGGCTCGGGCTCGGCGCTCACCCGGACGCCGGGCAGCAGGGAGTGCATATGGGCGGCCATGCGGCGATTCGCCACCGGTGTGCCCACGCAGAACTCGGTGCGCTCGCCGAAACCCTGCTGGGCCGCGTCGTGCGCGACGACCTGGGTGTGCGCGCCGCACTCCTTGATCACCGCGGCCAGCTCGATGAGCGCGAACACGTCCTGGCGCACCACCATGAGCTCCGGGCCGCCCGTGTCGCGGTTCACCACGAGCAGCGACTCGGAGTTGTCGGGCAGCCCGAAGAAGGCCTGCTTGCGGCGGAGCCTGCGCTTCCACAGGTGGCCGCGGAGGAGCCAGCCAAGGACGGCGCTGATGCCGACCGCGATCAGGCCGAGGACGAGGTTCCGCACGTCTTCAGTCATGGGGGCGCATGCTAGCGGGCTGTCGGACCGGTGTTCGAGGAGGTCCTTACGCGATGGGGGCGTCGAAGTTACGCTGCGCAGACGGATGTTGACTGGAGGTACGAATGCGTCGCGCTGTCGCACGAAATCTGACGCTATTGGCGGTCGGAGGGGTATTGGCGTCGGTGGGTGCCGCCGCGCCCCCTTCGCCCGCGCGCCCGGCGGAACCGGCTTCCGCGCAACCGGCTTCCGCGCAACAGGGGGCGAGGACCCCCGACAAGGTGCCGGTCGCAGTCGGTGAGGGGGGCGCCGTCGCCAGCGTCGACCCGGACGCGTCGGCGGCCGGCATCGAGGTGCTGAAGAACGGCGGCAACGCCGTGGACGCGGCCGTCGCCACCGCCGCCGCGCTCGGCGTCACCGAGCCGTACTCGGCGGGCGTCGGAGGCGGCGGGTACTTCGTCCACTACGACGCCAGGACCCACGAGGTCAGCACCATCGACGGCCGCGAAACGGCCCCGCGCACCGCCGACTCCGGGCTCTTCCTGGAGAACGGCAAGCCGATCCCGTTCGCGGACGCCGTCACCAGCGGCCTCGGCGTCGGCACCCCCGGCACCCCCGCCACCTGGCGCTCCGCGCTCGACACCTGGGGCAGCAAAAGCCTGCGGACGCTCCTGAAGCCCGCCGAGCGCCTGGCACGCGACGGTTTCACGGTCGACCCGACGTTCCGCGCGCAGACCAAGTCGAACCAGGAGCGGTTCGCGGACTTCCCCGCCACGGCGAAGCTGTTCCTGCCGGGCGGCGAGCTGCCCGTGGTCGGCTCGACCTTCAAGAACCCCGACCTCGCGCGCACCTACGCGGAACTGGGCAGCAAGGGCGTGGGCGAGATGTACCGCGGCAAGCTCGCCAAGGACGTCGTACGCACGGTGAACAAGCCGCCCGTGGACCCGGACTCGGACCGTGCGGTCAGGCCCGGCGACCTCTCCCTGCGGGACCTCGCGGCGTACGGGGTGAAGCGGCAGAAGCCCACGAAGACCTCCTACCGCGGCCTCGACGTCTACTCCATGGCGCCGTCCTCCTCCGGCGGCACGACCGTCGGCGAGGCGCTCAACATCCTGGAGCGCACCGACCTCTCCAGGGCGTCGAAGACGGAGTACCTGCACCGCTACATCGAGGCAAGCCGCATCGCGTTCGCCGACCGGGGGCGCTGGGTGGGCGACCCCGCCTTCGAGGACGTACCGACGAAGCAGCTCCTCACCCAGCGGTTCGCCGACTCGCGGGAGTGCCTCATCAAGGACGACGCCGTCCTCAAGAGCCCACTCGCGCCCGGCGACCCGCGCCACCCCACGGCGTGCGGCACGGTCGGCAAGGCGGCCCCGACGACGTACGAGGGCGAGAACACCACGCACCTGACGGTGGCCGACAAGTGGGGGAACATCGTCGCGTACACCCTCACCATCGAGTCCACGGGCGGCAGCGGCATCACCGTCCCGGGCCGCGGCTTCCTGCTCAACAACGAACTCACCGACTTCTCCTTCGCGCCCGCCTCCCCGGCGGTCCACGACCCGAACCTGCCGGGCCCCGGCAAGCGCCCGCGCTCCTCGATCTCCCCGACGATCGTGCTCAAGAACGGCAAGCCGGTGGTGGCGCTCGGCTCGCCGGGCGGCGCGACCATCGTCACGACCGTCCTGCAGACCCTGACGAACTTCGTCGACCGGGACCTTCCCCTGGTCGAAGCGATCGCCGCGCCGCGCGCGAGCCAGCGCAACACCGCGCAGACCGAGCTCGAACCGGGTCTCTGGAACAGCCGGACGAGGAAGTCCCTGGAGTCGATCGGGCACTCCTTCAAGCAGAACCCCGAGATCGGCGCGGCCACCGGAGTGCAGCGGCTGTCCGGCGGCAAGTGGCTCGCGGCAGCGGAGACGAGCCGCAGGGGCGGCGGTTCGGCGATGGTGGTGCGGCCCGGCGAGTGAACCGGCGCGTTCGGGGGCCTCGGAGGCGGGGCCCCCGTTCACCGGAGAACCCCGCGGATCCCGCAGGCGTCCGAAAACTGCATGTAGTCGTCCCGTAACGCATCTGGTGTTATCTTCCGAACCGGCAGACTCCAAGTCTCCACGGGGCGGTGCTGAACAGATGGCAGTGGGACAACTTCCGGACCAGGTACGGGAGTTCGCGAGATACCTGAGGGATCTGGTCGGACGGCTCGATCAGGGCGCGGGCTGGTGCGGCGTGTTCTGGCAGCGCGACCCCGACGGCATGCGCGCCTGCCTGGACGGCGCCGAGGTCCCGCCCTGGGACGTCGTGCAGGCGCTGCTCCACGACCTCGCGGCGGACCGCGGCGTCCCGGAGGCCGAGCGCGAGACGGGCCGCGCCCGCGCCCTGCACCGGGCCTCGCTCGACGCGTACGACGCCAGGCCCGGCGGCCGCGAACTCCTCAGCGACCGGCTCGACATGATGCTCAGGGAGCAGCGGGTCGCCCTGGAGCGGCAGGCGGAGCTGTCGCAGCAACTGGCCTCGGCGGCCCACGCCGACGACGTCGACCGCCTCAACCTCGACCTGGCGTGGGTCCGCGACGACCAGGAGCGGGCGACCGCCCGCTGCGTCGAACTCCAGGAGCGCATGGACCGCCTGACCGAGGCGGCGCGCCCGTCCTGGGTCGACCTCGGCGGGGGAGCGGGGTCGGCGGACGTCTTCGGCGGCGGTCCCGTGAGCCCCGCTGACGCGCACGGCCTCGCGGGTGAGTACGTCCCCGGCGGCGAGCACACCCCGGCCCCGGCCCACGGCTTCGACCCCGTACCGGCGCACGGGGACCCGGGCGGCGGGGCGGGCGTGCCCCGGCAAGGCGTCGGGCCCGGAGTGTCCACGGAGCGCGCCGAGCGTTCCCGGCGCCGCCCGCGCGGCGCGCGCTTCGCCGGGCCGGCGGACACCGGAGGGCAGGGAGAGGGTGCCGGTGGGCAGGGCGCCGCGTCCGCACCGGCATCGGCGCGGGCGCCGGAAGCGCCCCGCGGCGCACGGTACGCGCCGACCGCCTGGCCGACGCCCGCGCCGCACGTCACCGAAGCCGAGGCCGGGACCGAGGCCCGCAGCGAGCCAGGCACCGAGGCCGACGCCGACGCCCGCGCCACCTCCGACGCCGTGCGCGACCTCATCCGGCTCCGCGGCGAGGGTCGCAGCGGCGAGGCGCACGGCGTGCTCGTCGAGGCCGCCGCCTGGCCCGCGTCCCGGCTGCCGCTGTTCGCCGGGGAGCTGCACCGCGCGGGGCTCGGCGCCGACTGGGCGACCCTGCTGTGGGAGGCCGCGTCACTGCCGCCCGACCGGCTCGTCGCCCTCGCGGACGCGCTGGCCGGGGCGGGCCGCGGCGACGACTGCCGAAAGCTGCTGCGCCAGGGCGTCGCGCGCCCCGCGCCCGAGATCGCCGAGGCGATCCTCGCGCTGATGGACGCGGACCGCGAGCGCGAGGCCCGGGCGCTCCTCGACTCCTACCTCCGCGTCCGCACCCCCGAGGACGTGGCCCGCTGCGCGCACACCGACCCGCACCGCCTCATCCCCGTACTCCTGGAGACGGCCAAGGCGGTGTCGGACGAGCATCACTGGGACCTCGTGCACGCCCTGCGCGTGGCGGGATTCAGCGCCTGACCGCCGCCCCTTCGTGCCCGCTTCTCGCCCGCTCGGGTGCGAAACATGATCGACTCCGCCGGTTGACGGCGATGGTCTTGCTCAGCCCGTCGGCGCAGGCTTACGTTCTCCTAATCCACGCAGCAAGTCTACGTGCGTAGAGGCTCATCGACGTCCTCCGGGGGACCCGCGAAGGAGCAGCTCATGGTCAACGTCGTACGCGCCGCACTGGTCCAGGCGACCTGGACAGGCGACACCGAATCCATGATCGCCAAGCATGAGGAACACGCCCGCGAGGCGGCCCGCCGCGGGGCGAAGGTCATCGGGTTCCAGGAGGTCTTCAACGCCCCCTACTTCTGCCAGGTCCAGGAGGAGGAGCACTACCGCTGGGCCGAGCCCGTGCCGGACGGGCCCACCGTCACGCGCATGCGGGAGCTCGCCCGCGAGACCGGCATGGTGATCGTCGTCCCCGTCTTCGAGGTCGAGCACTCCGGCTTCTACTACAACACCGCGGCCGTGATCGACGCCGACGGCAGCTACCTCGGCAAGTACCGCAAGCACCACATCCCCCAGGTCAAGGGTTTCTGGGAGAAGTACTACTTCAAGCCGGGGAACATCGGCTGGCCCGTCTTCGACACCGCGGTCGGCAAGGTCGGCGTCTACATCTGCTACGACCGCCACTTCCCCGAGGGCTGGCGGCAGTTGGGCCTGAACGGCGCCCAGATCGTCTACAACCCCTCCGCCACCTCGCGCGGCCTCTCCGCCCACCTCTGGCAGCTCGAACAGCCCGCGGCGGCCGTCGCCAACGAGTACTTCGTTGCCGCGATCAACCGCGTCGGCCAGGAGGAGTACGGCGACAACGACTTCTACGGCACGAGCTACTTCGTCGACCCGCGCGGGCAGTTCGTCGGCGAGCCCGCGAGCGACAAGGCCGAAGAACTTCTCGTCAGGGACCTCGACCTCGGCCTCATCGAGGAAGTACGCCATCAGTGGGCGTTCTACCGCGACCGCCGACCCGACGCCTACGAAGGACTGGTGCAGCCGTGACCGATCTGTACGACCGCCACCGGGCCGTGCTGCCCGACTGGCTCTCGCACTACTACCGGCGGCCCATCGAGCTGACCCACGGCGAGGGCCGCCACGTCTGGGACGCCGAGGGCTCCAAGTACCTCGACTTCTTCGGCGGCATCCTCACCACCATGACGGCGCACGCCCTGCCCGAGGTCACCAAGGCGGTGAGCGAGCAGGCGGGCCGGATCATCCACTCCTCGACCCTCTACCTGAACCGCCCGATGGTCGAACTCGCCGAGCGCGTCGCGGCGTTGTCCGGCATCCCCGACGCCCGCGTCTTCTTCACCACCTCGGGCACCGAGGCCAACGACACGGCGCTGCTGCTCGCCACCGCCCACCGCCGCTCGAACCAGATCCTGGCGATGCGCAACAGCTACCACGGCCGCTCCTTCACCACCGTCGGTATCACCGGCAACCAGTCGTGGTCGCCGACCAGCCTCTCGCCGCTCCAGACGCTGTACGTGCACGGGGGCGTCCGCAGCCGCGGGCCGTACGCCGCTCTGAGCGACACCGATTTCATCGCGGCCTGCGTCGCCGACCTGCGGGACATGCTCGGGCAGAGCCGCGGGGGAGTGGCGGCGCTGATCGCCGAGCCGATCCAAGGCGTCGGCGGCTTCACCTCACCGCCCGACGGCCTGTACGCGGCCTTCCGCGAGGTCCTTGACGAGCACGGCGTCCTGTGGATCGCCGACGAGGTGCAGACCGGCTGGGGCCGCACCGGCGAGCACTTCTGGGGCTGGCAGGCGCACGCGGGCAGCGGTCCGCCGGACATCCTCACCTTCGCCAAGGGCATCGGCAACGGCATGGCGATCGGCGGCGTGGTGGCCCGCGCCGAGGTCATGAACTGTCTCGACGCCAACTCGATCTCGACGTTCGGCGGGTCCCCGGTCACGATGGCCGCGGGACTCGCCAACCTCGCGTACCTCCTGGAGCACGACCTCCAGGGCAATGCCCGGCGCGTCGGCGGGCTCCTCATCGAGCGGGTGCGGGCGATCTGCGCCCAGCTGCCCGTCGTGCGCGAGGTGCGCGGCCGGGGCCTGATGATCGGCGTCGAGCTGGTCGAGCCCGGCACGGACCGGCCGAACCCCCGGGCGGCGGCCGCCGTCCTGGAGGCGGCCCGCGAGGGCGGTCTGCTCATCGGCAAGGGCGGCGGTCACGACACCAGCGTGCTGCGCATCGCCCCGCCGCTCTCGCTGACGGTCGCGGAGGCGGAGGAGGGCGCCGCGATCCTCGAACGGGCGCTGCGGAGCGTCTAGTCGACCCCCTCGGGCCGCACGTGCGTACGGCCTCCGCAGGACCGCAGGAAAGGGAGCGCACCACATGAGCAACCGCACCTTGATCACCGGCGGCCTGGTCATCACGGCCTCCGACGAACTGCCCGTCGACGTCCTGGTGGCGGACGGCCGGGTCGTGGCCCTCGCCACCCGTGACAGCCACGGGTGGAGCGCCGACCGCGTCCTCGACGCCACCGGGAAGTACGTGATCCCGGGCGGCGTCGACGCCCATACGCACATGGAGATGCCGTTCGGCGGCACCCTCGCCGCGGACACCTTCGAGACCGGGACGCGCGCCGCGGCCTGGGGCGGCACCACCACCATCGTCGACTTCGCGATCCAGTCCAAGGGTGGCTCCCTCGCGGAGGGCCTGGACGCGTGGCACGAGAAGGCGGCGGGCCGGTGCACCGTCGACTACGGCTTCCACATGATCATGTCCGACGTGAACGAGTCGTCGCTGAAGGAGATGGACCGGCTCGTCGAGGCGGGGGTCAGCTCGTTCAAGCTGTTCACCGCCTACCCGGGCGTCTTCTTCTCCGACGACGGGCAGATCCTGCGGGCCATGCAGCGCGCGGGGTCCAACGGCGGTCTGGTGATGGCGCACGCGGAGAACGGCCTCGCCATCGACGTCCTCGTGGAGCAGGCCCTCGCGCGCGGCGAGCGGGACCCGCGCTACCACGGGGAGGTCCGCAAGGCGCTCCTGGAGGCCGAGGCGACGCACCGGGTCATCAGGCTGAGCCAGGTGGCGGGCGCCCCGCTGTACGTGGTGCACGTGTCGGCGCGGGAGGCGGTCGCCGAGCTGACCCGGGCCCGCGACGAGGGCCTTCCGGTCTTCGGGGAGACCTGCCCGCAATACCTCTTCCTGTCGACGGACAACCTCGCGGAACCCGGCTTCGAGGGCGCCAAGTACGTCTGCTCGACGCCGCTGCGGCCGCGGGAGCACCAGGCGGCGCTGTGGCGCGGGCTGCGGACGAACGACCTGCAGGTGGTCTCCACCGACCACTGCCCGTTCTGCTTCAAGGGGCAGAAGGAGATGGGCAGGGACGACTTCTCGAAGATCCCGAACGGTCTGCCGGGCGTCGAGAACCGCATGGACCTGCTGCACCAGGCCGTCGTCGACGGGCACATCAGCCGGCGCCGCTGGATCGAGGTCGCCTGCGCGACGCCGGCCCGGATGTTCGGCCTCTACCCGAAGAAGGGCACGATCGCGCCGGGCGCCGACGCGGACATCGTCATCTACGACCCGCACGCCGAGCAGACCATCTCCGCGCAGACGCACCACATGAACGTCGACTACTCGGCGTACGAGGGTAAGCGGGTGACCGGGCGGGTGGAGACGGTGCTGTCCCGCGGTGTCCCGGTGATCGACGACCGGACGTACGCGGGACGGGCGGGGCACGGATCGTATGTGCCGCGGGGGATCTGCCAGTACGCGTAGCGGCGGGCCGCGCCGGGCGGCCGGTGCTGTCGGGCGAGGACCGTGCTCCGGGGTCCTCGCCCCCTCAATTGCCTGCCACAGGCGATCACTTCACGCAATGTGACCCGCGTCACTTCTGCGAAGCCTTGGCTCGAAGGTGGCCCCCGTGTCACTATTTCTGCACGCCGACTCTGCCCAAAACCCGCCGCGAGGCCGGGGGTTGAGCGCGTAGCCGCCGGTTCGTCCGGGCGAGCCCGAGCCCCTGCTCGGTCCACTACCTCGGTGCACTACCGATTCCCTCCGCATTTCATCCCACGCATGCCGTGCCGCTTCCTGTGCGGACGGTTCCTGAGCCGCGCGTGTGATGGTGCCCCCCACCCCTTTGCGGGCGAGGCCGAAAGGCCCGCCGCGCCCCGGAGTTGTCCCCCCTTCGGGAGAGCTCTGCGGCCCGAGGGGAATTGACGACCTTAAGTGTGAGATGTCGCCCCGGCAATTGTGCGGGCAGTACACGGACGCCCAGAACGATTCATGGAGGAACAATGCCAGAGACCACCGACTTGAATGAGCTGTACTCGATCATCGAGAAGACGGCTCAGGTGGTGGACGTCACCAGCTCCCGCGAGAAGGTCTGGCCCATCCTGGAGACCTACAAGGACGTCATCGGGCAGTCGGTGATCTCCTTCCGGGCCTCGACCGGAGGCAGCGCGGAAGACCTCGACTGCCGGTTCACGATGCTCCCGGCCGACCTGGACCCGTACGGCCTGGCCCTGGAGAACAACCTCACGCCGAAGACGGACCACCCGGTCGCGAGCCTCCTCAAGGAGGTTCACGAGAACCTCCCGATCACCAGCTGCGGCGTCGACTTCGGCGTCGCCGGCGGCTTCACGAAGACCTGGTCCTTCCCCACCGCCGAGAAGCTGATCAGGATCGAGGACCTCGCCAAGCTGCCTTCCGTCCCCGACGGGGTGGCCGCCAACCTCGACTTCTTCAAGAAGTGGGGCCTCGCCGACATCGTGAGCACGGTCGGCATCGACTACACCAAGCGCACGATGAACCTGTACTTCGGCGGCGGCGTCGGCGACCGGGTGCCGGCCGAGTGCTTCGAGGAGAAGGGCGTCAGGGAGATCCTCGCCGAGCTCGGGATGGCGGAGCCGAGCGAGGAGTTCCTGAAGTTCTGCGAGCGGTCGTTCGTCATCTACGTGACGCTGAGCTGGGACTCGCCGAAGATCAACCGGATCACCTACTCCGTCATGACGCCGGAGCCGCTGGGCCTTCCCATCGAGATGGCGCCCACCTTCGAGCGGCTCATCAAGAACGCCCCGTACGACACCACGGGCCGCAACTACATCTACGGCATCGCGGCGACGCCCAAGGGCGAGTACCACAAGATCGCCTCGTACTACCAGTGGCAGAAGCGCGTGGAGAACCTGCTGCGTTCCGACGCCTGAGAGAGATCCGACGCCTGAGAGACATCCGCCCGCCGGGGCCCGAAGAACGAGGGTCTGCGGAGAAGTAGCGACATACTTCCCCGCAGACCCTTTTCTTGCTTCATCTCTTCCTAGAACTCTGGATGATGCGATCTCCATGCAGAAAAGACAAAGGGAGCTGAGTGCTTTGACATCACCCGCCTCGGCGGAGGGGGTGTCAGAAATCCGTCGTGCTCGCTCGGTCGGTATCGGTCGCGCCCATGCGAAGACCATTTTGCTGGGGGAGCACGCGGTTGTTTACGGCGCCCCCGCCCTCGCGATTCCGGTGCCGCAACTGACGGTCACGGCCAGCGCCGGCTGGTCGGCACGGACCCCGGGCGACTCCGGCGACGTGTCCCTGACGATGACCGGTTCCGCCACGCGGCCGGTGGCGACGCAGGCATCCGACTGGCTCCAGCGGCTCACCGACGAGTTCCGGTCGACGATGGACGTCACCGGCGACGTCCACCTCGACGTGATCCTGGACTGCGCGATCCCGCCGGGCCGCGGGCTCGGCTCCAGCGCGGCGTGCGCGCGCGCCGTCGTCTTCGCGCTGGCCGACCTCTTCGACCGCGAGGTCACCCCGCAGACCGCCTTCGACCTGGTGCAGACCGCCGAGAACGTGGCGCACGGCCGCGCCAGCGGCGTCGACGCCACCGCCGTGGGCGCGTCCGGGCCCCTGCTGTTTCAGCAGGGCAGGGCCGAGGAACTGCCCATCGGCTGCGACGGGTTGTTCATCGTCGCCGACAGCGGCGAGGTGGGCCGCACCAAGGACGCGGTCGGGCTGCTGCGCGAGGGCTTCGAGCGGCACGACGGAGCGCGGGAGCGATTCGTACGCCGCGCCACGGAGCTCACTGACGAGTCCCGGCACGCCCTGGCTGACGGCAAGCCGCAGGAGCTCGGCTCGCGCATGACGGAGTATCACGAGCTGCTCAGAGGCGCCGGGTTGAGCACCGACCGGATCGACGCACTGGTCGAGGGCGCGCTCGGGGCGGGCAGCCTCGGGGCGAAGATCACTGGCGGTGGCATGGGCGGCTGCGTGATCGCGCTGACCCAGTCGGAGCAGGCGAGCGCGGTGACCCGGCAGCTGCACGAGTCCGGCGCCGTCCAGACCTGGGTTGTACCGCTGAGGGGGTTCGCCGGCCATGGGCGCTGAACAGCAGACCACGGCGGTGCGCACCGCCGACCGGGACACGGCGGGCACCGCGACCGCCGTGGCGCACCCGAACATCGCCCTCATCAAGTACTGGGGCAAGCGCGACGAGCGGCTCATCCTGCCGCGCACCGACAGCCTGTCGATGACCCTGGACATCTTCCCGACGACCACCCGGGTCCGGCTCGCCCCCGGCGCCGCGCACGACGAGGTGACGCTCGGCGGCAGACCCGCGGAGGGCGACGCGCGACAGCGCATCATCACCTTCCTCGACCTGGTGCGCGAGCTGTCCGACACCAGCCACCCGGCCGTCGTGGACACCGAGAACACCGTCCCCACCGGGGCGGGTCTCGCCTCGTCCGCCAGTGGCTTCGCCGCCCTCGCCATGGCCGCTGCCGCCGCCTACGGCCTGGAACTCGACGCCACCGCGCTGTCGCGCCTCGCCCGGCGCGGCTCCGGATCGGCGTCCCGCTCCCTCTTCGGGGACTTCGTCGTCTGGCACGCGGGACGGCAGGACGGCACGGACGAGGAGGCGGACCTGAGCTCGTACGCCGAGCCGGTTCCCGCGGGCCCCCTCGACCCCGCACTCGTCGTCGCGGTGGTCAACGCGGGCCCCAAGGACGTGTCCAGCCGCGCGGCCATGCGCCGCACCGTCGACACCTCGCCCCTCTACGAGCCGTGGGCCCTCTCCAGCAAGGCAGACCTGGCCGACATGCGCCTGGCCCTCGGCCGCGGCGACCTCGAAGCGGTCGGTGAGATCGCCGAACGCAACGCGCTCGGCATGCACGCCACGATGCTGGCGGCCCGCCCGGCGGTGCGCTACCTCTCCCCGGCCACGCTCACCGTGCTCGACAGCGTGCTGCGGCTCAGGCGCGACGGCGTGGCCGCCTACGCGACCATGGACGCCGGGCCGAACGTGAAGGTGCTCTGCCGCAGCGCGGACGCCGACCGGGTGGCCGACGCGGTGCGCGCCGCCGCGCAGGGCGGCGCGATCCACATCGCCCGGCCGGGGCCGGGCGCCCGGCTGCTGCCCGGGGACGGGCGGTGACCGGTCGGCCGACCGTCGTCCGGCGCGCGCCGGGCAAACTGTTCGTCGCCGGTGAGTACGCGGTGGTGGAGCCGGGCAACCCGGCGATCCTGGTCGCCGTCGATCGCTACGTCACCGTCACCGTGTCCGACCCCGGCGAACCCGGCGTCGTACTCTCCTCCGACCTCGCCGCGCGAAAGGCGCACTGCCGATGGCGGGAGGGCCGGCTCGGCGGGATGGAACCGCGGGACGAGCAGCTGCTCCACGAGAGCTTCGCCCATGTGGCGGCGGCCATCGAGACCGTCGGCCGGCTGCTCGCCGAACGAGGCCTTCCGGCGCCCGCGCTCGACGTCTCGGTCAGCAGCGAACTGCACGAGAACGGAACCAAGTTCGGGTTCGGGTCGAGCGGAGCAGTCGTCGTGGCGACCGTCGCCGCCATGGCGGCCCACTGCGGCATCGACCTGACCCGCGACGCCCGCTACCGCCTCGCGATGCTCGCCACGGCGGGCATCGAACCCAGGGCATCCGGCGGTGATCTCGCCGCCGGCACCTGGGGCGGCTGGATCGCCTATCGGGCACCCGACCGGGCCGCCGTCCTCGACCTCGCCCGAAGAGCGGGCGTCGAGGAGGCCCTGCGCGTGCCCTGGCCGGGCCACGACGTACGCGTACTGCCCCCGCCCGCGGGCCTCTCACTGGAGGTCGGCTGGACCGGCACACCCGCCTCCACCTCGTCCCTGGTCTCCGGCCTCGACCGGCGGACCTGGCGGGGCGGCGCCTCCCACCGGAGGTTCGTGGAGACCAGCAACGACTTCGTGCGTGCCTCGACCGACGCACTGGAGGGCGGCGACCGCGAAGGTCTGCTGCGGCAGATCCGGCGGGCCCGGCAGGAGTTGGCCCGCCTCGACGAAGAGGTGGAGCTCGGAATCTTCACAGAGCGGCTGACCGCGCTGTGTGACGCCGCCGAAGCCGTCGGCGGCGCGGCCAAGCCGTCAGGGGCGGGCGGCGGCGACTGCGGCATCGCGCTCCTCGACGCCGAGGCGTCACTGGACATCGCTCACGTACAGAACCGGTGGACCACGGCGGGGGTGCGGCCCTTGCCGATCCGTCCCGCCATGGAAGGGAACACAGAATGATCTCTCAACGCAAGGACGACCACGTCAGGCTCGCTGTCGAGCACCAGCGCCAGCACAGCGGACACAACCAGTTCGACGAGGTGTCGTTCATCCACCACGCGCTGGCCGGCCTCGACCGGCCCGACGTGTCCCTGGCCACGACCTTCGCCGGCATCTCCTGGCCGGTGCCCCTCTACATCAACGCCATGACCGGCGGCAGCGTCAGCACCGGCGTCATCAACCGGGACCTGGCCATCGCCGCCCGCGAGACCGGCGTGGCCGTCGCCTCCGGTTCCATGAGCGCGTACTTCAAGGACCCCTCCTGCGCCGACACGTTCAGCGTGCTGCGCAAGGAGAACCCGAACGGGTTCGTCCTGGCGAACGTCAACGCGACGGCCTCGGTCGACAAGGCGCAGCGCGCCATCGACCTGGTGCAGGCCAACGCCCTGCAGATCCACATCAACACGGCCCAGGAAACACCGATGCCCGAGGGCGACCGGTCGTTCTCGTCCTGGGTCCCGCAGATCGAGAAGATCGCGGCGGCCGTCGACGTGCCCGTGATCGTCAAGGAGGTCGGCAACGGCCTGAGCCGCGAGACCGTCCTCCTCATCGAGAGCCTGGGCGTCAAGGTGGCCGACCTCGGCGGCCGGGGCGGCACCGACTTCGCCCGCATCGAGAACGGCCGCAGGGAACTGCGCGAGTACGCGTTCTTGCACGGCTGGGGCCAGTCCACCGCCGCCTGCCTCCTGGACAACCAGGACGTCGGCATCCCCGTCCTCGCCTCCGGCGGCGTCCGCAACGCGCTCGACGTGGCCCGCGCCCTGGCGCTCGGCGCGTCCGGCGTCGGCGTCTCCGGCGGATTCCTGCGCACCCTGAAGGACGAGGGCGTCTCCGCGCTGATCGCGCAGATCTCCACCTGGCTCGACCAGCTGGCGGCCCTGCAGACCATGCTCGGCGCCCGCACCCCCGCCGAACTCCAGCGCTGTGACCTGCTGATCCATGGCGAACTCCGAAACTTCTGCGCCGACCGCGGTATCGAGACCGGGCCCTTCGCCCAGCGCTCGCGCTCCGTCGAGGCCGCCACCGAGCTGACGGGAAGCACCCGATGACCGAGACACACGCGATAGCAGGCGTCCCGATGCGCTGGGTCGGTCCCCTGCGCATTTCGGGCAACGTCGCCACCACCGAGACCCAGGTCCCGCTCGCCACCTACGAGACACCGCTGTGGCCCTCCGTGGGTCGTGGCGCGAAGGTCTCCATGCTGGCCGAGCACGGCATCGTCGCCACCCTCGTCGACGAGCGGATGACCCGCTCGGTGCTCGTGGAGGCGACGGACGCGCAGACCGCGTACGTGGCGGCGCGGGCCATCGACGCCCGCATCGACGAGCTGCGCGAAGTGGTCCGCGGCTGCAGCAGGTTCGCCGAGCTCATCAACATCCGGCACGAGATCAACGCCAACCTGCTGTTCATCCGGTTCGAGTTCACCACCGGTGACGCGTCGGGCCACAACATGGCGACCCTCGCGTCCGACGCACTCCTCAAGCACCTCCTCGACACGATCCCCGGCATCGCCTACGGGTCGATCTCGGGCAACTACTGCACGGACAAGAAGGCCACCGCGATCAACGGCATCCTCGGCCGCGGCAAGAACGTGGTCACGGAGCTGCTCATCCCGCGCGACGTCGTCACCGACGTGCTGCACACGACCGCCGCCAAGGTGGTCCAGCTGAACATCCGCAAGAACATGCTCGGCACCCTGCTCGCCGGCGGCATCCGCTCGGCGAACGCCCACTACGCCAACATGCTGCTCGGCTTCTACCTGGCGACCGGCCAGGACGCGGCCAACATCGTCGAGGGCTCCCAGGGCGTCACGATGGCCGAGGACCGCGACGGCGACCTCTACTTCGCCTGCACGCTGCCGAACCTGATCGTCGGCACGGTCGGCAACGGCAAGGGCATCGAGTTCGTCGAGACCAACCTCGCCCGGCTCGGCTGCCGGGCCGAGCGCGAGCCCGGGGAGAACGCGCGCAGGCTCGCCGTCATCGCGGCGGCGACCGTGCTGTGCGGGGAGCTCTCGCTCCTCGCCGCGCAGACGAATCCCGGCGAACTGATGCGTGCACATGTCCAGTTGGAGCGCGACACCAAGACGGAAAAGGTCGGTGTGTAAGGCATGGCCAGTGGTTCAGGCATAGGTATTCATGATCTGTCGTTCGCGACGACCGAGTTCGTGCTGCCGCACACGGCGCTCGCCGAGTACAACGGCACGGAGATCGGCAAGTACCACATCGGCATCGGCCAGGAGTCGATGAGCGTCCCCGCGGCCGACGAGGACATCGTGACGCTCGCCGCCGCGGCGGCCGCCCCGATCGTCGAGCGGCACGGCAGCGAGCGGATCCGCACCGTTGTCTTCGCGACGGAGTCCTCGATCGACCAGGCCAAGTCCGGTGGTGTGTACGTCCATTCGCTGCTCGGGCTGCCCTCGGCGGCGCGTGTGGTGGAGCTGAAGCAGGCCTGCTACGGGGCGACCGCGGGGCTCCAGTTCGCGCTCGGCCTGGTCGCCCGCGACCCTTCGCAGCAGGTCCTCGTGATCGCCAGCGATGTGTCCAAGTACGAGCTAGACAGCCCCGGCGAGGCGACCCAGGGCGCCGCCGCCGTGGCGATGCTCGTGAGCGCCGACCCGTCGCTGATCCGCCTCGACGGCCCCTCGGGGCTGTTCACCGCGGACGTGATGGACTTCTGGCGGCCCAACTACCGCGACGCGGCGCTGGTGGACGGGCAGGAGTCGATCTCCGCCTACCTCCAGGCCGTCGAGGGCTGCTGGAAGGACTACACGGAGCAGGGCGGACACGCCCTGGAGGACTTCGCCGCGTTCTGCTACCACCAGCCGTTCACGAAGATGGCCTACAAGGCCCACCGCCACCTGCTGAACTACTGCGGCTACGACACCGACAAGGACGCCATCGACCAGGCGCTCGGGCTGACCACCGCGTACAACAGGGTGATCGGCAACAGCTACACGGCCTCCGTCTACCTGGGCCTCGCCGCGCTGCTCGACCAGGCGGACGACCTGACCGGCCGGTCGATCGGCTTCCTGAGCTACGGCTCAGGCAGCGTCGCGGAGTTCTTCGCGGGACAGGTGGTGCCCGGCTACCGCGACCAGCTGCGCACGGCGGAGCACCGCGCCGCCATCGAGCGGCGCAAGCCGCTGGACTACGCGGGCTACCGCGAGCTGCACGAGCGGTCCTTCCCCACGGACGGCGGGGACTACCCGACGCCGGTGCAGAGCGGCGGCCAGTTCCGCCTCGCGGCTCTCCGCGGCCACAAGCGGATCTACGAGCGGCGGTAGGGCATCGTGCGGGTCCGTGAGTGCGTGGGCGGTCCATGGCGGCCGCCCACGCGTGCCGCGCACGGGAACGGCGGGGCCGTACAGGCACCGGCCATGTGCAGAATCCATTCACGTCGCGTTGAGGGTGGGGCAGGCGAATGACCGGTATCGCAACCGATATCGCAGTTCTCGGTACGGGCGCCCATGTGCCGGACCGTATCGTCTCCAATGACGAGGTCGGGGCCCCGGCCGGGGTCGACGGCGAGTGGATCGTCCGTAAGACCGCGATCAGGGAACGGCGCTGGGCCGCGCCCGAAGAGGCCACGTCGGACCTGGCGGCGGCGGCGGGACGCGCCGCGCTGGAATCGGCGGGCATCACCGCGGGACAGCTGTCCCTGATCGTGGTGGCCACCTCCACGCCGGACCGGCCGCAGCCGCCCACCGCCGTCTACGTGCAGCAGCGCCTCGGCGCCCTGGGCGCGGCTGCCTTCGACGTCAACGCCGTCTGCTCGGGCAGCGTGTTCGCGCTGTCGGTGGTCGAGGGCATGCTGTCGAAGACGGGCGGCCACGCGCTGGTCATCGGCGCGGACGTGTACTCGCGCATCCTCAACCCGGCCGACCGCAAGACGGTCGTGCTCTTCGGCGATGGAGCGGGCGCGATGGTCCTCGGACCCGGCAGGGGCCCGAAGGTGCGCCAAGTCGCCCTGCACACCTACGGCGAGCTGTCGGACCTGATCCAGGTACCGGCGGGCGGCAGCAGGATCCCCCCGGACCGGGCCGCGATCGACGCCGAGCTGCAGTACTTCGCGATGGACGGGCGCGAGGTGCGCCGCTTCGTGGTGGAGCAACTGCCGCAGCTCACCAAGCAGTTCCTGCACGAGGCCGGTGTGGTGCCGGACGACATCGCCCACTTCGTGCCGCACCAGGCCAACGGCGTCATGCTCGACACCGTGATCGAGGACCTGTCGCTGTCCCGCGCCACCACGCACCTCACGCTTGAGGAGTACGGGAACACGGGCGCCGCCTCCATCCCGATCACACTGGACGCCGCCGCTCGCAAGGGGGCCTTCGCCCCGGGCGACCTGGTCCTGCTGGCCGGCTTCGGCGGCGGCATGGCCGCGGGGCTCGCCCTGCTCGAATGGTGACGTCACCACCGCGCACACGGTGCGCCGGGCCGGGAACCTGACGGCCCCGGCCCGGCGCACCGCTTCGTATCCTCATCCGCCCGCCTCGTCGCAGGGAGACACCCGCGTGATCACGGAGAACGCGCCGGGCACCGGCCTGGCCGCCCGTATACCGGGATCCAAGAGCCTGACCAACCGACTGCTCCTGCTGGCCGCCGCCGCCGACGGCACGAGCAGAGTGCACGCCCCACTGGTGAGCGAGGACACCGTCGCGTTCCGCGAGGCGCTGAGCGTCTGCGGCCACCCGGTCCGAAGCAGCCCGGAGAACGAGTTCTGGGAGGTGACGGGTGCGGGCCGCGGGCCGCAGGGACCCGCACGCCCCTGGTGCGCCGACGCCGGCACGGCGGCCCGCTTCCTGCCGCCGTTCGCCGCCACCGGACACGGCACCTTCCTCTTCGACGGCTCCTCCCAGCTGCGCGCCCGCCCCCAGCGCCCCCTGCTCGAAGCGCTCCGGGCGCTGGGCGCCGACCTGGAGCCGGGGCCGGGCAACGGACTTCCGCTGCTGATCCGGGCGGGCGGCCTGGAAGGCGGCGAGCTCACGGTCGACTCGTCCCTGAGCAGCCAGTACCTGAGCGGCCTGCTGATGGCCGCGCCACTGATGCGCCGCGGCCTGTGCGTGCGCACCGGAGGAAACCTGGTCAGCAGGCCGTACGTCGACATGACGGTGGCCCTGATGCGGCGCTTCGGGGCCCAGGTCGACGAGGACGGGGACGGTACCCTGCGCGTGGCGCCCCGCCCGTACGGCGCCACCGACGTCGTGGTCGAGCCCGACGCGTCGTCCGCCTCGTACGTCTTCGCCGCCGCGGCCGTCACCGGACGCACCGTCACCGTGCCCGGCCTCGGCACCGACAGCCTCCAGGGCGACCTCCGCTTCGTCGAGGTCCTCCGGCAGGCGGGCGCCGACGTGCACGTGGGCCGGGCGGCCACCACGGTGACGGGCACCGGCCCGCTGCGCGGCGGCTTCACCGTCGACATGGGCGAGATCTCGGACACGTTCATGACCCTCGCGGCCATCGCGCCGCTGGCCGACGCGCCCATCACCATTCGCGGCGTCGCGCACGCGCGGCTGAAGGAGTCCGACCGCGTCGCCGCCGTGGCGGCCAACCTGCGGGCCTGCGGCATCGAGACCGCCGAAGGCGAGGACTGGATCACCGTCCGGCCCGGAGTGCCGCGTCCCACCCGCGTCGAGTGCCGACGCGACCACCGGATCGCGATGGCGTTCTCCGTACTCGGACTCGCCGTGCCGGACACGATCACACTGGACGACCCGGCCTGCGTGGCGAAGACCTTCCCGGAGTTCCACGACGAGATGCGACGCCTGTTCACCGGCTACGCGCTCCCGGTGGGCACGAACAGCTGAGGCAGAAGGAGCATCCGTTGAGCAGGTTGCGTTGGCTGACCGCGGGGGAGTCGCACGGACCCGCGCTTGTCGCGACGTTGGAGGGGCTTCCCGCCGGCGTG